>NZ_JBHTSV010000005.1:0-186740 GCF_042794925.1 Brachybacterium sp. NPDC056505
ACTCCTGGGGGTAGGGAGCGGGCATGGTACACATCCTTCCAGGCCGCCCTACGGGCAAGCCAGATCAGATGTCACCCATCCTTGCGGCAGTCCCGCTGTCCCGCTGGGGTGCCGCACCGGCTCGATGAGGCCGTGAGCGGGCAGGCTCTCGAGTCCCTGCAAGGAATCAGTTTTTCACCTGGGCCGATCCAACTGGCCTGTGGGAAAGTGCTCGCATGATGACAGAGGCCAGCGCTGCCGACCATCCGCTCGACCAGTGCCGTGAGCCCTTCCAGGCAGAGCTCGTCCGGAACCTGGCGGCCGAGGTGGCCGCCAATTTCGGGGGCGATCTCTCACGGATGCGGCGCGCGAATGGCTACTCGAACGCGACGTGGGTCGGCGACGGAATCGCCGTGCGGATCGCGCATACTCCTGTCGACATGAGTCGTGAGGCAGCTCTGGTGCGCAGGCTTCCCCAAGCTGTCGGTCACCCCGAAGTTCTGGGTGATGGCCGCTTGCGGGGGCATGGATGGATCGTCACCTCCGAGGTCCCGGGCGACAACCTGCAGGAGGTCTGGTCAGAGCTGACAGCAGACAAGCAGAAAGAGGCCATTGCAGGACTGTGGGATCGGGCCCGGGCTGTCCACCAGGCGACGCCGTCACTTCGGGAGCTCGTGGCGACCCACGGCGGGTTCATGCCGGCCTCGCTCGAAGCGGCTGGATCTTTGGCCGGGCGCGTGGCGCGGGAGGTGCCACTGTCTGGCATCGAAGAGGCGCGATTGAGGGACATCCTCGAAGAGTTCTTCCACGCGGCTCCCCAGGTTCCGCCGGTGGTCAACCACGGCGACCTCGCGTTGATGAATGCTCTCTGGGACGACGGAGTTGTGTCGCTTCTGGACTTCGAGTTCTCTGTACTGGGTCCGGTCGAGATCGACCTGTCTCGGCTCGTGTATGAAGCACGATGGTCGGAGCAGGACGGAATGAAGGACTCCGATGCGAGCGCGGCGGCGCTCGAGATAGCGCTGAGGGAGATGGACCCCACTCACGGGCGCTCGCTGATTCTCGGCGCTGCGGTTCTCGACCAGCTTCGCGATGTCGGAATCTGGCTGACCCGTGACTCGACCGACGACGCCGTCGAGGGGTGGCGACCGGACCGCCTGCTCACCGATCTGCTCTCGACAGAGGGCGGCTACCTCTCACCCGTTCTCTAAGACGAGCGCCGCACGCCCCCGCCCCCGAGGCTCTCGCGATGTGCCACGACGGGGAGGGATCATCACCCGTCTGATGCTGCGCTCCATCTGGGTCCACGGCCAGCGGCCTTTCGCAGAACGTGTCAGGCGTCCGCGTCGTCTCGAGGCCCGTCGTCCTGGGCGAGACGGTACGCCTGCGCGAGCACGCCGATCTGTGCGGGGTTGTAGAGGTCGGGCAGCGATTGGTAGAGCGCGTGCATCGCCTCGCGTTTGCGAGCAGTCGTCGGCCGAGGCGGATTCCGTGTGTCGGGGTAGCTTTCGTGGATCCTGCGCAGCACCGACGCCAGCCGTAGGGCGACGGCGCGGATGGCTTCGGCGCTGGCATCGGCCGGCAGGTCGTTGAAGGCGATATCGGTGTCCTGATGGTGTTCGGCGATCTCATGCAGGTCCCGCATGCCCTGTTCGTCGTAGAGCAGCGCGCTGATCGAGATCACCGCCCTGTCCGCCCCGGTGAGGCCGTCGGCGATGGATTCGAAGCCGACGGGGACGTCCGGTCCGGTGCGGTGGGCGAGCAGCTCGGCGAGGTCGGCTCGGATCTTCTGCTCACGCTCGATGGAGGCGGCGAGTCGAGCATCGAGCGCGCGCACGGTGTCGAAGAACATGTCCTCCGAGTCGCCTGCTGCTCGGATCTCCGCCGTCGACATCCCCAGGTCCCGGAGCTGTGTGATCTGCAGCAGGCGCACCAGGTGGGCTGTGCCGTACTGCTTGTATCCGTTGGCCGCGCGTACGGGCTCTTCGAGCACATCGGTCGCGTGGTAGTGCCGGATCGCTTTCACCGTGGTGCCGGCGAGGTCCGCGAGCTGGCGCGTGCTCCAGGTCATCGACGGACACCAGGGAGAGCAGACATGCCTCCATCCTCGTGGATGGGGAAGGGAATCGGAAGCACGGTCTTGACCGTGCCCCCAGGGCACGGTTTCCGATGATGGTGCACGTGCTCGACTTCGCCAGGAGCCCTCCCATGACCAGCACCGGACAGCAAGCACTCCGATCAGCACGGCGTCGAGGAGCGCTCCTGCGGCCCCGTGCTCGCGCGCGCCCCACTATCTGGCCCGGCCGTTGAATGCCGCCTACGGCGATGTCGTCAGGATCTGTGCCGGGTCCGAGGACGTGCCGGCCAGCGGAGGCCCCACCGGCTTCGGCTTGTTCGAGTGCCTGGAGGTCATGCCCACCGCGGGCTCGTGGCCCGCGATCGGAGGCGACGCCTGGATCTCCCTGATCCGGTGCGGCTCCCAGCATCGCACCGCGGCCGGTGCGCTGCTGCCATGGCCTGCCTACGAAACCGGTGCCCCCGAGCACCGCACCCAGGCACCGCACCTCGCCGAGGAGGCGCTCATCCCTCATGCGCCTCTGTGCTCTCCGCACGCACGCGCTCACCGTTCCGTGCCGCCACGCAGTCTCAGCACGACGGATGACTCTGCCGGACCGAGTCCGTTCGAGGCCCCGAACCAACGGGACGAGACGGGGAACCACGATGGATGACTCACTCCTCTACGAGGGTGCGATGCAGGTCGTCCCGCTCCTGCTCATCGCGCTCTTCCTCGACAACCGCGCGAGCACTCCCGAACCACGCAACCGACTCGGCAGGGCGCTGATGCGGTTCCAGGATCGGGCGATCGCCGTGCTGTGCCTCATCGCGTTCTTCGCCTCGATGTTCGTGCTCGTCGGCACGGTGCCCATCACCGCCCTCACCGACGCGATAGTCATCGCGGCTCTGAGCGGCTCGATCGGGCTGCTGTTCGGCACCATCTGGCGTCGCTTCGCCATCACCCCGGACGGCGGCTCCGTCTCGTCCAGCTCACACCACTCCCCGGAGGACCACCATGACCACGATGCCTGATCCGATCCTCAACGAACCCTCGAGCGCCTCCTCCGTCGGTGGAGAACGTCCTTTCGGCGCGCACCTGTCGATGCGATGGTGGGTCCCCTTGGTGCTGACGATCGTCGTCGTCGCAGCGATCTACGGCCTCCAGCTGATATTGGGAGGCATCGCCGCCCTCGTCGAGTTCGGCCTGCTGGGCAAAGATCCCGACGACGCCTCGCTGACCCCTCTGACCTTCCTGGCGATCAATCTCGCGACCATCCTCGTCGCCCCGCTGGCACTCCTCGTTCTCGCGAAGGCAGGGCGGGTGCCGTGGCGATCCGCGCTGAGCGCGGGACGGGCTTTCCAGTGGCGTCGGCTGGGGATGTACGTCGGCCTGTTCGCGGTGCTCATGGTCCTCGCCAATGCCGCGGTCCAGCTGATCAACCCGTCACCGCTGTCCTTGTTCTCCGTCTCCGGCACGACCATCGGGCTGCTGGTGGTGCTGGCGCTGACCACGCCGTTGCAGGCCGCGGCGGAGGAGGTCGCTTTCCGAGGTGTCCTCACCGCCTCCTACGCGTCCTGGATCCGTGCTTCGCGCCCCGCGCTGATCGTGGGCATCTTCGGATCCAGCGTGCTCTTCGCCGTCGTCCACACCAGCTTGGATCCGTGGATGATCCTGAACTACCTGGGCCTCGGGGCGAGCACCGCGGTCATGGCGCTGCTGAGCCGGGGTCTGGAAGCGTCGATCGCCTTCCACGTCATGAACAACGTCTTCGCCTACGGCATCGGTGCCCTGTTCGCCGAGGGCGGCGGCATCGGCCAGGACCGCAGCGCCGGTGCGGGAGGGCCCTACATGCTGGTCTTTCTCCTCGCGGAGGTCATCGCCATCGTCACCGTCTGGCAGGTCGAGAGGCGCCGGCGTCGGCATCAGCACTGAAGGCCCCACACGCCGCAGGTCTCCGCGGAACGACACAGCGGAACGGTCAGGCAATGGCGTGACATCGCGGCCTGATACGAGAACCGGTGGTCACCTATCGGGCGATAGTCTCAGCGCACCATCACCGCCTCCCTCTAGACCCCCACCCGCTCCAGGTCCGTGCCGCGCGCGGCGAAGTAGGCGTCGGCCCGCTCGCGGTCCCAGCCGTGGGACTGGCGCAGGCCCTCGGCGAGCATGTCGAGGTAGGCGGGGGCGGGCTGGGTCGCGGGCACGTCGCCGATCCCGTCGGGCGCGGTGAAGGTGAGCATGGGGATGCCCCCGCGCTCGCCGAGCACCACCAGGGTCTCGTAGCGTCCGGGGCCGACGGCCACGCGCGTGCCCGCGCTCGCCGTCCCGCCGGCGGCTGTGCCGCCGATGCCCAAGTCCTCGCGCACGAGGCGCTCGACGGGGTCGTCCTCCTGGACGGGGCGGTGCATCTCCTGGGCGGCGACGTCCGCGAACTGGGGGATCGTCAGCAGGAAGGCGCGGGCCGGCGTCGGCCCCTCGGCGTCGTGGTCGTAGAAGCCCATGCCGCCGCTCCACACGCGGGACTCGCCCGCGAAGTGCAGGCGGCCCGGGAGCATCACGCCCGCCGCCTCGCGCGGGGGAGTGCGGTCGCGGGCCCCGGTGTAGCCGATCAGCGCGCCTGGCGGCCTGCCGCCCTGGATGTAGCAGGCGAGGCGCTCGGCGTTCATGTTCGAGCCGTAGCTGACGTACCAGACGAGATCGCGATCCATGGTGCGTCCATCGTGCGCACGGGTCGCCCGCCGATGCCAGGGTGCCGCGCCGGTTCCGAGACGGCCTTCACGCGCCGACCCCTCGCCCGGGACCTGGGCGCCTCGATGCGGGACCTTCGCGCCTCAGCTGCTGCGACGCAGGCTCCGATTCCCCGTCGAGGGCGCCAGGAAGATCGCGACGGCGACCACCGCGGCGGGCAGCAGCAGGGCGCCGCGCAGCCCCACGTGCTCGCCCACGAAGCCCAGCACCGGCGGGCCGACGAGGAACGCCATGTATCCGACGATCGAGGCCAGCGCGACGCGCTGGGCGGGCTGCGGGCCGGAGTCGCCCGCCGCCGAGAGCGCGACCGGGAAGCCGAGGGAGGCTCCGAGGCCCCAGAGGATCACCGCGATGCCAGCCACGATCTGGTTGTCTACGAGGGAGACGAGGACCAGTCCCGCGGTCGCGCAGGCGGCGCTCGCCGCGAGCACGGGCGCGCGGCCCACGCGATCGATGATCGGTCCGCCCGCGAAGCGGCCGAGCGTCATCGACGCCGCGAAGACCGCGTAGACGGCGCTGCCGAGCGCCGCGTCGAAGCCGTGGCCGTCGACCATGACCAGCGGCAGCCAGTCGTTCGCGGTGCCCTCGGCCAGCGCCATCGCCAGCACGATCGCCCCGATCAGCAGCAGGCGGCCGTCCTTCCAGACCGGCGGGCCGGTGAGGTGCCCGCGGGCGGCGCGCTCCTCGGCGGTGACCTGGCCCGTGGCGGCGGGCAGCAGGCGGATCGCCCAGGCCAGCAGCACGGCGCCGATCACGCCGATCGCGAGCAGGTGGGGGACCACGGGGAGGTGCACGGCGTTCGCGAGGATGCCGGCGCCCGCCCCCACCACCGTGCCCAGGCTGAAGCAGCCGTGCAGGGTGGGCAGGAAGGTGCGGCCGGATTCGCGCTCGACCTCGGCGCCCTCGATGTTCATCGCGACCTCGCCGCCGCCGGTGCCGGCGCCGAACAGGGCGAGGCCCAGGGTGACCACGAGCGCCTGCTGCGTGGCCGCGCCCGCGGCGATCGTGGGCATCGCGAGCACCAGAAGCGCGGAGGCGACGAGCACGACCCGTCGGGCGCCCAGGCGCATCACCGCCGGCCCCGAGGTGAGGATCCCGAGCATCGAGCCGATGGACAGGCCGAACAGCACGAGGCCCATCTGGGCCGTCGAGGCGCCCAGCAGGTCGCGGATCGCGGGGGTGCGCGTCACCCAGGAGGAGATGCTGATCCCGGGCAGGAAGAACAGGGCGCAGAGCGCGAGGCGGCGCAGGGCGAGGGAAGCGGGTGCGCCGGGCACGGGCGTCTCCAGATCACGTAGGCGTACGGTCGTACACAAGTGTAGGGGCGGCGCAGGGGCAGGCGCACGCGTGATCCGCGCACCGGAACGCCCCCGCAGCCGGCGCAGCGCTGAGCGGTGCGCGGGCGGCGGGGGCGTTCCCGTCGGCCGACGGATCGGCGGTGGGGTGGGAGGTCAGTCGAGGCCCGCGATGTCGCGCGGCTCCTCGGCACCCTCCTCGTTCTCGCTGACGACCATGCGGATCGGCTCGAGCTTCGCCCAGAGGGCGAAGAGCAGGCCGACGACGACCATGACCAGGCCGGCCCACAGGTTGGCGTTGACGCCGCCGGTCTTGGCCGACTCGACGTCGCTGAAGTCGAACAGCCCCACCAGCACCAGGATCACGCCGAACAGTCCGACCAGCAGACCGATGAAGTTGCGGATGTCGAAGGCACCGGCGGTCTCGACCTTGGCGCCTGCGGAATCGGGGACTGCGACGGGGCCGCCCTCGAGGTTCTCGTTGTCGTTCATGACTTCTCTCCTCCGTCCCGGCTCACGCGAAGACGATGTTCAGGATGATGACCAGCGCCAGGCCGATCCCGGCCATCGGGACCGGACGACGGAAGAAGGGCAGGCCCTTCTCGTCGGGGTCCACGAGATCGGTCTTGGGGGTCTCGGAGTAGACGAGGCCCTTGAGTTCGTGCACGGGCTTGGGGCGCGTGAACTGGGTGACGACGACCGAGACGATGATGTCCACGACGAACGCGGTGGCGGCGCTCAGGAACGCGAGCCCCTGGCCCGGCAGGACGAACACCTCGCCGAAGGTCGACAGGCTCCACAGGATGACGGCGGCGACCGTGCCCGAGGCCAGGCCCGACCAGCCGGCGGCAGGCGTCATCCGCTTCCAGAACATGCCCAGGATGAACGTCGCGAACAGCGGCGCGTTGAAGAACCCGAACAGAGTCTGCAGGTAATCCATGAGGTTCGAGAACTGCCCGGCGATGAGCGCCGTGAAGATCGCGATCACGCAGGCCACGGCCGTGGCGATGCGGCCCACGAAGATGTAGTGCTTGTCCGGGGCGTCCTTCTTGACGTACTGCTGGTAGAGGTCGTAGCTGACCACCGTGTTGAAGGCCGAGATGTTCGCGGCCATGCCGGCCATGAACGCGGCCAGCAGGCCCGCGATCGCCACGCCCAGCAGGCCGTTGGGCATCACGTCGCGCATGAGCAGCAGCAGGGCGTCGTTGTAGGAGACGCCCGTGGCGGCCGCCCCTGCGGCATCGCCCCCGAAGTCCATCTTCTTGAACTCGGTCATGTCCGAGACCAGCACGCCGGCGATCATGCCGGGGATGATCACGATGAAGGGGATGAACATCTTGGGGAAGGCGCCGATGATCGGCGTCATCCGGGCGGCGGTGATGGACTTGCTGGCCATCGCGCGCTGCACCTCGACGAAGTTCGTCGTCCAGTAGCCGAAGGAGAGCACGAAGCCCAGGCCGAACACGATGCCGACCACCGAGAGGATCGGGCTGTTGAAGCCCGAGAGCTGCTCGCCCGGCCAGGAGTGGAGCTGCTCGGCGCCGAGCATGCCGTCGCCGGCGACCTTCTCCTTGAGGCCGCTCCAACCGCCCACGCGGTGCAGGCCGATGAGCGTCAGGGGCAGCAGCGCCGCGACGATCACGAAGAACTGCAGCACCTCGTTGTAGATGGCCGCGGAGAGCCCGCCCACCGAGATGTAGAACAGCACGAAGGCGGCGGCGACGATGAGGCCCACCCACTGGGGCCAGCCCAGCAGTCGGTTCACGATCGTGGCCAGCAGGTACAGGTTCACGCCCGCGATCAGCAGCTGCGCGGCGGCGAAGCTGATGGAGTTCACGAGGTGCGCGGCCGTGCCGAAGCGCATACGCATGAACTCGGGGACGCTGCGCACCTTCGAGCCGTAGTAGAAGGGCATCATCACGACGCCCAGGAACAGCATCGCGGGGATCGCGCCCACCCAGAAGTAGTGCATCGTGGGCATGCCGTACTGGGCGCCCGTGGCGGACATGCCCATGATCTCGACGGCGCCGAGGTTCGCGGAGATGAACGCGAGGCCGGTCACCCAGGCGGGCAGGGAGCGGCCGGAGAGGAAGAACTCGATGGAGTTGGAGACGCCGCGTTTGGCGAACCAGCCCACACCGAGCACGAAGACGAAGTAGAGCGCGATGATCGCGTAATCGATCCACTGCGCATCCAACCGGATGTCGACCATGACAGGGCCTCGGAGTCCAGGGGAAGGGGCGCCGTCGCGAGCACGCTCATGGCACTCGGAGGAGCAGCGGGGGATTGGCCGCCGGGCGGTCACGCTACCACCGCGCACGGGGCCCTCGGCGGCGACATCCTGCAATCGCCGGACGACCAGCGGGTCCGCGTGGTATGTGAGTCGCGCGCCACATCTCTCGGCGCATCTCCCGCCGCATCGTGGGCACGCGCTGCGGGGAGCGGCGACGGTGCGGCGGGGCCGGCGGCGGTAGCCTGTCGTCGGCCGTTCTCCCCGGCGGCCGGTCGACGACGACCCAGGAGGTCTTCCCCATGTCCCCCTCGTCCCCTGAACCCTCCTCGGGCACGGCCGCTGCGACGGCCGTTGCCCCTCCCGCAGCCCTTCCCGAGCAGACCGTGCGCGCCGAGCAGCGCTGGACTCCCGCGAAGATCGTGCTGTGGGTCGCCATCTCGCTCGTGGGCGCGCTCGGCTGGGTGATGCTCGCCCTCGCGCGCGGCGAGACCATCAACGCGATCTGGTTCGTGTTCGCCGCCGTCGCGACCTACCTCGTCGCCTACCGCTTCTACGCGAAGTTCATCCAGAACCGCCTGGTGAAGCCCGACGACACCCGCGCCACCCCGGCGGAGGCCGAGTACGACGGCAAGGACTACGTCCCCACCGACCGGCGCATCCTCTTCGGCCACCACTTCGCCGCGATCGCCGGCGCCGGCCCGCTCGTCGGCCCCGTCCTCGCCGCACAGATGGGCTACCTGCCCGGCACCATCTGGATCATCGTGGGCGTGGTGCTCGCGGGCGCCGTCCAGGACTTCCTGGTGCTCGTGATCTCGACCCGTCGCCACGGCCGCTCGCTCGGCCAGATGGCCCGCGACGAGCTCGGCGTCGTCGGCGGCGTGGCCGCGTTCATCGCGACCCTGACCATCATGCTGATCATCGTCGCGATCCTCGCGATGGTCGTCGTGAACTCCCTCGGGGAGAGCGCCTGGGGCGTCTACAGCGTGGGCCTGACCATCCCGATCGCGATCTTCATGGGCCTCTACCTGCGCTTCCTGCGCCCCGGCAAGGTCTTCGAGGTCTCCGTGATCGGCGTGGCCCTGCTGCTGTTCGCGATCATCTCCGGGCGCTGGGTCGCCGAGACCGGCTGGGGCGACGCCCTGTTCCATCTGGACCGTCCCGTCCTCGCGGGGCTGATCATCGCCTACGGCTTCATCGCCGCCGTGCTGCCCGTGTGGGTGCTGCTCGCCCCGCGCGACTACCTCTCGACCTTCATGAAGATCGGCACGATCGTCATGCTCGCCGCCGCGATCATCGTGGTGCGCCCCAGCATCTCGACCCCCGCGGTCTCCGAGTTCGCCTCCCGCACCGACGGGCCCGTGTTCACCGGCGGCCTGTTCCCGTTCCTCTTCGTCACCATCGCCTGCGGCGCCCTCTCCGGGTTCCACGCGATGATCTCCTCGGGCACCACTCCGAAGCTCGTGGAGAAGGAGCGCCAGATGCGCATGATCGGCTACGGCGGCATGCTCATGGAGTCCTTCGTGGCGATCATGGCGCTGGTCGCGGCCGTCTCCATCGACCGCGGCATCTACTTCGCGATGAACTCCTCGGCCGCTGCGACCGGCGGCACGATCGAGGGCGCCGCGCAGTTCGTGAACTCGCTCGGCCTCACCGGCGTGAACCTCGATCCCGCGACCCTCGCGCAGACCGCGAAGGACGTCGGCGAGGAGTCGATCGTCTCGCGCACCGGCGGCGCGCCCACGCTCGCCGTGGGACTCGCCGGGATCATGCACAAGCTCGTGGGCGGGCCCGCGATGATGGCGTTCTGGTACCACTTCGCCATCATGTTCGAGGCGCTGTTCATCCTCACCAGCGTCGACGCCGGCACCCGCGTCGCCCGCTTCATGCTGGCCGACGCCCTGGGCGGCTGGAAGCCCCGCTTCCGCGACCACTCGTGGCGCGTCGGCGCCTGGATCACCACCGCGGTGATGGTCGCCGGCTGGGGATCGATCCTCATGATGGGCGTGCTCGACCCGCTGGGCGGCATCAACACCCTGTTCCCGCTCTTCGGCATCGCGAACCAGCTGCTCGCCGCGGTCGCCCTCGCGATCTGCCTGGTGGTGTTCGCCCGCAAGGGCCGCACCTGGTCGCTGCTGATCATCTTCGTGCCGCTCGCCTTCACCGCGGTCGTCACCATCACCGGCTCGTTCCAGAAGATCTTCTCCTCCGACCCCGGGGTGGGCTACTGGGCGAACCACATCGCCTACCGCGACGCGCTCGCTGCGGGGAAGACGGAGCTGGGCCTCGCGAAGACCCCCGAGGACATGCACGCGGTCGTCTTCAACACCGCCGTGCAGGGATCCCTCTCGATCCTCTTCGTGGTCTGCACGATCATCGTCATCGTGGTCTCGCTCTGGCGCACCTGGCAGGCGCTCCACGGGAGGAACATCCTGGACACCGAGGCCCCGCGCGTGGAGTCCGCGTACTTCGCGCCCGCGGGCATGGTGCCGACGCCCGCCGAGAGGGAGCTCGAGGGTCGCTGGAAGGACCACCTGCGCGAGCACCCCGAGAAGGACCTCGCCGGGACGGTCGGGCACTGATGAGCACGCGCGTGGCTCCGGCGGGACGGCCGACGGGCGGAACCGGGCCGGTTCCCGGCCGTCTCGTCGGCGCCCTGCGCGGGGTGCGACGCTTCGCGCGCGGAGTGCTGGGATCCGACGCCTACGACCGCTACCTGCACCACCACCGGATCACCGGCTGCGCTCATGCGCCGCTGAGCGAGAAGGAGTTCTGGCGGCGGAAGTACGCCGAGCAGGGCGAGAACCCCTCCGCCGGCTGCTGCTGAGCGGGGCGGTCGGGTCGCGCGGTCCCGCCCGTCCCGGCCGACGATCCTCGGTGACCCATTTACCGGCGGCGCTCCGTGGTGCCATGCTCTCCCTACGTCTCGCGCCGCACGGCGCGAACCGAGGGCGGGAGGGTCCCCGTGACTGCGACACCTGGCACCCCGAACGAGACAGCGCGCACCGCAGCGGGCGCCCTGCCGGAGCCGCCGATCCCGCCCACGATGTCGGCCGTCCGGCTCGTCGGCCACGGCGGCCTCGAGCAGCTCGTCCACGCGGATGACGTGCCCACGCCGAGCCCCGCCGCGGGCGAGGTGCTGATCGACGTCCACGCCTGCGGGATGAACAACACCGACGTGTGGGTGCGCGAGGGCGCCTACGGCAGCGACACCGACCCCGGCGAGGTCTCCACGTGGCGGCGCGGGCGCTCCACCCTCGAGTTCCCGCGGATCCAGGGCGCGGACATCGTCGGCCGGATCGTGGCGGTCGGGGAGGGCGTCGAGCCGGGCCGCGTGGGCGAGCGGGTGATGGTGGACTTCAGCATCTACAACCGCGCGGAGGGCGACGACTCGCTCGCCGACATCGACTACATCGGCCACGGCCGTGACGGCGGCTACGCCGAGTACGTCGCCGTGCCCGCGGAGAACGCCTACGAGATCACCGCCGACATCCCCGACGCGGGCCTCGCGACCTTCTGCTGCGCCTACCTCACGGCCGAGCAGATGCTCGTGCGCGCCCGCCTCGGCGAGGGCGAGAGGGTGCTGGTCACCGGCGCATCCGGCGGGGTGGGGTCGGCGATCCTGCAGCTCGCGCGGGTGCGCGGGGCGATCCCCTACGCGGTCTCGAGTCCCGGCAAGGAGGACGCGCTGCGCACGATCGGCGCCGAGGACGTGATCCTGCGCGGCTCGGGAGACCTCGTCGAGGAGGTCGCGAGGGCGGCCGACGGGCCGATCGACGTGGTCGCCGACCTCGTCGCGGGGCCGATGTTCAACGACCTGCTGCGGATCCTGCGCCCGGAGGGCCGCTACACGACCGCGGGCGCGATCGGCGGGCCGGTCGTGGATCTGGACCTGCGCACCATGTACCTCAAGCAGCTCGAGCTGCACGGCTCCTCCCAGGGGACCCGTACCGCGTTCCGCCGGCTCGTCGAGTACATCCAGGACGGGCGGATCCGCCCGCTGCTGGACCGCACCTTCCGCCTCTCGGACTTCCACGAGGCGCAGCGGACCTTCATGGGCAAGACCTACATCGGCAAGCTCGTCGTGGTGCCCGACCGGCACTGGGACGAGGTCGGCGCGCCGTTCGCCGGAGCTGAGGCCAGTTCCGCGGCGTCCGGTGGGGCCGCTCCGCCCGACGCCACCGCCCCGCACGGCACCTCCGGGGCGGGCGATCCCGATGCGCCGTGAACGCAGCGTCGAACTGATCGACACCCAGTCCGGCGGGGACGTCAGCCGGATCGTCACCGCCGGCATCGAACCGATCCCGGGCACCACCGCCCTGGAGAAGGCGCGCTACCTGCAGCGCGAGGGGGACGGTCTGCGGCGCCTGCTGCTCTCGGAGCCCTACGGCGACCCGGCGATGTCCGTCGACCTGATCGTCGAGCCCGGTCACCCGGAGGCGCAGGCCGGCTACATCATCATGGAGGCGATGGGGTACCCGATGTACTCGGGCTCCAACACGATCTGCACCGCGACCGCGCTGCTGGAGAGCGGGATGATCCCGATGACCGGCGGCACCCAGCAGGTCGTCCTCGAGTCCCCGGCGGGCCTCGCCCGGGTCACGGCCGAGTGCGCGGACGGCCGGGTCGAGTCGATCACCACCAAGGGCGAGCCGGCCTTCGTCGCCGACCGCGACCTGCGGATCGACGTTCCCGAGTACGGACCGGTGCGCTTCGACCTGGTGTGGAGCGGCGCCTACTACGCGCTGGTCCGGGCCGACGAGCACGACTTCGCCATCACGGCCGAGGAGCAGATCGCCCTGACGGCCTTCGGTGATGCGTTCGTGCGCGCCGCTCGGCCGGGCCTGCGTCAGGAGCACCCCTCCCTCGGCGACGTCGGCCCGCTGCCGTTCGTGCACTTCGCGGGACCGATCCGCCGTGGGCTCGACGGGGTCGACGAGTCACCTTCGGCGACCTACGTCCACCCCGGCGTGATCTGCCGCAGCCCCACTGGCACCGGCACCTCGGCGCGGCTGGCGCTGATGGCCGAGGACGGCGAGCTCGCACCCGGTGACGCCCTGCGCACGATCTCCCCGCGCGGCAGCAGCTTCGTGGGCACCCTGCTGGGGCCGACGCAGGTGGAGGGGCTGTCCGCCTGGGACTCGACGACCACCGGGGCGGCGCGGCTGATGGCGCACTCGCGGATCACCGTGGACCTCGACGACCCGCTCGTGGACGCCTCGGACCTGGAGCCGCTGCTGCGGCAGTGACACGGGAGGCGGGGAGCGGCGTCAGGCGGTGTCGGCAGAGCGCCCCGTGCCGTCCCGGCGCGCGGCGCGGACGGCGAGGACGTTGTCCACCAGGCGCTCGGCGTCGGCCTCGCCCAGAGGGTGCTCCTCGGTGGCCGGGTCGCCGGAGAGCAGCGCCCTCAGATACAGAGGGGAGAGGACGAGCTCGAAGAGGTCCATCGGCGTGAGCTCCTCGGCGTCGTCCCCTTCGAGCAGGTCCGCGAACTGATCGAGCCGCGGGGCGACGAACTCCAGCACGCTCTGCATCCCGCCCGCCGTGGCCGCGGCCGCCATCGCTCGGAACAGGCCGAGCCTCTCGGGGGAGGTCAGGCTCCGGGCGAGACGGCGGGCGTAGACGGTCAGGTCGGCGCGCAGATCGCCCGTGACCGGGACCGGCTGCTCCGTGGCGAGCTGCTCGGCGGCGACGTCGAGCAGCAGCGCCTCGGGCGTGCGCCAGCGGCGGTAGAGCGTCGCCGGATGCACACCGGAGCGCTCGGCGACGGCCGGGAACGTCACGGCCGCGGTGCCGCCCTCGGCCAACAGCGTCCGCACGGCGTCATGGGCTCGGGTTCGGGTGCGCTCGGTGCGGCCACCCGGGCGCACCGTTCCGGAGGACTGTGTCATGCCGCCACCCTAATGCGAAGACTCTTGCATTCGCGAGACGGACGGCCTACGTTAACGCGAAAGCAATCGCATTAAGCGGAGCATCGAGGGAAGCAGGGGTCATGGCACGAGTGCTCGTCGTCGGAGCAGGGATCGCAGGGGACACGGTGGCACTCCTGCTCGACCGACAGGGGTGGGACGTCACGGTCGTCGAGATCGCGCCCGACCTGCGCAGCGGAGGGCAGACCGTGGACCTGCGCGCAGGGTCGCGCGAGGTGCTCGCCCGCATGGGACTGCTCGACGCGGTGCTGGCTGATCTCGTCGACCAGCGCGGGATCGCCTGGGTGGACGCGCACGGAGGAGAGTGCGCGGCGATGCCGGTGGAGGCCTTCGACGGCCGTGGATTCGTCTCCCGCGAGGAGGTGCTGCGCACGGACCTCGCCCGCACCCTGCACGAGGCCTGCAGCGACCGGATCGACCACCGCTTCTCCGAGACCGTGGAGGCGATCGACGAACGGGCCGACGCGGTGCGGGTGCGCTTCCGCTCGGGAAGGGTCGAGGAGTTCGACCTCGTCGTCGGCGCCGACGGCATGCACTCGCGGGTGCGGAGCCTGCTCTGGGGTCCGGAGGAGAGGTTCCGTCGTCCTCTCGGCCTGGCCCACGCGTGGTGCACGATCGAGGAGACCGTGGCGACGCCGACGCTGGACGGGTGGTTCCTCGTGCACAACGCCCCTGGTGGTCGCCTGGTGGAGGCGCGCCCCGGGCACCCGGGCACCCAGGAGGTGGGCTTCTCGTTCCGCACCACCGGTCCGCTGCCCTCCCGACGCGATCGCGGCGCGCAGATCGCCCTGCTGGAACGCACCTTCGGACACGTCGGGTGGCGGGCACAGGAGCTCCTCGCCCGCGCGGCCGACGCGCCGGACTTCGCCCTCGAGACGATCGAGCAGATCGGGGTGCCCCGCTGGCACACGGGCCGGGTGGTGCTGCTCGGCGACAGCGCCTGGTGCACCAGCCCGCTCTCGGGCCTGGGCACGGCGCTCGCCCTGCTCGGCGCGGAGGCGCTCGCGAACGAGCTCGGCGACGGGGCGGTGCCCCTCGCGACGGCCCTCGCCTCCTTCGAGGAGCGGATGCGCCCGCGCGCGCAGGCGGCGCGCAAGCTCCTCCCCGGCAGGGTCGCGTCCCATCTGCCCAGGACCCGGGTCGGCATCCGAGCCTCCGCTCTCGCCATGCGCGCGGTCCAGTGGCCGGTCGTCAGCCGGACGCTCGCCGCGGTGACGGGCGATCGGGGGCACGGCGAGGACGGCTGAGCGGGCGCCCGCTCACCGGGGCCCGCTCACCGGGCGCCGGCTCACTCCCCGCGCACGAACTCCCCGAGGTGCTCACCGAGGGCCACGCGGCTGGGCTCGTGGATGTACATCATGTGGCCGGCCTCGTAGTACTCGATGCGGATCCGCTCGCGGTAGTCGTCGGTGGGGATCGGCAGGTGCGCGAGCACGTGCTCGCTGGCGTGGAACGGGGTCGCCGCGTCGTGGTAGCCGTGGGCGACGAACACCCTGGTGGACGGCACCTTCCGCAAGACCCTTGCGAGGTCGGAGGCGACCTCCACGCTGCGGTTCTCGAACTCCTTATAGCTCCAGGGATGCACCTTGGGGGAGAAGATCTCGTAGACCACGTCGGAGGTGAAGCCGAGCTCGGCGGTCAGGTACTGGTTGATGGCCGCGGTGTACGAGGGGCCCAGCTGGTCCGTCGAGGGGTCGGTCTCCATGGTCGCGGCGTTGAGGTTGCCGGCGGGGGCGCTGAAGCGCCCGTCGATGCGGCCGACGATCCGACCCTCCTCCCGCAACACCTCCGCCAGATAGGCCATGTGCTCCACGCGCAGATCCGCCCGCTCCACCCAGTCGGGGCCGACGCCGATGAGCGCCGCGATCTGCTCGGCAGCCTCGCGCTTCTCCTCGGGGTCCAGACGGTGGCCCTGGGCGAGGAGCTGCGGATACTCGGTCTCGGCGAAGGCCTCCGCCTCGTCCACGACCTCGAGCAGCGAGCGCCCGGGGTGCTTGCCGTGCGCGTGTGCGATCGCCGCATAGGTGGGGAGGTAGTGCAGGTACGGGGCATCGTTCCCAGCGGGGAAGTCCTCGGCGAACACGATCGTGGAGAAGTCCAGGACCGGGGAGAGCAGCGCGATGCCCGCGGGGGCGACGTTGAAGCGGTCCACGAGGCGGCCCGCGACGGCGCTCGCCCGGGTGGTGCCGTAGGACTCGCCGACGAGGTGCACCGGGGAGAGCCAGCGCTCGTTGCGGGTCAGCCAGTCCATGATGAAGTCCGCCACGAGGTCGCGGTCGGCCGTGATCCCGTGGTGGCGGTCGGGCTTCGCACCGGGCGCGGGCCGCGAGTAGCCGGTCGACATCGCGTCGACGACCACCAGATCCGCGTCCTTCAGGATCGTCTCGTGGTTGTCGAGGAGGCCGAACGGGGGAGGGGTGAGGGCGCCGGCGTCACCGGAGTCGACGCGCCGCGGGCCCAGCAGGCCCAGGTGCAGCCACACGGTCGAGGATCCGGGGCCGCCGTTGAAGGCGAACACCACGGGGCGCCGGGAGCCGCGGTCGGTCGCGACGTAGCTGACGGCGAACAGCTCCGCGTAGGCGGTGCCGCGCGCATAGGCCTCGCCCTCGGGCTCCTCGGTGAGCACGTGCGTGCCGGCGGTCGCCGTGTAGGTGAGGGAGGAGCCGTCGGGCAGCTCGAGCAGATGGGCGGTGGTCTCCAGGCGGTCCTCGGGCTTCGGGCGCGTCTCCCCGCCCTCGCCGAGCGCGCCGGCCGCGGCCCCCGCGGCAGCGGCCTCGGTCGCGGTGGTGTTCGAGGGGCTGTGGGACTCGGTCATGGAGATCCTCCGCTGCGTCGTGGGTGGCCTCCTCCGATCGTACGGAGGGTCGCGGCCGCTGTGCACGGCCGGTTCCCGCGCTGAGTCACCCGGAGGTGGGCGGAGGGCTGCGGTGATGACCGGAGGCCGGGGCGCCGTCCGGGCTCGTCGTTCCGCGCGTTCAGCGTCCGTAGCGTCCGGCGAAGCGCTCGATCGCCTCTGTGGTGACGGGGCTGAAGACGCCCACGAGGTTCTGGTCGGGGTCGCGGAGGAAGAACACTCTGTTGCCCCACGGCATCAGTGCCGGCGCGGCGACGAACTCCGTGCCCAGTGCGGCCAGACGGGTGTACTCGGCGTCGACGTCGTCGACGAGGAACTCGAGGATCGTCGACCTGTTGGCGCCCGCCTCGGCAGATCCTGGTGCGAAGAGCGGCACCGTGGCGGTGCTGCCGAGCGCGAGAGCGGCGGTCGGGGTGAGGATCTCTGCGAAGGCCGGCGCGGGGCGCACGGCGGGCGTGCCGGTGAGCTGCTCGTAGAAGTCGACCATCGCGTCGAGGTCGTCCGTGATGATGCGGGTCGATACGAAGGCGGTGGCGTGGGAAGTCGTCATGGACGTGACCGTAGAACCGATGCAGGTCAGAACCTGTCCGTTGATCGTCGGTGCGTCAGCTCGTCCGGACCGACGGCTCGTCGTCGGATGGGTGGGGCCCGAGCGGGTCGCAGGAGCGGTGGGTTGGCGGGCCTGTCGCTCGACTCTCCGCTCAGAGCGCGCCGAGCGCGCGGGCCACGGGCACGGCGCTCGCCGCCGCCCACGCCTGCGGACGGCACGAGGCCGGATAGGGGAGGGGCGCGGAGACCTCGTCGGCGCTCTGCCCGCCGAACAGCTCGGGAAGCCGCTGGTCGAAGGCGTCCGCCGCCCGCAGCAGACCGCGCGCGAGCACGCGCGCCTCGTCCTCGAAACCGGCGCGGAGCATGCCGCGCAGGATGTACCCGGTGTCGTGCGTCCACACGCTGCCGCCGTGGTACCGCAGCGGCCCGAACCCGCCGTTGTCGGTCGAGAGGGTGCGGATGCCGAAGCCCGAGAACAGGGGCCGGTCCATGAGGCGGCCGACGACGATCCGCTCCTGGTCCGGATCCAGCAGGCCGGTCGCCAGCAGATGGCCCATGCTCGAGGCGACGCCGTCGACCGGGCGCTCGGCGCCGTCGAGGGCGAGCGCGGGGTAGGGGCCGCGTTCGTCCTCGCACCAGAAGCGCGCGTGGAAGGCCGCGCGCAGGCGGGAGGCGAAGTCGCGCAGACGGGTGGGGAGTTCATCGGCTGACGGGCGGGTGCTGCGTTCGAGCAGGTCGGCGGCGTGCAGAGCGGCGGCATAGGCGTAGCCCTGGACCTCGGCGAGGGCGATCGCGCCGGTGGCCAGCGACCCGTCGGCGCAGCGGATCGAGTCGCCGGAGTCCTTCCAGCCCTGGTTCGCCAGGCCGTGGCCGCTCTCGTCGATGTACTCGAGCAGACCGTCGCCGTCGGCGTCCGTATGCTCGAGGAGCCAGCGGGCGGCGGCCTCGAGCTGCGGATGCAGCTCGGTGAGCACGGCCGGGTCGAGGCCGGCCTCGAGCGCGTCGTGCAGGAGCTCGATCCACAGGGGCGTCGCGTCGATCGTGCCGAAGTAGACGGGCGGCAGATGGCCCTCGGCCATCTCCATGCCCTGGGCGCGGACCTCGTGGAGGATCTTGCCGGGCTGCTCGGCGGTGTCTGTCACGGTGCGGGTGCCCTGCATGCTCGCGAGCGTGCGCAGGGTGCCCTCCGCGAGCGCGACGTCCACGGGCAGGGCCAGCGAGGCGGCGATCAGCGAGTCGCGGCCGAACAGCGTGAAGAACCACGGGGCGCCGGCCGCGGCGAAGCTGCACGCCGGATCCCCCGGCACCTGCAGGCGCAGCGCGTCGAGGTCCGCGAGGGAGCGGACCAGCAGGTCGCGGACGGCCCGACGCTCGGGGTCCGCATCCGGCCCGACGGCGAGCGGGAGGCGCCGGGGCTCGGCGGCCTCGAACGGGACGTCCGGGTCGGTGAGCGCGAGCTCCCAGTCCGCCTCGGCCGTTCCGCGCGCCGGTGCTTCGAGGACGCAGCGCCAGGTGATGACGGGCCCGTCGGCCTCCGGGACAGTCGTGCCGGTGCCGGTGCCGGTGCCGGTGCCGATGCTCGCGCGGAGCACCGTTTCGCCCCGCTCACCGATCGGCCACCGTGCAGCGCCGTCCCGGATGCGGGCCGCGGGGCGGTCGGGGGCCTGCGCGAGCATCAGACGCGGGTCCTTGACCTGCGACATCGTCGCGCCGTCGGTGACGAGCCCGAGGCGCAGGGACAGGGTGCGCGGGCGGTCGTCGTCGTTGCGCAGGCGCAGCGTCTCGCGGATGCCGCAGCCGGACGCTGTGCGCGTGCGCTCGAGGACGACGAGCGGGTCGCCCGGCAGGTCGGGCGCGGTGACGACCCCGCGGAACACGGTCTCCCGAGCATTGCGCGTCTCGGCGCGAAGGGGCGAGAGAGCAGGGTGCTCCTCGTCCTCGTCCGCGGCCTCGGCAGCGTCCTCGACCTCGCAGACCAGGTCGGAGACGACACGGGTGTCGCCGAGATAGATGCCCTGCGCGCCGACGCCCGTGATCGTGCCGTCGGGCGCAGACCAGGCCTGCAGCGGAGCGCGCAGCACCACGGCGAGGTCGTGGAGGAACGGCTGGTGGCCCTCGACCTGCCGCGCCGCGGACTGCGGACGCGCGGTGGAACGGCGCGGCTCGGACGGGCTCGGGGAGGACGGAGGCGTGCTCACCGCCTCATGCTTGCACGCACGGTCCCCTTGCGCCCGGTGAATGCGCGCCCGCGATCAGTCCAGCGCCTGCTGCCAGAACGCCGCCTCCATGCGAGTAGCCGTGCGGAAGATCCTCTCGAGCCGCGCCCGGCGGCGGGCGGGAAGGTCGCCGCCGGCGAGGTCGTCGAGCCGCGCGGCGGCCACGGCGGCGCTCGCCTGGAACTCCTGCCCCGCGTACTCGGCGATCCACTCGCCGTAAGGATGCTCGACGCCGTCGGCGAGGCGCGGCGCGAGCGCGGTCCCGATCTCCGCATAGCCGATCGCGCAGGGCGCGAGGGCGACCTGCAGGTCCAGGGCGTCCCCGGCCATGCCGGTGTCCAGGACGAAGCGCGTGTAGGCGACGGTGCCGGGCTTCTCGTCGGCCGTCTCGAGGACTTCCTGGTCGATCCCCCAGGAGGCGGTGAGCCGCACGTGCAGAGCGGTCTCGGTGACGATCGCGGTCAGGGAGTCCGCGGCCGAGCGAATGCCCTGGAGGCTGTCGGCCTTGTACGCGGCCAGGGCGTTGGCCCGCGCGAACTGGAAGAGGAACAGGTAGTCCTGGACCAGGTAGTCCTGGAAGGCGGCCAGGGGGAGCGTGCCCTCGCCCAGCCGCGTGACGAAGGGATGGTGGACGTAGGCGTCCCAGTCCTCGGCGGCGGAGGCCTTGAGCCGGTCGAACAGGGAAGGTGCGCTCATGCCGACGCCCCCTCGGGGGCCGTCTCGTAGGCCGCGTCGAAGAAGTCGTTCTCGAGCCGGACGGTGCGCGTGAAGAAGCTGCGCACGCGCTCGGGGTCCTCGATCTCGGCGGCGTCGAGCTCTGCGCGCAGGAAGTCCACGAGATCGCGGAAGCCGGGACCGTCGTGCAGGGAGATCCACTCGGCGTGGACGAAGCTCTCGGGCAGGGGCGAGGTCGCCCGGCTCGCCCAGTCCAGGTAGAGCCATTCGGTGACCAGCAGGACCGCGAGGATCGCGGCGTGGTCGCGGGTCTCCGCGGCCTCGCGGAACACGTGGAGGAAGCCGTCGGTGGGTGCGGTGTTCGGGATCTGTGCGCGCTGCTCCTCGCTCACCCCGAGCGCGTCGAGGGCCCGCAAGAAGTACGTGTTCTCGTCGCCGGCGACCTCCCCGGCGAAGCGCGCGAAGCGCAGCCGGGCGGCGGGGGTGCGGGCGGTGGCCAGCGCGGCGCCGATCAGCTGCAGGAAGGCGTCGAGGAAGCGATGGTCCTGCACCAAGTAGCGCGCCATCACCTCGTCCGAGATGGAGCCCGCGTGCAGCTCGCGCACGAAACGGTGGCCGACGGCGCGCTCCCACGCCTGGGCGTGCTGGTGGCGCAGGGACGCCGTGAAGGCGGCGTCCTCGGTGAACGGACGTGGGGCAGGTGTCATGGCGGCAATCCCTCCGCGAGTACGAGCTCGATCAGGTTCAGCGGGTGTGTTCTCAGCCCTGGTCAGGGCACCCCGTGCACGTGCGAGGCTATCGCCGCCGCGCCCATCGGACACAGTCGTCCCGCGGCGTGAGAGGGAGCGGGACCCTCGGGAGGGCGCCGCGGTCTACGCTTCGCAGCATGCTCGGACTCCTGCGCAGGCGCTCCGGTGCGCTCGCGATCGGGGCGCTCGCCCTCGCCGCCGTGCTGTGCATCCTCAGCGGCGGGCTCCCTTCGCAGGATCTCGCAGCGCTGATGGCGCGGGTCGCGCCCGTGCTCGGATTCGTCCTCGCGATCGCAGTGCTCGCCGAGCTCGCCCGCGAGGCAGGACTCCTGGACGTGATCGCCCACGGCCTCACCGTCCTCGCACGCGGACGCACCGCGGTGCTGTGGTGCGCCGTGTGCGCGCTCGCCGTGGTGTGCACGGCCTTCTTCTCCCTGGACACGACGGCGCTGATCATGACTCCTGTGGTCGTGCTCACGGCCCGGCGCGTCGACGTGCCCGCGGTGCCCTTCGCCCTGGCCACGGTGTGGCTCGCGAACACGGCGTCCCTGCTGCTGCCGGTCTCGAACCTCACGAACCTGCTGGCCAGGGACGTCCTGGGCGGGGGCACGGCGGCCTTCCTGTCCCGCAGCGCGGCGCCGACCCTGGTCGCGATCGTGCTGCCGGTGGCCCTCCTGGCCGTCGTCCATCGCCGCGACCTGCAGGGTCGCTTCCGGGCGTCGCCCGCCCCGCAGATCCGCGACCGCGCGCTGCTGCGGATCAGCGGATGCGTGGTCGTCGTGCTGCTGCCCCTGCTCGTGGTGGTGCCCGCGGTGTGGATCCCGGCGGGCGCCGCCGCACTCATGCTGCTGCTCGCCTTCGCGCTGCGGCGCCGCGAGGCGATCGGAGCGCACCTGGTGCCCTGGCGTCCGCTCGCGATCGCCCTCGCCCTCTTCGTGCTGGTCGAGACCGCGCACGTGCAGGGCGCGACGTCGTTCGTGCTGCGCGCGGCCGACGGCGGCACGGGGCCGATGGGGCTGCTGCGCACGGCCGGCACCTCGGCGCTCGCGGCGAACGTGCTCGACAACCTCCCCGCCTTTCTCCTCCTCGAGCATCGCGCGGGGGACGATCCCGCCTCCACCATGGCCCTGCTCATCGGTGTGGACGTAGGTCCTCTGATCACCCCGTGGGCATCGTTGGCCACGCTCCTGTGGCATCAGCGGATGCAGGCGATGGGCGTGCGGATCCCCTGGGTGCGCTTCATGGCGCTGGGCGCGGTCGCGGTGGTGATCACGGTGCCCCTGGCGACTCTCGCGCTGGCCGTCCTGGAATGAGCGGGCGTGTCCTCAGGCGGACCCCAGCTCGGACAGCAGACGCTCGGGGATCCGGTCTCCACCGTCGACCTGGGCCACGAGATCGCGGTCGATCCGGCTGCCGCGCCGGACGATCGTGAGCGTGCCGCGGACCTCGAGGATCACCAGCTCCACCTCGTCGAGGGCGAGCACCCCGCTCACGCGCAGACGATCCAGCAGCATGCCGCGCGTCAGCCTGCTGCGACGCAGGCCGGCCGCGACCGGCTCCCCGTCGACCATGACGACGACGGGACGCGTGCGCCGCAGGAGCAGGGGGACGCGGCGGAACCTGCCCGTGACGTACTCGAGGACCACCAGGGTGCTCAGCACGACGATCGCGCCGAGCATCGTCGGGGATTCGCCGAGGGTCGCGCGGGCGGTGATGCCGCCGACGACGGCGAGGACCACGAAGCTGCCGGCGCTGGGCCGGGCCATCAGGCGCGGGCCGATCACCTGCATGAGCAGGGAGAAGAAGCCGTACAGCACGATGGTCGAGGCGACGACGCCGAGGACCGCGCTGCCGCTGATCCCGACGTAGTCGCGCCAGATGAGGTCCCAGTCGATCATGGGGCCATTGTCGTCCCTCGGGAACCACGCCTCACGACTCACGACTCACGCCTCGCGCGCGGCGAGCGGGATCCGTCCTCCCGCGAGCACCATCTCCACCTGGCGCGGCGAGAGCCGGTGGTGCACGGGGACCTCCCGGTCCCCGATCCGTGCGGTGAGGTCCGTGCCGGCCTCGAGCGCCGCGTGGACGCCGTCGATCTCGACGAGATCGCCCGCGGAGATCCGGTCGTGGTCCTCGGGGTCGTCGAACTCGAGGGCGAGGATCCCGAAGTTCGCGAGATTCTGCCAGTGGATGCGGGCGAAGGACACCGCGATGACCGCCTTCAGCCCCAGGTAGCGGGGAGCGATCACGGCGTGCTCGCGCGAGGAGCCCTGCCCGTAGTTCTTCCCGGCGACCACCACGTGGCCTCCCGAGTCCTTCGCCTTCCCGGCGTTCGCGGGATAGTCCGGGTCGATGCGGGTGAAGGTGAACTCGGAGATCTTCGGGATGTTCGAGCGGTAGGGGAGCACGCGCGAGCCGGCGGGCATGATCTCGTCGGTCGAGACGTCGTCGCCCATCACCAGGATCACGGGGGCCCGCAGATCGTCGTCGATCGGCGCGAACTCGGGGAGGGAGGAGATGTTCGGCCCCTTCACGAGCTCGACCTCGCGGGCCTCCTCGAGCGGCAGCGGCGGCTGCAGCATGTCCTCGATGCGCGCGAAGACCTCGGGGAGCTGCGGGTGCGGGGCCGGGATCCCGAGCGAGTCCGTGAGCGTGCGCGGATCGGTGATCCGTCCGGTCAGCGCCGCCGCGGCCGCGGTCTCGGGCGAGCACAGCCACACCGAGTCCTCCTCGGTGCCCGAGCGGCCCGGGAAGTTGCGGGGCATGGTCCGCAGCGAGTTGCGTCCGCTCGCGGGAGCCTGCCCCATCCCGATGCAGCCCAGGCATCCGGACTGGTGGATGCGCGCCCCGGAGGCCACCAGATCGGTGAGCCAGCCGCCGGCGATCAGGTCCGCGAGGACCTCCCGGGAGGTCGGGTTCACGTCGACCGAGACGGCCTCGTGGGCCTGGCGACCGCGCAGGGTCTCGGCGAACGCGGCGAAGTCCCGCAGTCCGGGGTTCGCCGAGGAGCCGACGACCACCTGGAACACGTCCTCGTCCTCGACCTCGGCGACGGGACGCACGTTGCCGGGGGAGGAGGGCGCGGCGATCAGCGGTTCGAGGGCGCTCAGGTCGATGTGCTCGGTGACGTCGTACTCCGCGCCCTCGTCGGCCTCGAGGCGCGTGAACTCGTCACCGCGGCCGACGGCCCGCAGGTAGTCGCGGACGGCGTCGTCGGCGGGGAAGACTGTCGCGGTCGCGCCGAGCTCGGCGCCCATGTTCGCGATCACGTGCCGGTCCATCGCGGTCAGCTGCGCGAGACCCTCGCCGTGGTACTCGATGATGCGGCCGACGCCGCCGCTGACGCCGTGGCGGCGCAGCATCTCCAGCACCACGTCCTTGGCGCTCACCCAGTCAGGCAGCTCGCCGGTGAGCTCGACGCCCCAGACCTCGGGCATGGCGACGTAGAGCGGCTGGCCGGCCATCGCCATCGCGATCTCCAGGCCGCCCACGCCGATCGCGAGCATGCCGAGTGCGCCCGCGGCGCAGGTGTGCGAGTCCGAGCCGATCAGCGTCGCCCCCGGGCGGCCGAAGTGAGCCTGGTGCACCGGATGGGAGACCCCGTTGCCCGCCTTGGAGAACCAGAGGCCGAAGCGCCGGGCGGCCGAGAGCAGGAAGAGGTGGTCGTCGGGGTTCTTCTCGTCCGTCTGCAGCAGGTTGTGGTCCACGTACTGCACGGAGAGCTCGGTGCGGATCCGGTCCAGGCCCATGGCCTCGAGCTCGAGCATGACCATCGTGCCGGTCGCGTCCTGGGTGAGCGTCTGGTCGACCCGCAGGCCGATCTCGCCGCCCGGCTCCATGTCGCCCTCGACAAGATGGGACGCGATGAGCTGGTGTGCGACGGTCTGGGCTCGGGTGATGTCCACGGTGCTGTCCACGATGCTGCCCTCCAGGGATCGTGGTCCGCCGTCGGTCCGACGGTGGACCTCTTCCGAGCGTAGGCCAGGTGGCGCGGGGGCAGGGTCGGGCGACGAGCACGAAGTGGCGATCGGGCGAACTCGGCGTGCACTTATGTGCGAGCTACGCGCACAACAGAGCGCCGTTGCTACGGTGACGACGGTCACTGCGAGACCGCTGATGCCGCGGCGCGCAGTCGTGCACGAACGATGGAGCTCCACGGAGAGGAACCACTCTGAGATGAGCCTCGAAGCCCCCGCCCTCCCCGCTGATCGCGCCCCAGGATCGGCGGCATCCGGGCTCGGCCCGCTCCCGCCGCAGCGACTGGCCGCCCGCCGCCGGCGCAGACGCCGCGGCTACGCGCTGTTCGCGCTGTTCGCCTTCCCGAACCTCGCGCTGATCGCGGTCTTCGCCTACTGGCCGATCATCGCGAACCTCTACCTCAGCCTCACCGACTGGGACTTCATCTCGCCCCAGCCGCTGTTCATCGGGCTGACGAACTACACGTCGATGCTCGCCTCGCCCTCGTTCCACAAGGTCCTGTGGGTCTCCGTGGTCTGGGTCCTCGTGGTCGTGGGGATCAGCCTGCTGCTCGGCGTGCTACTGGCCGCGCTGTTCTCCAAGAAGCTGCGCGGCACCCCGGTCGTCACCGGCGTGGTGTTCGCGCCGCACGTGGTCTCCGGCGCGGCGATCGCGGTGGTGTGGCTGTTCATCTTCGACCCCAACTACGGGCTCGCCCGGGTCGTCTTCGACCTCTTCGGCGCCCAGTCGCCCAGCTGGACCACCGATGCCCACTGGGCGCTGCCCGCCCTGCTGATCGTCTCGATCTGGAAGGGCGTCGGCTTCGTCTCGATCGTGTACCTGGCAGGGATCCAGGGGCTCCCCTCGGACGTGCTCGAGGCCGCGAAGCTCGACGGCGCGAGCGCGTTCCAGAGCTTCACGCGGGTGATCCTGCCGCTGCTCTCGCCCACGACGTTCTTCCTGGTCATCACGCAGACCATCGGGGCATTCCAGGCCTTCGACCTGATCGCGGTGATGACCAGCGGGGGGCCGGCGTCCTCGACCACCACCCTGAGCTGGTTCATCTACGAGCAGGCGTTCCAGCGCTCGAACGTCGGCCTCTCCGCGGCCGCGGGGACCGTCATGTTCGTGCTGCTGATGATCATCACGGCCTTCCAGTTCCGGTTCGTCGAGAGGAAGGTGCACTACTGATGGCGACCTCCGTGTCCTCCCGGACCGCCTCCGGGGACCTCGACCCGTCCACCGCGCAGGATCCGTCGGCCCCGGGCCCCGTCGGCCGGAAGGGGGCACCGCGCCGACGCCGCGGGTCCCTCCGGCGCAACTGGTGGGGCTACCTGCTGCTGATCGCCGTCGGTCTGGTCTTCCTGATCCCGCTGTACATGCTGCTGTCCACGTCCTTCAAGGCGAACAGCGACATCTACACCTGGCCCATGAAGTGGCTGCCCCGCAGCCTCACGTTCGAGAACCTGCGCGAGGCCTGGCGCATCGCGCCCTTCGGGGCCTTCATCAAGAACTCGCTGATCGTGACGGTGGTCGGGGCCGTGCTGAAAGTGGTGCTCGCGATCTTCGCGGCCTACGCCTTCGCCTTCCTCCCGTTCCCCGGCAAGAAGTGGCTGTTCGTGGTGATGCTCGGTGCCCTCATGGTCCCCGGGCACGTGACCCTGCTGGTCAACTACCTGACCATGGGCAACCTGCACCTGATCAACACCTACGCGGGTCTGATCCTTCCCGGGGTGGCCTCGGCATTCGGCACCTTCCTGCTGCGTCAGCACTTCATGTCGCTGCCGGACGAGGTGTTCGAAGCGGCGGAGGTCGACGGTTGCGGTCATCTGCGCCGGCTGGTCTCCTTCGTGCTCCCGATGTCCGTGCCCGCCGTCGCCACCGTCGCACTGGTCGCCGTGATCGACGAGTGGAACAACTTCGTGTGGCCGCTGATCATCACGAACTCGGTGAACATGCGCACCCTGCCGATCGGCCTGATGTACCTGAAGTCGAACGACGGCGTGACCAACTGGGGCGTGCTCATGTCCGGCACCCTCATCGTCGTCCTGCCGATGCTCCTGGTGTTCCTGTGCGCGCAGCGCTACATCGTCACCGGCCTCACCGGTGCCGCCGCCGGCAACGGGCGCTGAGCCGGAACCGATCGTCGAAGGAGAGACATGCCGATCCATCCTGCGGGCCGCGCCCCTCGCCGCGGCCTCCGCCGACCCGCCCCATCCCGTCGGACCCTGCTGGGCGCCGGCCTGCTGGGCGGGGCGATCCCGCTCCTCTCGGGCTGCTTCGGTCTCGGGGAGACCGACGGCCTCGTGCTCGAGCAGCCGGCGGGCGACGTCCCCGAGAAGTACCGCGACCGTCAGCGCGTCGTCATCTGGAGCGCCTACACGGCGCACAACGCCGAGGTGATCCAGGCGAACCTCGATGCCTTCCACGAGGCGCAGGACGACATCTTCGCGGAGGTCCAGATCTTCGACAGCTACGACGGCGTCGAGTCGAAGCTCGCTGCGAGCATGCAGGCGCGCCAGGTCCCCGACATCGCCGTGTTCAGCGACGTGGTCTGGAACCGCTTCTACCTGGCCGAGGCGCTCGAGCCCCTGGGCGGCTACTTCGATGCGGACTTCGGCACCGACAGCTTCGACGAGCGCTTCCTGAAGGAGGGGACGGTCAAGGACGAGATCTGGTGGCTGCCGTTCGGCCGCTCGACCCCGCTGTTCTACTACAACCGGGAGATCTTCGAGGCTGCCGGCCTGCCCGATCGCGCCCCCGAGACCTACAGCGAGTACCGCGACTGGGGGAAGGCGGTCGGCGAGGTCGAGTACAAGGGCAAGAAGGTGCCGATGCGCGCCTACGTCGGCGGGGACGACTGGTACTTCCAGGGGTCTATCTGGGCCTTCGGCGGCGCCTACTCCGACGGGCTCGACATGCGCCTGACCACCGACGCCTCGATCGCGGCGCTGGAGTACGACCGCGCCTTCATCCACGACGACGGCTCCGGGTACCTGGCGGCGGACGCGACGGGCGACTTCTCCTCCGGTGCCTGCGCCACCGCGATGCAGTCCACCGGATCCCTCTCCGGCATCAAGGAGGCGGCGACCTTCGACTTCGGGTGCGGATTCCTCCCCCGGGAGAAGGACGCGGGAGTGCCGACGGGCGGCGGAGGGATGTCGATCCTGCGCTACGCCTCGGCCGAGCGGAAGCAGGCCGCGTGGGAGGTCATCAAGTTCCTCAGCACCGGGCAGCGCACGATCGACTGGACCCTGGGCAGCGGCTACGTGCCCTGCACGAAGGATGCGATCGAGTCCGACGAGGTCGCGAAGCTCGCGGCGCAGGATCCGCGGTACAAGGTCGCCCTCGACCAGCTGGAGATCTCGCGCGAGCCCGACATCGTGCGCCGTTACGTGCCCGAGACCCTGGTCGAGGCCATGAACGCCATCCAGTCGGTCTACTCGGCCGGCGAGAGCGCCGAGAAGGTGCTGACGCGGATGGAGAAGGAGCTCGAGCCCGCGATCGACCGGGTTCGGGAGAAGTTCGAACGGAGAGTAGGGACGGATACATGACCGGCATGCTGATCGTGGGCCATCGCGGCGCGATGGCCCACGCCCCCGAGAACAGCCTGGAGTCCTACGCGCTCGCCGAGGAGGCGGGGGTCGACGAGATCGAGCTCGACGTCCGCCTGAGCGCGGACGAGCAGCTGTTCCTGCTGCACGACGCGACGCTCGACCGGACGGCGGGCGCGGACTCCGCGCGGGGGCTGGGGCCCGCTGGCGAGCTGACCATGGCGCAGCTGCAGGCGGCAGTGCTCGATTCGGGACGCGGGGTGGTCTCCCTCGCGGAGATGTACGACGCCACGAGCACTGGCATCCAGCTGGAGATCAAGGCGCCGGAGACCGTGCCCCACCTCGCTCGGTTCTTCGCCGAGCATCGGGCCGACGCCGAGCGGACAGTGCTCATGAGCTTCCAGGAGGATGCCCTGCGCGAGGCGGCGCGGCTGATGCCGCAGGTGCGCCGCGGGGTGATCCGCAAGGACCTCGCGACGGCCGAGGGCTTCCCCGGCGGCTGGCAGGGCCTGGTCGAGCACACCCGCGCCCAGCGGCTCGCCGTCGGCCTCGAGGGCCTCACGGCAGAGGCTGCCGCGCAGATCCGCGACCAGGGCCTGGAGCTGCACGTGTGGCCGATGCGCTCGCTGGAGAACATGCGTGACGCGGTGCGCCTGCAGGCCGACGGCACCACCTCGGACGATCCCGCGCTGGCGATGCAGTGGCTGCGTGAGGTGACGGACGAGCAGGCGTCGGCGGACCGGCAGGAGCCGGCGGGACGGGCACCGGGCGCGTGAGCGGTTCTCCGCCGGAGCGGCCGGCCGCGTCGGCCTCCACGATGCCGCTGGACCAGAAGATCCTGCACGTGTACGTCGCCCTGCAGAACCTCGCGCAGGGTCGGACGGTCAACGAGATCGCCGAGGAGATCGGGAAGTCCCGCTTCGTCACCGCCCGCATGGTCCGGCGCGCACGGGATCTGGGCCTGGTCGAGGTCCGTGCGGCGGTCGCCGACCCGATCGACGTCGCCCTCTCCGCGCGGCTCGCCCAGCGCTACGGACTCCGGTCCGCGCTGGTCGTCGCCACGCACTCGGACCGGGACCCCGAGGCGCGGGAGGCGATCGCCGCGGTCGGGGCGCGCTTCATCCGGGAGACGGTCCAGGAGGACGACGTGCTGGGGTTCACCCCCGGGCGCACGCTCGTGCAGGCCTCTCAGCAGGTGGAGGAGCTCCCCAGTGCCGACGTGGTCCAGCTGACGGGCGTCGGCTGGCCGCGGCTGGGGGACGGCGTCGAGGTGATCTCCAACATCGGCCGTGCGACCGGCGGAGCGACGTACCCGCTGTACGTCCCGATCCTCATCGAGCCCGAGGAGGTCGCGATCCTCCGGCATCCGATGATCCAGCAGGTGCAGCGCCGCTTCGCCCACGTGCAGAAGGCGTTCCTGACCATCGGCGGCTGGCCCGACTCCTCGCTGCTGGCGCGGATCCTGGAGGAGAAGGGGGAGCGCGAGCGGTTCGAGAAGCGCGGGGTCGTCGCCGAGATCGGCACCAGTTTGCTCGACATCGACGGGGCCAGCGTCGACGGCCTCGGGGAGCGGTTCACCGGCATCCCCGAGGACCAGCTGCGCCGGGTGCCTCTGCGCGTCGCCATCGGCGGGGGAGAGGGCAAGCATCGTGCAGTGCTCGCGACCCTCCGATCAGGGCTCGCCCATGTCGTCATCACCGACGTGCGCGCCGCGGAGCTCGCCCTGGAGGCCGCGGAGAGGTGAGAGCGGTTCCGGCGGCCCGGCCCCTCGCCGCCCGCTCCCTCCGCATCTCCACCCGGTTCTCCACCCGCGGGCGGTTCGCCCAGGACGGCGCGTGGCGAAGGATCGAGTCATCGGCCCGCGGAGGCCGGCCACCCGATCCTCGGAGGAGATCATGAACGCCTCGTCAATCCCCTGGAACGCCCTGCTCGAGGGCCTGATCGTGCTCGCCGCGCTGGGCCTCATCCTGTACCGGCAGCTGCAATGGCGAGAGGTCGCCAGGATGCAGCGGCTCGGCGGGATCCTCAGCGTCGTGGGCGCGGTGATGGTTCTCCAGCAGCTGCGGCAGTCCCAGATCGACCCGGTCACGCTCGGATACCTCGTGCTGACGGCCGTCTTCGCCGTCGGTGCCGGGCTGGTGATGGGCCTGGTCAGCACCGTGCGGACCGGTGCAGACGGCTCGCTCGAGATGCGCGGCGGCTGGTGGGGTCTCGCCCTCTGGATCGCCTACATCGCGGTGCGCGTGGGGATGTCTCTCGCCGTCGTCGCGCTCTCGGGATCGCAGAGCTCCCGGACCACCGGGCTGATCCTGCTGTCTGTCGGGCTCGCCCGCCTGGTCAGCTCGGCCGTGGCGACGCACCGTCCCCGCAGCGCCGAGAACCTCACCATCGTGCACGCGGCGACCAGGTCATAGGATCGCGCGGGTGATCTCGACACCGCGAGGACCCCGGCCGACGAGCGCTGCTGCGCCGTCGGCCGGTCCTGCGCGGTCCGTCGGCCCCGTTCCGACGGGCCGGGAGCGCCGTGTCGATGGGCTGACTATGGTGCTCGCCCTCGCGCTCGCCGTCTTCTTCATGCTCACCGCGTGGGAGGTCCAGACCCCGGCGCTGCGGGCGGCGGCCTTCGGCGTGGTCGTGCTGTGGGCAGCGGAGATGGTGCTGGGATCCCTCACCGACCAGTACCGACATGCGGGGCCGCGCGCGATCCGCGTCGGCACCGTCGCCCTCTCCGTCTCGCAGATCGCGGCGTGCGCGCTCACCTTCACGACCGGCAGCGCTCTGATGCCCGTCGCGATCGCCGGCATCGTGCGCCTGGTGCGCAGGCCCGAGCGGCGCACGGACGTGATGGCCGTCGTCCTCGCAGCCGATGCGCTCGCCCTCGTCGGCTCGGCGCTCGCCACCGGGGCCAAGGTCGAGCTGCTGATCATCTTCCTGCTGGTGTGCGCAGGAGCGGCGCTGATCGGCCGCTTCCGCGCCCAGCGCGTCCGCTCGGCGGACAGGGAGCGAGTGCTGCTGCAGGAGCAGATCGCCGCCCAGCGCGAACGCGCGGAGAACGCGGCTCTCGTGGAGCGGGCGCGCATCGCACGCGACCTGCACGACGTCCTCGCGCACTCCCTCGGCGCCCTCACCCTCCAGCTCGACGCCGCCGTGGCGCTCGCCGAGGCCGGCCGCTTCGAGGAGCTCGAGACGCGTCTGCGCAGGGCGCGCGGGCTCGCGGCCGACGGCCTCGCCGAGTCGCGTGACGCGGTCTCGGCCCTCCGCGAGACCCCGCGCGAGGTGATCGCCGGGATCGAGGACGCCGCGGCCGCGCATCGCGAGAGCGGGGGAGAGGCGCAGCTGGGCGGGCTGCTCGCGCCCGGGCCCGCCGACGCCGGAACGGCCGTCGGCACGGGCCTCGATGCCCTGCGCTCCCTCGATCCGTCCCGCGCCGATGCGCTCGTGCGGGCCGCGCAAGAGATGCTCACGAACGCGCGGCGCCACGCCCCCGGTCGCTCGGCCGCCCTCGATCTCTCGACCGAGGGCGACGAAGCGGTGCTGCGCTGCAGGGCGCAGGCAGCAGACGGAGACGTCGGCGACGGAGCGGGTTCGGCCGACCTGATCGGCCGGGGGCCGCGGCCGGGCAGCCCGGGCGGCGGCTATGGGCTGGTGGGCATGCGCGAGCGCTGCGAGGCCGTGGGCGGTGCGGCGAGCGCCCGTCTGCGGGCCGGCGGCGTCTTCGAGACCGTTGCGAGCATCCCGCTCGCCGCGGTGGTGGCGGACGACGAGGAGAAGAGCCCATGAGCATCAGCATCCTGGTGGCCGACGACCAGGCCCTCGTGCGCGACGGCATCGTCACCGTCCTCTCGCTCGCGGACGACATCGACGTGGTCGGCGAGGCGGAGGACGGCGAGCGTGCGGTCGCGCTCGCCGAGGAGCTCGCGCCCGACGTGGTCCTCATGGACCTGCGCATGCCCGGGATGGGAGGCGCGGAGGCCACCGCCGCGCTCGCGCGGACCGCCCCCGGCGTGCGCGTCCTGGTCCTCACCACCTTCGCGGACGACGCGAGCATCGACACCGCGCTGCGCGCCGGAGCCGCCGGCTATCTGACCAAGGACGCCGGCCGCGAGGAGATGGTCGCCGCGATCCGTGCGGCAGCCGGAGGGGGCACCCCGCTGGACGCCCGGATCGCCGGCCGCGTGGTCGCGGGGCTCCCCGAGGCGCGGCCGTCGAGCGTGCGCGAGCGCTTCCCCGATCTCACCGCACGCGAGGCGGAGGTGCTCGAGCTGATGGCCGACGGAGCCACGAACCCCGAGATCGCCGAAAGCCTGTTCCTCGGCGTCTCGACCGTGAAGTCCCACGTCAACGCGATCTTCGCGAAGCTCGGGGTGTCCGAGAGGCGGGAGGCCGTGGCGGTGGCGAAGGGGAGGGGCTGAAGCCCTCACATCGACGATGCGAGGCGGCGCAGCGTCGCCTCGTCGACCGCCGCGCCCGCGCTCTCGAGCGCGAGGATTGCGGATCCGCGCAGCGGATCCAGCCGTGCCGGGACGAGTGCTGGAACCTGCGGCCCGGGCAGCCGGGTCAGGGAGCATCGCAGGAGCTCGAGGAACGAGGGGTCCGTTGCCAGCGAGCCCGCGCAGGTGACCGGGACCGTGTCCCCATCGATGCTCGGCATCAGCAGGCCGACGCCGAGCGCGGTGCGGTCGCACAGCCGGGCTGCGGCGCTGCGCGCGAAGGGCGAGGAGCCGATCATCCCGCTGATGACGGGGGCGAGGTCCCCGAAGCGCCGCTTCGCCTCGTTGGGTGCGGTAGAGCTGAGATCGAGCACCGTTTCCCTGAGCTCGGAGCGATCGGCGACGCCGAAGTGCTCGTGGACGCGGGCCGGGAGCGGGTCGGCGTCGTCGGCGTCCCCGAGGAGGATTCTCTGGACGACGTCATGGACCAGATGGCGGGCGGCGCCCGCGTAGTGCTGGAACTGCCCGCTCTCCGTCTCCGTGCCGTCGCGCGCGATGGCGAGGATCATGGATCCGGTGCCTGCGACCACGATGATGCCGGCCTCTCCGGCGAGGGCTCCGCGGTGGGCGGATATCGCATCGTTTACGACGCGGGTCGGTCCCGAGATGCCGCCGATGTCCACGAGGGAGCCCGCGTCGGCGCGATGGTCCTGGCCCTGGTTCGAGGACTCCCTGTTGATGCCCGCGATGCCGGCGACGAGCGCTCGGGCCGCTCGGGGGTCCCTGCGGGCGTCAGCCGCCGCGGCGTGGATCGTGGCGTGGATGTTCTCCTGTGCGTCGTCGTTGTGGTGGGGTCCTCCGCCGCGCCCCACGGCCAGTCCCAGCAGATCCCCGGAAACGTCGAACAGCCCCACGCGCGTGTGGGTCCCGCCGGCGTCGATGCCGATCACGAACGGTGTCTCCCGGGGGTGCATCCTCGGGAACGTAGCACGATGCCGCTCCGGGATCGACGGAGAGCACCTGGTGCGGCGGCGGAGGACCTGCCGGGCCCCGGGTGAGGCCCGCGGCCCTCTGCGAACGGGCAGCCTGCGCGGAGGTGCCGGTGGCGATCACGCAGGGTGCGCGTCGGCGGGACGGGTTGCCCTGGCGATGGCTTCGGCCGCTGCGACCAGGTTCGCGGAGCCGCGCCCGAAGCTGCACAGCCGTGCCCGCGGGTCGGGGAGACCGGTGGAGACGAGCGTCAGATCGGGCCTCCGACGGCGGATCTCCTCGGCGAGGGGCTGCTGCCAGGGGTTGACGAGGGGGTCTTGGACGGCGAGCACGAGGCTGCGGCCCGCGGCGAGCTCGAGAGCGCTTCCGATGTCCAGATCCTCGCTCGTGGTGCTGAGGCCGTCGGCCCCGTCGCAGCGCTCGCGCACCAGGGTCGCGAGGTCCCAGCCGTCCCACTCGAGCGCCGGCTTCGGACGCCGGTAGAGGTCGATGACCACGGGCCGGGTGAGAGCCGGCAGCGCGTCGGTCGCGTCCACCGCTCGGCGCGCAGCATCCGCTCCTGCGTCCTTCCACCTCTCATCGGCCGGCAGGGGAGAGGTGTCGTCGCGGCGCTCCCGCACCTGCCGTGCCGCCCCGTGCATCCCCCGGATGCGGGCCGACGACGCCTCGAGCCTGCGGACATCCAGTTCGCCGTCGGCGATGGCCCGCTCGAGCCGATCGAGCACCTGCTCGTGGAGACCGGGATCGGGTTCTGCGATGCACAGCTGATCCACGCCCGCGGCGAGGGCCAGTGCCGCGCCGTCGACCACCCCGACCCGCTTCGCGATCGCCGCCATCTCCAGGGCGTCGCTGATGATCACTCCCGCGAAGCCGAGCTCGGTGCGGGCGATGTCGGTGACCAGGCGCCGGCTGAGCGTGGTCGGCGTGTCATCGAAGGCGGGGAACCGGACATGGCTGGTCATGATCTGGGCGACGCCCGCGTCGACCGCGGCGCGGAACGGCGCGAGATCCACCCGCTCGATCCGCGCCCAGTCCCGCCGGTCGACGGCATCACCGAGGTGGGAGTCGACCGCGGTCGCGCCGTGGCCCGGAAAGTGCTTCGCGCAGGCCGCGACGCCGAGGGACTGGGTCCCCTCGATCCAGGCGACGGCGTGGCGGGAGACCAGCGCCGGGTCCTCCCCGAAGGACCGCGTGCGGATGATGGGATTGTCCGGATCGCTCTGGACGTCGACCACCGGCGAGTAGCTGGCGTCGATGCCGAGTCCCGCCAGGTGCGCGGCGAGTTCCTGGGCGCATGCCCGCGTGACGTCCACGTCGTCCACGACCCCGAGCGCCGCGGCCCCCGGGGACTCCGGGCAGTCGGCACGGGTGAGATGGCTGATGCGCCCTCCCTCCTGGTCCACGCCGACCACGAGATCGCCCTGGTGCTCGCGCAGCGTGGCCAGGGTGCGGCGGAGCTGCGCCGCCGCGCGCACGTTGCGACTGTGGAGGATGACGCCTCCCAGCCCCTGGTCGAGCAGCCGCTCGAGCTCGGGAGTGGGTTCGGGGGAGTCCCATCCGATGACGAGCAGAGAGGCGAGGAGCGCGCGGAGGGAAGGATCGCGGGTCATCCGGTGAAGTCTCCCTCGCGCTCGTTGAGCCGCGCATAGTGCGCGAGCTTGTCCTCGTCGACGTCCACTCCCAGACCGGGACCGTCGGGCACGCGCAGGCACCCGCCCTCGAAGGGCAGCGGGTCGATGATGTCGTCGTCGTGCAGGTAGTACATCGAGTCGATCGCGCCCGAGAGCACCGGTGTGCTCGCGGCGATCGCGAGGTGGGCGGCTGTCGCGATGCCCATCTCCCCGCCGCTGTGCAGGTTCATGCCCAGGCCGAAGGCCTCGCAGTGGGCGGCGAGATGCTTGGTGTTCGCCATGCCACCCCACTTGAAGACGTCCCCGTGGATCACCTGCACCGCATCCAGCCGGACGGCCGGGGCGAGATCCTCCCACCGCACCACGCACATGTTCGTGCACAGAGGGATCCGGACGGCCCGCGCCACCTGGGCCATCTGCTCGAGCCCCTGGCAGGGGTCCTCGAGGTACTCCAGTCCCAGAGGCTCCAGCGCGTGACCGGCTCTCACGGACTCGGGGACGCTCCAGGCGGCGTTCGGATCCACGCGCAGCTCGACCTCGGGCAGGCGCTCGCGCAGCGCCTCCATGATCGCCACGTCGGCTCGGGCGTCGGTGCTGCCCTTGACCTTCACCGCCGTGAAGCTGTTCTCCGCGACGATCCGCTCGGTCGCGTCGGCCAGTGAGCCGGGATAGTCGCGGGAGTCGCCGTCGGATCGGGTGATCAGGGCGGTGAGCGGAATCCGCTCGCGCACCCGGCCGCCCAGCAGGTCCACCACGCCCATCCCGGCAGCCTTGCCGATGGCGTCCCAGCAGGCGACATCCACCGCGGCCAGGGCCGCGTAGCCGAGGTACCCGTGGAAGAACGGCAGCATGCGGTGGCGTGCGTGGAAGGCCTCGAGCTCACGGGGGTCGGTGCCGATCACGTCGTCGGCCAACTGGCGCACGAGGCGCGCCACCGGTGCGCCCCACATGGTCTCCCCCCAGCCGACGACGCCCTCGTCGGTGCGCAGACGCACGATGGTGCGGGTCTCGCCGCGCTTGGTCTCGAACGAGGAGGTGAATCCCTGCTTCATCGGGAGGTTCACCACGTGGACCTCGAGGTCGACGATCTTCATCGGGCTGCTCCTTCAGGGTTCTCGGGGGTCGGGTCGTCGGAGGGGAGGTCCAGGTCGAGGAGGGCCTCCACGCACTGCCCGAGGCGCGCTGCCGCTTCCGCGAGCGCAGCCGCCCCCGCGGCGGCATCGCCGTCGCCGGGGTCGTCCGTGACGCCCCCGGAGCGCGGCCATTCACCGTGCCTCTCCACGTGGAGGCCGCGGACCAGTCGGCGGTCGAAGAGCGGGAGCTCTCCTGGCCCGTCCATGGGCGGGCGCACGAGCGCGGGATGTGCGGAGGCCATGAGGGAGGTCTCGAAAGAGCCCGCGTGTCCTGGAGCTCCGGGGCGGGGCTCGAGCAGCTCCCAGTAGCTGCAGCAGGCCGCGAGGATCGCGTGGTCCAGAGCGGCGAGCTTGACGGCCTGGCTCATCATCTCGATGTTCCCGCCGTGGCCGTTGACCACGAGGACCCGCCGGAACCCGGCGGCGACCAGGGAGTCCAGGAGTGCACCGAGCACGTCCAGCAGGGTCTTCGGCGGCAGGCTGAGCGCGACAGCGAACTGGTGGTGGCCGCTGAATCCGAAGGGGAGCGTGGGGCTCACCGCCACGTCCCCGCGATCGTCCAGGGCCCTCTCGATGACCTCCTCGAGGAGCAGCGAGTCGGTGCCCAGCGGGAGGTGGTCCCCGTGCTGTTCGAGGGAGCCGATGGGAAGCACCGCGACGCCGTGCGCAGCGAGATCGGCGACCTGCTCCCGTGTCATCTCGGCGAGTCGGGGCATGGGGTCTCCTCCTGCATCGTGGTGGTCTCTCTCGTGGGGATGGGTGCCGCCGCTCGTGCGCGCGTCCCCGAGGCGATCGCCCTCGCTACTGTGACGGGATGACCGCTCGTGTGCTGCCCTTCGAACCCCCTGCTTCTCGCGAGGGCTCGTTCCTGGCGCTCGAGCTGCTGCCCGGACGCGTGCAGGGCGCGCTCATCGATGCGAGCGGCAGGTTCCGCACTCGTCGGGAGGTCGCCTTCGACCCCTCGGCCGGGCGCGAGCAGATCCTCGCGCACGTGGACCGGGTGGCGCTGGGGCTCGCCCGCGGCAGCGCGCTGAGCGGCTGCGTCATCTCGGCCGGGGGAGTCCTGGACACGGTGGGCGGGCGGATGCTGCAGGTCGTGGACATGCCGTCCCTCGAGGGATGCGAGATCGGTTCGCGGCTGCGGGAGCTCATCGGAGCGCCCACGCTGCTCGAGCATCGCGCGCGCCTCCAGGTGCACGGCGATCACTACTTCGGCGCCGGTCAGGGGGAGGAGACCTTCGCCTCCGTCGCCACCGGCTCCACCCTGGGCGTCGGCATCCTCTATCGAGGCACGATCCTCGCGCCCGACGGCGGACGCAGCGGGGCCCACATGACCGTCGCCCGCGGGCAGCTGACCTGCAGCTGCGGGAAGCAGGGCTGCTGGCGCACCATCGCCACGACGGCCTGGCTCGAAACGCGCGGCCAGGAGCTGTCCATCCCGGCGACCGGTCTCGCCGACTGGGAGCGGTGCGCGGCGGAGGACCCGCGCGCGGCGGCGGTCGTCGGCGAGTACGCGGACAACATCGCGGTGGGCCTCGCCAACATCCAGCAGCTGTGCACGCCGGGCCTGTTCGTGCTCCACGGCGAGGCGGCGCAGGCGTCCGAGGGATTCCGCGCCCGCATCCTCGCGACGCTGCGCGATCTCTCCCGCACGGGCGGGGAGACGCAGCCCCGCCTGCGGACGAACGCGACCCCGGAGGACGATGCGACTCTGCTGGGCGGCGTCGCGTACCTGCTGCACCGCGGGATCGTGCCCGCGCCCTGACCGGGGCGGATCGGTGCGCGCGCACGTCATGCCGAGTCCCCGTCCGCGGCCCCGTCCCCGTCCCCGGGCCCGGGCGCGGGCGCTGCTGCGCGGCGGGCACCGTCCGCCGGACCCGACGCCGCGCCCGAGCGGGCGAGGAGCTTCGGGTTCGCCCGACGCGGGTCCGGGTGCGCGACCGAGTCCAGGAGCCGCCGGGTGACCTCGGACGAGGGCGAGGCGAGCACCTCGCGGCAGGGGCCGACCTCCTCCAGGCGTCCTGCCGCCATCACGGCGATCCGGTCGGCGATCCCGGAGACCACCGCCAGGTCATGGGTGACGAAGAGCAGGGCCACGCCGGTGCGCTCCTGCAGCTCGGCCAGCAGATCCAGGATCTTCGCCTGCACGGAGACGTCGAGGGCGCTCGTCGGCTCGTCCAGCACCAGCAGGCGCGGCTCGAGGGCGAGGGCGCGGGCGATCGCGATCCGCTGCCGCTGGCCGCCGGAGCACTCGTGCGGGTACCTCTCGCCGATCGCCGGCTCGAGGTCCACGCTCTCCAGGAGCTCGCCGACCCGGCGTCGGATCCCTGCCGCCCCGAGCGAGGCGCGCCGATGCGTGTGCAGCGGCTCGGCGATCACGTCACGGATGCGCAGGCGCGGGTTCATGCTCGCGTACGGGTCCTGGAACACCATCTGCACCAGCAGCGCGCGCTCGGCGGATGCCTGCCGGCGATGCCGGGTCAGGTCCCTGCCGTCGGTGAGTATGCGTCCGGCGTCGGGATCGGTGAGGCCCACGACGATGCGGGACAGCGTGGTCTTGCCCGAGCCGGACTCCCCGACCAGGGCGAGCGTCTCGCCCGGGAGGATGTCGAGGTCCACGTCCCGCAGCACGATGTTCTCCCGGCGCCGCTGCCGGTAGGTCTTCGAGATGCCGCGCATGCTCACGACGGGCGCGTCCTCGGGCGCGCGGGCGGTGCTCTGCCGGTTCATGCGGACGCTCCTCTCTGCAGGCGGGGTGTGGCCTCGAGCAGGGAGCGCGTGTAGTCGTCGCGGGGCTGCTCGAAGACCTGCAGGGCGTCGCCCTCCTCGACCAGCCGTCCCTCGTGCATCACCGCGACCCGGTCGGCGATGGAGGCGACGACGCCCAGGTCGTGCGTGATCAGCAGGATCCCCATCCCGGTCTCCTCCTGGACGGTGCGGAACAGCGACAGGATCTCCGCCTGGGTGGTGACGTCCAGCGCGGTCGTGGGCTCATCGGCGATGAGGAGCCGCGGACGGCTCATCAGCGCCATCGCGAGCATCGCGCGCTGCCGCAGGCCGCCGGAGAGCTGGTGGGGGAACTGCCGTGCGCGCAGCTCCGGGTCCGGCACCCGTGCCTGCTCGAGGGCCTCGAGCGCGCGATGTCGGCGCTGCGAGCGGGATCCCGTGCGGTGGATCGCCATGACCTCCATGAGCTGACTGCCGATCGTGCGCATCGGGTTGAGGGTGGTCATCGGGTCCTGGAAGACCATCGAGATGTCGCGCCCGCGTACAGCCCGCAGCTGGCGCGGCGTGAGACGCAGCAGGTCGCGGTCGTCGAGCAGGATGCGGCCGTGAGGGTAGACGGCCGGCGGCTCGGGGTTCAGGCGCAGCACGGACAGTGCGGTGCTGGACTTCCCGGATCCCGATTCGCCGACGAGCGCGAGCGTGCGCCCCTCGTGGACGGTCAGGTCGATGCCCCGCACGGCAGCGACACTGCCGCGGCGAGAGGCGAAGGAGATGTGGAGGTCCTCGATGGTGAGCAGTGCGTTCATGAGGTGTATGTCCTCGGATCCCACCGGTCGCGGACGGCGTCCCCGGCGACGTTGATCGACAGCACGGTCAGCAGCAGGGCGGAGCCGGGCAGGACGGCGAGCCACCAGGCGGTGCCCATGTAGAGCTGGCCGTCCGAGAGCATCGAGCCCCACGTCGCGATGCTGGAGGGGACGCCGAGCCCCAGGAAGCTCAGGGCGGCCTCGGCGAGGATCACCGTCCCCACCTGCAGCGTCAGGATGGTCACCAGGGGGCCGGTGACGTTGGGCAGCATGTGGCGCACCATGATCCGGTGCCCCGGCACGCCCATCACCCGTGCGGCCTCGACGAACTCCCGGGTGCGCAGCGAGATCACCTCGGAGCGCAGCACCCGGGCGTAGGAGACCCAGCCGGTGATGCCGAGCACCAGGATCACGTTCCACAGGCCCGGGCCCACGAAGCCGATCACCGCGAGAGCGAGCAGCAGGGTGGGGAATGCCAGCTGGACGTCCGTCAGGCGCATGAGCACGCGATCCGTCCACCCGCCCGTGTATCCGGCGACGATCCCGATCACCGAACCGATCACGCTCGACAGCAGCGCTGCCGTGATCCCGACGAGGACGGAGACCCGGCTGCCGACGACGAGCCGGGCGAGGACGTCCCGTCCGAGCTGGTCGGTGCCCAGCAGGTGCCCCGCCGCTCCGGGCGGGGCCAGGCGCTGCAGCAGGTTCTGCTCGTCGGGGTCGCCCACCAGGAGCGGGCCGATGAGCGCGAGGAGGACGACGAGGGCGAGGAACCCGGTGGACAGCACCAGGGTGATGTCCGCGCGCCCGCGCCGGGCGGCACCTTTCGCGCCGGAGGCGGGCCCGGTGGGCCCCGCGGGGTCCGTCGCGGTCAGGGGGATCTGCGTGGAGCTCATGCGTCACTCCGGACTCGGGGGTCGATGATGGCGTAGGACAGGTCGACCAGCAGGTTCACGAGGATGAAGGTCGCGGCGAACAGCACGACGGTGCCCTGGACGAGAGGGAAGTCCCGGGCGCTGATGGCGTCGATCGTGAGCCGGCCGATGCCGGGCCAGTTGAAGATCTGCTCGGTGAGGATCGCCCCGCCCAGCAGGGAGCCGAGCTCGAGGCCGAGCACGGTGATGACCGGCATGGAGGCATTGCGCAGGGCGTGGCCCATGAGCACCCGGGACTCGCTCGCGCCCTTCGCGCGCGCGGTCCGCACATGGTCCTGGCCCAGCACTTCGATCAGCGAGGAGCGCAGGAGCCGCGAGACCACGGCGACCGAGAAGATCGCGAGCGTGGTGGCGGGGAGGATGAGATGCGCGGGCGTCCCATAGCCGGCGGCGGGCAGCACCCGCAGCGTGACGCCGAAGAGCAGGACCAGCAGGATGCCCACCCAGAACGCAGGGGTGGACTGTCCCACCAGCACCCCGCCCATGACGGCGCGATCCAGCGCGGTGCCGCGGCGCATGGCGCTGATGCTGCCCGCGAGGAAGGAGACCACGACGGTGATCAGCAGAGCGGCGGCGGCCAGCAGCGCGGTCGCGGGGATCCGCTCGAGGATCAGCGAGGTGACGGGCTCCTTGTAGACGAGCGAGGTGCCGAGGTCGAGGTGGAGGATCCCGCTCAGGAAGTCCAGGTACTGCAGGGGGAGCGGACGGTCGAGCCCGAGGGTCTGCTTCATCTGGGCGACCTGATCGGCGCTCGCGTCATCGGGCAGGAGCAGCGCCACGGGATCCCCCGAGGCGCGGGAGAGCACGAAGACCACGGTCACGGCTGCCCAGAGCACGAGGAGTGAGGAGATCAGGCGCGTCGCGGCGGCGCGCAGCAGGCGGCTGCGGCCCGGGCTCATCGGGCGGTCTCCATCGCGAGCGTCCCGTTCACGTTCGGCGTCCACTCGACGCGCGTGTTCGAGGCGAAGTTCTGGTCCGCCTGGTACAGGAAGAGGAAGGGCGCCTCGTCGTGCAGCCACTCCTGCATGCGGCGGAACGTCTTCAGGCGCGCGTCGGGGTCGATGGTCTGCTCGAGCGCGTCGATCATCTCGTCGGCCTCCGACGATCGGATCCTGCTGCGCTTGCGATCCGAGCGGATGTAGGACTGCATGGTGGCCTCTCCGTCGAGCGTCCAGCCGGTGCTCCCGGTGAGATACATGGAGCCGAGCGACGAGGGGTCGTCCGAGGCGAGCCGCTCGGCGAAGGTGCCGGGCTCGAGGATCTCGAGCTCGAGGATCACGCCGACGTCCTCGAGCATCCCGGCGAGCGCCTGGGAAACGAGCTGGTCCTTGTTCGAGGCCGTGAAGGACAGCGTGAGTCCGTCGGCGTGGCCGGCCTCGGCGAGAAGCCTGCGCGCCTCGTCGGGGTCCCGCTCCGGGGGCTTCACATCGGGGTCGTAGCCGAACGCCTCGCGGGGCACGATCGTGGCGGCCTCGCGCCCGGAGTCGTTGAGCACGGCGCTGATCAGCAGCGGCACGTCCACGGCATGGTTCAGGGCGCGCCGCACGCGGGCGTCCTTCAGGACCTCGTGCTCGGTGTCGAGCACCACGAAGTACATGCGGATGCCCGGGTGCGTGGTGAGGGAGACGTCCTTGTAGCCCTCGAGCTGCAGTGCCGCCTCGGGGTCGAGGGCGGAGACCAGGTCGACGGCGTCGCTCTGGATGCCCGCGAGGGCCGACGCCGGGTTCGGCATTGCGGTGAAGTGCACTTCGTCGAAGGCGGGCCTGCCGTTCCAGTGGTCCGCGTAGGCGGCGAGACGCAGCAGCTGGGCCTTGCGCCAGGAGACGAAGCGGAACGGGCCCGTGCCGATCGGGTGCGCGGCGAAGCCCTCCGCGCCGACGTCGGCGAAGTGGGCGGCGGGCAGCATGACGCCGCCGAAGAGCGAGACCTTCTCGGGGATGACCGGGTCGGGCTCGGCCATCACGATGTCGACGGTGTGGTCGTCGATGATCTCGACGTGGTCCACGGAGCGCAGCTCGACGATCGTGGATCCGGTGTCCGGGTCGATCAGCCGCTCGATCGAGAACTTCACGCTGCGGGCATCGAAGGGCTCGCCGTTGTGGAAGGTGACGTCCGTGCGCAGGCGGAAGCGCCAGTGGTGCTCGTCCGTGGCCTCCCAGTGGGTGGCCAGGCGGGGGACCAGCTCGTTCTCCGTGTCGCGCATGGTGAGCGTGTCGAAGATGTTGATCAGCACGTTCATCCCGTCCAGGCCGCTCTCCAGGTGCGGGTCCAGCCCCGTGGGCTCGCTGGGCTGGGCGATCCTCAGGGCCCGGGCCCCGTCCGGATCCGCGGCGGAGCCGCAGCCGGCCGTGAGGCCGACGGCGCCCAGCAGCGAACCGGCCGCCCCGAGGCGCAGCGCCGTGCGCCGGGTGGGCATGGGTGGTGCGGTCGGGCTCATGGCTCGCAGATCCCTCCTCGATGAGGAATGCCATTCAATGGAACGGGTGTGCCACTCAGTGGCACGAATGTCGATTACCATAGTTGCCATGGGTGAAGAGGTCAACGAGGCGGCGCGGTCCGTCGCGGACAAGGTGACGGCGCTCCTGCATGCGGTGGGGAGCAGCGGCGAGCCGCTGAGCCTTGCTGCGCTGACCGCCGCGAGCGGTACGAGCAAGTCGACGTGCCGGCGGCTGCTCCTGGACCTGAGCGTCCAGGGGTACGTGCGCTCGCCGCGGCGCGGCATGTACACGACGGGGCCGCGGCTGCAGGGCCTCGCGGCCTCCGTCGTGCGCGGGGACCGGATGGGCGGAGTGATCCGGGAATCGCTCGGCGCCCTCGCCCGCGCCACCGGTCACGTGGCTCTGCGCGTCGGCGTGCTCGACGAGCGGGCGGTGGTCCTGGACCTCGAGAACCCCCAGGGCATCCCGCTCGACGTCCAGGTGGGGGAGGAGCTCCCGGCGCATCCGGTCTGGGGCGAGGACGGCGATCGCCGCGATCCGGGCGAACCGGTCGACGAGTACCCGTCCCGGGCCCTGTGGACGCTCAGCGCTGCCATCGACGACGACGGCCGGGAACGGCTCGCGCTCGTGGGCCTCGCCTTCATGCGCCCGCAGAGCGCGAGCGCCGCCGACCTCCTGGCCTCGCACGCGAGGACGCTGCGGGACGTCGGGACCCGGGCTTGCGATGCCGGCTGACACCGCCTCCGAGCTGACGGGCCTTCTCGAGACCGCTCGCGCCGCGGGGCAGTTCAGCGCCGCGTCGTGGGCGGTCGGATCCTCGTCCGGGACGCTCGGCAGCGGCGTGCTCGGAACGCCGAGCGAGGACGACGCGACCCCGATCGGCCCGCGCACCCGGTTCGACCTCGCCTCGGTGACCAAACCGATCGTGGGGCTCACGCTGCTGCGGCTGGCGGACCGCGGACTCGTCGCACTGGACGCGAGGGTGGGCGACGTGCTCGCGGACTGGCCGGACGGGCCCATGGCGCGCGCCGACCTCCGCTCGCTGCTCACGCACACCTCAGGAGCCCCGGGGCCCACCCCGCTGTTCCGCGAGCACGAGGACCGGGACTCCCTGCTGCATGCCCTCGCGCGATTGGAGTTCACGACTCCCGGCCGGTGGTGCTACTCCTCGATGGGCTTCATCGCCCTGGGTCTGGTGACCGAGGAGGCGGGCGGCGGTGGGCTCGACGCCCTGGTGCATCGCGAGATCACGGGTCCGCTGGAGATGGACGACACCCGCTACGGCCCCGTCGATCCCGGCGGCGCCGTCGCCACGGAGCGCTGCCCCTGGCGCGACCGGCTCGTGCGCGGCACCGTGCACGACGAGAACGCGGAGGTGCTGGGCGGGGTCGCCGGTCATGCGGGCCTGTTCGGCACGGCCGAGGACCTCGGCAAGCTCGGCGCCGCACTGCTACGGGGGAGCCTGCTCGAGCCCGACCTGCAGGACGCGATGACCGGCCGGAGCAACGGCCGTCCACTCGGCTGGTGGCCGCGCGAGCGCTGCGGCTTCCTCGACGGCACCTTCGGCGGGAGCGCCTACGGGCACACCGGCTTCACGGGCACCAGCCTCGTCATCGACCCGGATCGGGACCGCTGGTTCTGCCTGCTCACCAATCGCGTGCATCCGACGCGCGACCCCCGGGGCTTCGAGCACGTGCGCGCGGACTTCCACGCGGCGGCCTCGCGCGGGACCTGGTGAGCCGATCGGCGACATCGGGACGACCTCATCGGGACTCGCCCGTGACGTGAGCACGGGAGAGGACGACCGCGGCCGTCGGTGAGATCCTCCCCCCCCCCTGGTTCTAGGTGTGCCGCCTGAGATGACCAGCGTGCGCCGGAGGCCGGAGAGTGGCACGGGCCCGATGCGGCCGACAGGATGGCGTCGGCCGAGGGCATCGACGACGGAGCGGAGCGCAGCATGACCCACCAGACCGACCACCCCTGCCGCATCATCCTGGACTGCGACCCCGGGCACGACGACGCCGTCGCGATCATGCTCGCGCTCGGCTCCCCGGCGATCGAACTGCTGGGCATCACGACCGTCGGCGGGAACCAGACCGTCGACAAGATCACCCGCAACGCCCAGAGCGTCCTCGAGATGTGCCGCCGACAGGACGTGCCCGTACACCGGGGGAGCGCCCGTCCGCTGCTGCGTGACGTGCAGGTCGCGGGCGACATCCACGGCGAGAGCGGCCTGGACGGGGTCGCGCTGCCCGCGCCCACGGCTCCCGTCGCGGGCCAGCGCGCCGTCGAGTTCATCGTCGAGACCGTGATGGCGGCAGAGCCCGGGGAGATCACCCTCGTCGGGACCGGGCCGCTCACCAATCTCGCGCTCGCCGCGCGGCTCGAGCCCGCGATCATCGAGCGCGTGCGCGAGGTCGTGATCATGGGCGGCGGGTACCACGAGGGCAACGTGACGCCCATGGCCGAGTTCAACATCTGGGCCGATCCCGAGGCCGCCGCGATCGTCGTCGACGCCGGCTGGGAGCTCACCATGGTGGGCCTGGACCTGACCCACCAGGCCCTCGCCACCGCCGAGGTCGAGCAGCAGATCAAGGACCTCGGCACCGACCTCGCCGAGTTCTTCCTGGGGCTGATGGGGTTCTTCCGCCGCGCCTACCAGGAGAACCAGGGCTTCGACGACCCGCCCGTGCACGACCCCTGCACGATCGCCTACCTCATCGACCCCTCCTTGGTGCAGACGCGCCGCGCACCGCTGCACGTCGAGACCCGCGGGGACCTCACCCGCGGCATGACCGTCGCAGACCTGCGGCCCGGCAACGACCTCGAGGGCTGCCGCACGCAGGTCGCGACCGCGCTGGATGCACCGGGGTTCTGGCGGCTCGTCGTCGACGCCGTCCGCGCCCTGGGGTGAGCGGGTGAGCACCCGCCCGTCGGCCGGCCCTCGGGGCGCGAGCTCGCGAGCGGGCGGGTCGCGGGACCCGGTCTCGGAGGCACAGGCGATGCACAGCGGGGCCATGCGGGAGGGCTAAGCGGCGTCCGTAGCGTCCCGGGCATGTCTTCACACCGCACCAGCACCTCGACCACGACCCCCGCCTCGTCCCTCGGCTCGCCCACCCGGCGGGGCCTGCTCGCCGCCGGAGGGGTCGGCGGCATCGCGCTGCTCGCCGCGGGCTGCAAGGGGTCGTCCTCCTCGTCGGACGCGGCGACGCTCGACGGCGAGACCGTCAGCGGCGTGGTCGACGGCGATTTCTGGGACCAGAAGAGCATCCACACCCTGTCCGTCGTCTTCGACGAGGACGACTACGACGAGATGATCGAGGCCTACGTCTCCAGCCAGGACAAGAACTGGATCGAGGCCGACGTCGAGATCGACGGCAAGGTCTTCAAGAAGGCCGGCATGAAGCTCAAGGGCAACTCCAGCCTGCGCAGTCTCGCCGGCGGACAGGGCGGAGGGCCCGGCGGTGCCGCCGCATCCGACGGGGGCGGCGACGCCGCGGCGTCCGAGGGCGGGGGCGACACCGCGTCGGACGGAGGCACCGCCTCGGACGGCGGTGGGGACGCTGCCGCCTCCGGCACCTCCGCTGCTGCCTCGGACGGCGGCGGGGCCTCGGATGCGGGCGGTGCCTCGGATGCCGGCGGCGGCGCGGGCGGAGGGGCCCCCGGCGGCGGGAACGACGAGGGCGACGGCGCCGTCTCCGAGGACGACCCCACGGGCCTGCCCTGGATGATCCGCCTGGACAAGTACACCGACGATCAGAGCTTCAGCGGCCGCAGCCGCTTCGTGGTGCGCGGGAACAACACGGAGACCTCGATGAACGAGGCGGTCGCGCTCGACGTGCTCGCGCTCGCCGAGGTCCCCGCCGAGCAGTACGCCTATACCCGCTTCAGCGTGAACGGGGCCGACGCGCAGCTGCGCCTCGTGCTCGACGTGCCCGACGACGACCAGTGGAACGACGACGCCTTCGACGGCACGGGCGCGACCCTCAAAGCCGATTCGAACGGCGACTACTCCTACCGCGGGGACACGGCCGACGACTACGCGGATGCCTTCGATGCGAAGTTCGTGGCCGACGACCTCAAGGAGGACGACGTCTTCGCCGCACTCGGCAGCTTCCTGAAGTTCGTCAACGACTCCGAGGACGATGACTTCGCCTCCGGCCTGGACGACAGGTTCGACGTGGACGGCTTCGCGACCTACCTCGCCGTGCAGGAGCTCGTCCAGAACACCGACGACATCGACGGCCCGGGCAACAACTCCTACCTCCACTACGACCCCTCCTCGAAGAAGTGGTCCGTGGTCGCCTGGGACCAGAACCTCTCGTTCGGCGGCATGGGCGGCGGGGGAGGAGCTCCCGGCGGCGGCGCGCAGGACGGCGACGATGCGTCGGCGAGCGACGTCGGGGACGATGCGGCGAGCGACGGTCGGGGCGACGCGGCGAGCGACGGCGGTGACTCCACCGGCGGCGCCGGCGGCCAGATGCCCGGCGGAGGCCAGATGCCCGACCAGGGAGAGGCGCCCCAGGGCGGCGATGGCGGTGGCAAGGGCGGCGGCGGAGGCATGGGCGGGAACATCCTCGCCGAGCGCTTCATGGACGACGACACGCTCTCGGCCCTCTACGACTCGGCGCTCGCCTCGGTGCGCAAGGCGGTCTATACCTCCGGGAAGGCGACCGAGCGGGTGAAGACGCTGTCGGCCCTGCTGAAGAGCGACGCGAGCGACCTGGTCAGCACCGACGACATCACGTCGGACGCGAAGACGATCACCGACGTGATCGACGGCTGAGAGGTCGCTACGCTCGAGGCTCCACCCACGGAAGGACGCGACGATGCTCACCGGAATCGACCCCCTGCTCAGCGGCGACCTGCTGCGCCTGCTCGACCACATGGGACATGACGACACCCTGCTGGTCGCCGACGCGCACTACCCCTCATACCGCTCGGGCGCCCCGGTGATCGACCTGCCCGTGACCTCGCCCGAGGCCGTGCGCGCGATCCGCACCGTGCTGCCGCTGGACCTGTACGCGGGACCGTCGGCCACGCTGATGAACCCCGAGCCCGGGACCGGCGAGGAGGTCCAGCAGCAGCTCAAGGAGGCGATCGCCGCCCCCGGCGAGGACCGCTTCGAGTGGATCGACCGCTTCGCGTTCTACGAGCGCGCGGCCTCGATGTTCGCCGTGATCCGCACCGCCGAGGTCCGCAAGTACGGCTGCATCATGATCCGCAAGGGCGTGGTCGGCGACGAGGAGTCGCGCGGGGCGTGACCTGCCGGCTGCGCCCGCGCCCCGTCCGTGACCGCTGCGGAGCCCGAGCTTCGATGTCGCTGGGTGAGGTCTCAACGCATATACGGGCGTGAGACCTCACCCAGCGACATCGGCCTGGATCATCATGGCGGAGACATCGGTAGACGTCTCGGCGACGATTCGTCGCAATCGCGTCCGGGCCGAACAGACGGCTGCAGGCCTGCCGTGCTCACCGCTGATCAGGCAGGCAGCGCGTCCTCGGGCCAGGGGTAGGAAGGCTGTGCCCCGGCCGAGGTGACGGCGAAGGCTCCCACCCTCACGGCGAACCCGCTCGCCGTGACAAGGTCCTCGCCGCGCGCGATGCCGACGCCGAGCGCCCCCACGAACGCATCCCCCGCACCGGTCGTGTCCACGGCGGGCACAGACGGCGATCCGACCTCCCGCAGTGGGACCTCCTCATTCGGTGCGACGTCGATGGGCGTGGCTTGCCCGGCGTCGAGAGCCGTTCTCTCGACGCTCACGATCGCGCCCTTCGATCCTCGCGTCATGATCACCGAGCGAACGCCTGCGCGCCGCAGCTCCGTCACGGTGAGCGCATCGTCCGACGGTGCAGGAGCACCAGTCATCGCCTCGAGCGCCAGCCGTCCCTCGTGCTCGTTCACGACCAGGGGGTCGGCCGCGCGCAGGGTCTCAGCGGTGACGTGGATGACCGGCGCGAGGTTCAGCAGGAACCGGGTGCCGGTCTGGACGCAGAGCCGCGCGAGCTCGTCGACCGCGACGGCGGGGGTCTCGCCCTGGGCGATGACGAGGTCGCTCGAGGCGATGTCGTCGGCCAGGAGTGCGGCGCCTTCGGCATCCCAGCTGCCGTTGGCACCCGGGGCGAGCACGATGCTGTTCTCGCCGGCGCTGTCGAGCGTCACCACGGCGAGCCCGGTCTCGACATCGTCCACCGCGGCGACTCCGGTGAGATCGGCACCGGCCTCGCGCAGCAGCAGGAGGGCCTGCGCGGCGTCGGCCCCGGTCCCGGTGCGGCCGACGAAGCGGACGTCTCCGCCCAGGCGCGCCGCGGCGCATGCCTGGTTGGCACCCTTTCCGCCGGGTGACCGGCGCGACCGTGAGCTCGTCAGGGTCTCGCCCGGTGCCGGATGTCGTGCGACCTCGAGGACGAGGTCCACGTTCACCGATCCGACCACGAGGATTCGCCCTTGGACCGGGCTGCTGAGCGAGTCAGGCGCTGTCGGTGCGGACTCCGCGCTCACGCCCTCCCTCCTGCCAGGTACCGCTGCGGATTGTCCGTGATCAGGCGACGAGCCGTCGATCGCTCGACGCCCCGGTCCACCAGCAGGTCCAGGAATACCGTGGGCACGAGGACGAATCCGTTGCCGCCCAGGCTGCTCCACATCTGCTTGAGGAACAGGTCGTGGCTGAGCAGGACCCGGTTCGCGTAGCCGAGGTCGATCAGCCGAGCCACCGCGTCGGCGGTCTCGGAGATCGAAGGAGAGGCTCCCTCGCCGGGGAAGGTGATGTCCAACCCGATCATGTCGAACTCGAGCCACACGCCGCGATCGAGGAGGCGTCGCTGGTAGTCCAGGTCCTCCCCGGAGGGATCGGTGTGGGCGAGGGAGATGCGCGCGGGATCCGCGCCCATCTCCCCGACGGCGATGTCCAGCACCTCATCGCCGCGATGCTGCCAGCCGGGCATGTGGATGTTCATCGCCGTGGCCGGGCTCTCCTGCTGGGCGAGCGATGCGGCGCGGAGGCTCGCGCGCTCGCCCGAGGTGAAGTCCGGCGAGACGCCGACCTCTCCGATCATCCCGGCGCGGATTCGCTGTTCGCCGACGAGGACGCCGGTGCGCAGCTCGTCGAGAATCTCCCCCGCGAGTACGTCGACGTCTCGCTCGGTGATCCGGGTGCCCTCGAACTTCTCGAGGTAGGGCCCGGTCGACATGACGACGTGCAATCCGGTGTCCTGGGACAGATGGACCAGGTCGCGGGGGCTGCGGCCGATCGCGGCAGAGCCGGTGGCGTCCACGATCGTGCCGCCCCCGGAAGCTTGGAAGGCGGAGACCTCGGCGCGCACACCGGCGGGATCCTTCGACGCGACGTTGTCGCGACTGCAGTAGGGATCCTGCCGCAGCGCCCACTGCAGCCCGGGCTCCACCGCACGTTCTGGGAGGATCCCGCTGAACTCGTAGGTGGGCGCGACCAGGCACTGGCTGAGGTCGTTGAAGAGGTGCTCGTGGGGGAGCGTCACACCCAGATCGCGGGCGGGAACCGGGCCCGCCACCGTCTGCACGAGCGCATCCGTCTCCGTCACGATCGCACCTCCTCAGCCTCGGGATCCGGGTCGATGCCGTCGTGCTGGCCGATCTGGCGCGGTGTCGTCTGGCCACGGACTTGTCGGGAAGGGATCATCGCGACTCCGGAGGCGCACAGGGCCACCAGGGCGCCGAGCACGGTCACGACGTGCACCACGCCCATGCCGGGGATGAGCGAGTCGATGAGTATCGAGCCCACCAGCTGCCCTGCGGTCGACGCGAGGGCTAGCAGCAGCAGTCCGAGCCGACGCACCAGCAGGGCCATCAGGGCGATCGAGGCGAGGCCCAGCGGGCCGCCCAGGTACATCCACCAGGTGTCGGGGAGGGAGAACGTGGCATGACCGGCTGCGGCACGACCCACGAAGGCCAGACCGAGGATCACGAAGCCGACCAGGAAGTTCCAGGTGATCGAGACCAGCATCGATCCCGCGAGCTTCCCGATGTTCGAGTTGCCGGCCGGCTGCCATCCCGCGAGCAGACCGCCGACGAACGGCAGGATGACGAGTGCGAGCGCATGCGGGGTCTCGAAGTTCGGGGAGACCACGAGCACCGTGGCGACCACGGCGAGCGCCGCACCGATGATGCGGAAGACGCTGAGCGCCTGCTTGAAGGGGACCCCGATGCCGAGACGGTCGCAGACCACGCCGGAGATGACCATGCCGGAGATCAGGGCGGTCTGGAAGGTGGCGACGCCGAGCGCGCCCACGGAGATCCCTTCCGACAGCACGATCATCGCGCCGCACAGGCCGGCGAAGAAGTTCGGCCACGGAATCGTGCCGCGGCGCAGTTGCCTCGGCAGCGACAGGAACGCGCGGCGGGTCGAGGGCCGCGGCAGGATGATCAGGAGCATCAGCACCAGGCCTGCTCCGAAGCTGACGATCGAGGCGAGGTGCCCGTCGCCGAGATCCGCCCCCAGCCTGCCGTTGACTGCGGACTGCATGGGGCTGAGCATTCCGGCGAGCACGGTGAAGAGGGCGAAGATCCCGACCGAGGCCGTCCTGGCGACGGGCGGGCGGTCATGGACGACGCTGTCCGCGGTGTTGGCCATGGTCAGTCCTCCGATCCCTTCTCGCCTGCCAGCCAGGTCATGGCCTGCGAGAACAGCTTCCCGTAGCCGTCCCAGTCCATGAACTCGGTGGGCGCCCAGTGCGGGGAGACGTCCGATGCGAAGGCGAGGGTGCGACCCTCGCCCACGGTGCGCACCGCCAGCAGCGGCTCGCCCTCGACCTTCGCGAGGACGGCGGCGTCGTCCTTCGCGACCAGCTGCTGGTAGCCCAGCAGGATCGGCCAGGTCTGGTCGAGGCCTGCGACGACGGGATGCTCGATGTCGGTCAGAGCGCCCTCGACGCCCTGCGGCGACTCCACGCGGTCGTCCCAGCGCTGGATGTCGACGGGGAGGATCTCCTCGATCGCCGTGCCCGCGTAATTGGCCATGCCCTGGAATCCCTGGAAGGAGAGGTAGCCACCGGCCATCATCAGGCCACCGCCGTCGCGGACCCAGTCGCGCAGCAGGTGCAGGCGGTGGGGGGCGGGGCGGCCCTGCTCGAACACCTTCGGGGGCAGCAGCAGCGTGTTGGCGCCGACGTCCGAGAGCAGGACCACGTCGTAGAGGTCGAGCTCCTCTCGGGTGAGGGGGAACTGCTCGGCCACGTCGTGGGAGCGCAGATGGGTGACCTCGTGCCCGCTCTCGCGCAGCACGTCGAGCAGGTGCGCGCAGCCGATGTGCACCTGTGTGTGGGGGAAGGCGTCATACCCCTTGTGGTCGATCGTGGCGCTGACCCACGACTCGCCTGCCAGCAGGACCTTGGCCATCCGTGCTCCTCCTCGAACTCGTGAAAGCGTTGCGCAACGATTGCGCAACGTTGTGTTGACGACTGTAGGCTCTCGGTGCGCGAAGAGCAAGAGGCGGCCGCGCAGAACGGCGGCTGCACCGGCGGAAGGGGAACCATGTCGATCTCAGGTGTCGCCCGGGAAGCGGGCGTCTCGCCGTCGACGGTCTCGCGCTTTCTGCGCGGCCAGCTTCGACTGAGCGGGGCGACCGAGGATCGGATACGCGCTGCCATGCAGGCCACGGGGTACTCGGCGCCGCGTCGAGAGATCCTCCACCTGGGCCTCGTGATCCCGGAGCTGTCCAACCCGTACTTCGCGCAGCTGACGCAGGCGCTCACCGACGCCGCCCATCATCGCGACCTCGAGGTCTCGGTCTTCGTCTCGGACGGGCGCGAGGATCGCGAACGCAGGATCGTCGCGCATTGCGCACAGGATGGCGACGCAGGACTCGACGCGCTGGTGTTCGTGTCCATGACCGGCAGCAGTGCCGTGCTCGAGGAGGTGCCGCGCTCGCTTCCGTTCGTGGTGCTCGACGAGAGGCTCGACGGGGAGGTCGCGCGCGGGATGTCGTTCGTGGGTGCGGAGAGCTTCGAGGGCGGCTATCAGGCGACGACCTTCCTGCTCAGTCGCGGTCACCGGCGGATCGCGCACGTGGCCGGGCCCGGCAGGCTGGGGTCTGCACGCGAGCGGCTGCGCGGGTACCTGCGCGCGCTGCGGGATGCCGGGGTCGAGCCGGACCCGCGCCTGGTGCTCGAAGGGCCCTACTCTGAGTCGTTCGGCGCGAGCGCGCTCTCCCAGATCCTCCGTCTCGAGGACTCGCCGACCGCGGTGTTCGCCGCCAGCGACGTCGTCGCCGTGGGGATGGCCGCGGCCGCACCGATGCACGGGGTGCGCATCCCCGACGATCTCTCGGTGATCGGTTTCGACGGCATTGAGCAGGCGTCCTGGGTGACTCCGCGCCTGAGCACTGTCGTCCAGCCCTTCGGGGAGCTCGCGCGGTCCGCGTTGGACGAGATCGAGGCGCTCAGCGGGGGCGCAGAGCCGAGGGCGCGCGTGCTGCCGATGGAGCTTCGGATCGCGGAGTCCGTCGCTGGGCCGAGAGCCGCAGAATCGGACGAGGCGCGGCACCGCTGACGGGCGGACCTCAAGACGGCGGTGCTGAGCCCGCACCCCACGGCCGACTCACTCCGCGTCGGGGACCAGCGCCTGCTCGAACGCGCGGGCCGCGTCGTGGAGCTGCGCGATCTCCAGGTGCTCGTCGGCCGAGTGCATCTGCGTGGGATCGCCGGGCCCCCAGACGACGACCGGGACGCCTGGCGCGAGTGCCTGCAGAACGGAGCCGTCGGTGAAATACGAGACTGGGGCGGGGTCCAGGTCGGCGGGCAGTTCTCGAACGAACGTCGCGTCCGGGTCTGTGCGCAGGGCGGAGAGGTCCAGGATCGTCCGGACCTCGTCGATCCCCTCGACGCCCTGCCAGTGCCGGCGCAGGGCGGCGGAGTCCCCGATGGTCCGCTGGTCCAGCGTCGCGACCGCCTGTGCGGGCACGATGTTCGTGGCCTCGCCGCCGTGGAAAGTGCCCACGGATGCCGTCTCCGCTCCGAGCAGCTGGTCGTTGCGCAGTGGGGCCGTCTCGAGCGCCGGGCCGATCGCGGCGGCGAGTCGCGTCACGGCGTTCACTCCACGCTCGGGAGCCGAACCGTGTGCGGAGGTTCCGTGGGAGATCAGGCGCAACCAGCATGCGCCGCGGTGGCTGCAGCGGACGCTGAGCGAGGTCGCCTCGGGGATGATGATTCCGCTGAGGTCGAGATCGGAGATCGCATCATCGGCGCGCTGGGCCCCGAGCGAACCGATCTCCTCGTCGGCGGTGAGCAGGAGATGACCACCAGCTCCCCGGCGAGCTGCTGCGACGAGTGCACAGGCGGCCGCGGCGAGGCCGCCCTTCATGTCCACGGATCCGCGACCGTGAAGGGCGTTGCCGTCGGAAGCGCCGCTCAGCGGGTCACGGGTCCACCGGTCAGGGTCCCCGACGGGCACGGTGTCGGTGTGACAGGCGATCAGGGGCACGGGGGTGCCCGTCGGTCCGAGGGAGATCAGCGTCCAGGGTCGTTCCTCGCCGCCGGCGGAGACGCGCGCGTCGGGCGCTCCGGACCGGATCGCATCCACCACGTGCTGCTGGACTGCGCGCATGCCATCTGCATCGCCCGAGGGGCTCGAGATGCGGATCAGGTCGCGGGCGAGGGAAAGGGAGTCGGCCACTGGGGGTCCTTTCGGGCGTCGGTCGATGTCGGCCATTGTGCCCGGTGCGATCGCCGCAGCAGGTCGAGGTCGTCAGCCCACGTCCTCCCACGCCCGCATGCCCACCACATGCGCGGCGGGCGCGCCGTTGGTCTCCTCGACGACGAGCCGCAGGGCAGCGGTCCGCAGTGGTGCCGGGAGGCGGATGCGGCGCAGACGCTGACGATTGTCCTCGAGGTGAGCGACCTGGTGCCAGGCGCCGTCGGTCCATGCTTCCAGGCGCGCGTCGCGCACCAGGGTGGGCATGGCCTCGTCCTCCGTGCGGTGGTGATGGAGGTTGATGAGGTCCACGTTGACGTCGTCGTCCAGGACCAGGTCGATCTGAGCGATGCGCTGCGGGCGCCCCCAGGTCGCGGCGAGCCAGGGCTGCGGGTCCTCGCTCGTAGGGGCCGAGACCCACATCTGCGGCCCGCCGTATGGGCGGGCATGGCCACCGCGGGCGCGGTCCGGCGCATAGACGGCGGTCCCCGGTGCGGCGCGAAAGCAGATGCCCTCGCCGTGCAGCGTCTCCTTCCACTCACGCCACTGCTCGGTGTGCTTCTCATCAGCGGGCATGTCTCGTCGGCGCATGGTCACGGTGCCGGGCTCGACGCCACGTCCCCGGTGGACGCGCAGCGCAGAATTCGCCCGCAGAACGGCGAAGACGTTGCGGGGCGCATCGGGCGCGTAGTCGAGCTGCGCGTGCGCCCAGCTGCGGCCGGCGGGGACGGTCATCTCGAGCGTGCGGACCCGCTCGTGGGGCAGGTAGTTCTGCGGCTTGCCGGTGGTGAAGAGCTCGAGGACCAGGGTGGTGTCCCGATCGGCGTCCAGCAGCAGGTCCAGCCCTTCCAACGACGCTCCGACGGGCAGCACGATCCCCAGGTCGGTCTCGAGGGGGAACTGCCCGGCGCTCGCCGTCGAGGCGAGGGATGTCTTGGTCGAAGAGGCCGTGAACTCGGCCTGGAGTGCGAGGTCCGCCGGGTCCTCATGGGGTGCGCCAAGGACCGATGCGTCCGCCCGCACCAGCGCGCGCCGCAGCGCTGTGAGATGACCGGCGGCGAGCTCGCGCGGCGCGACCCCGAGCCTGCCGGCGAGGGCGGAGGCGATGCCCGCCGCTTCCCCGAGCACGGCGCAGGTCGCCATCACGCGCGTGGAGCCGAAGGCCACATGGCTCGCGCTGATGTCGCGCCCGGCCATCCACAGGTTCGTGACGTTGCGGGAGAACAGGGAGCGCAGGGGGATGTGGTAGTTCCCGTCGGGATGCCAGTGCCGGGAGCCTCGCTCCGAGGCGTAGACGCCGCCCACGGGGTGCAGATCGATCGACCAGCCGCCGAAGGCCACCCGATCCTCGAACTCGGTCTGTCCCAGCACGTCGTGCTGGGTGAGCACGTGGTCGCCCACGAAGCGTCGGTACTCGCGCTTGCCCGGCACCGCGCCGATCCACTCGAGCGAGAGGTTCTCGGCGTCGAAGCGGCCGGAGTTCTTGATGTGGTCCCAGATGCCGTAGCAGACGGCCTGCAGCTCGTCGCGGATCCGCTCGTTGTCGCGCACGATGTCCAGGTCGCCGCCCCATTCGATCCACCAGTAGTCGCAGCCGTTCATGCTCTGGCGGATCACACGGTTCTCGGGGATCGAGGTCTTCTCGATGTCGACCGCGAAGGAGGGGGCGACGAACCTCTGCGGATGGCCGACGTCCTTCGTGTAGAAGAGGATCGTCGAGCCGAGCATGTCGTCCTCGGGATTCTCCGGCGCCCAGGACTCCCCGTAGGTCTCGCGGTCCTCGCTGCCGCGCATGGAGTCGGCTCCGGCGAGGTGTCCGACGAGCCCGTCGCCGCTGCAGTCGATGAACGCGGGCGCGGTGAAGCGGATCCGCCGCTCGGATCCGCTCATCCACCCGGTGACCGATCGGACCGTGCGGCGGTCGGCCGGGCCGTCGGCCTCGACCTCGGTGACATCGGTGTTCAGGAAGAGCGAGATGTTCTGCTCCGCGCGCACGGTCTCGAGCAGCAGGAGGTCCCAGTAGTAGGGGTTGCCGTCGGGGTTGCGGTACTGGTTCTCGACGAACAGCTCGCCCATGATGCCGGTCTCGCGGGCGAACATGTGCACGCCGTGGGCGGTCGCCCCGCACACCCAGACCCGGACCTCGCTCGAGGAGTTTCCTCCCAGCACGGGCCGGTTCTGCACGAGGGCGACGCGGCTGCCCTGCCGGGCGGCGCCGACGGCGGCGCAGATCCCGGCGAGGCCGCCGCCCACCACGACGATGTCCGCCGTGACGGTCTCGGTCGGGATCCTGGGCTCCCTGCGGAGTCCTGCGTCCTCGGGCGGCACCGTGTCGGCGGCGCCCGTCGTCGGGTCGGTCGTGGTCGGGTCCGTGCTCATCGCGCGTTGGTCCTCTCGGGAGCGTCGGGGGCGTCGGGAGCGTCGGGCTCCTCGGGGTCTGCGGGAGCGACGGGGCCTGCGAAGGTGCCGTCGTCGACGTAGCGCTTGGTCGGGTCGACGGACCGATGCTGGGCGACGAGCAGCCACAGCAGGCTGGTGGCGAGGATGTCGCTCGCGCGGCCGGCGTAGTACTGGGTCCAGACGGTGCCGTTGCGGATCCCGGAGTACAGCGGGAGGTCCGCGGCCTCGGCGAGGGGCGAGTCGGGATCACCGTGCAGCGCGATCGTGTCGGCTCCGGCGGTCCGGGCCCGACGCAGGAAGTCCAGAGTCGCCGCGTCGGTGCCGGAGCGGCCCAGCACGATCACGGCGTCGCGCTCGGTGAGCGTGTTGGCGACGGCCCGCAGGGTGTGGCCGCCCGCCTCGTGGAACCAGGCGGCGATGCCGATGCGCAGCAGCCGCATCTGCAGCTCGCGCAGGGCGATCGCATCGCCCCACTCGCCGTGGAGATGGACGTGGTCGGCGCGGGCGATGGTCCGAGCCGCTCTCTCGAAGGCGCGGACGTCGATGGTGTCCGCAGCCTCCCGCAGGGAGCGCGCGGCGGTGCCCGCGAGGGTGTCCAGGACGGTCTCGGGGGAGTCGGACGGGGTGATGGCGGAGCCGATGTCTCGCTCCCAGCCGGACTGGGTGGCGCGTCCGTTCTCCAGGGCGATCGCGGAGCGGAAGGCGGGGAAACCGGGGTAGCCGAGCTTCGAGGCGAGCCGGGAGACGGTCGCGGCGGATGCCTCGGACGCCGCTGCGAGGTCCGTGATCGAGGCGCTCTGGGCCCGCAGCGGATCGGCGAGGATCACCTCGGCGACGCGCTGTGCTGTCGGGTTCAGCCGCGGCGCGAGGTCGCGGAGCCGCTGGAGGGCGGAGGGCTCTCGTGTCATTTCAGGGCGCTCTCGGTCATCGCGCGGATGAAGCGGCGCTGGAAGATCAGGAACACGAGGAGGATCGGGATGATCGAGATGACGGCGGCCGCCATCGAGAGCGCCGGGGCCATCGCGCCCGTCTCGTCGACGAAGTTCGTCAGCCCCAGGGGCAGGGTGAAGTGCTCGGGGTCGGAGATGAACACCAGCGGCGTCTCGTAGTCGTTCCACGACCACACGAAGGTGAGGATCGCCAGCGCGCTGATCATGGGGATCGCGTTGGGGAGGTAGATGCGGAAGAAGATCTGGAACTCCCGCGCGCCGTCCAGGCGCGCGGCCTCGGCGAACTCGTCGGGCTGGGCGATGAAGTACTGGCGCATGAGGAAGGTGCCCAGCACGGTGAACATGCCGGGCAGGATCAGAGCCCACAGGGTGTCGTAGAGCCCGAGCTGCTGGAAGTAGACGAAGCGCGGCACCAGCAGCAGCTGCGCGGGGATCAGGGAGGTCGCGAGGTAGGCGATGAAGATCTTGTTGCGCCCGGGGAAGCGGAGCTTGGCGAAGGCGTACCCGGCCAGGGTCGCCGTGGCCAGCTCGCCCAGCACGCGCACGACCGCGACCAGCACCGAGTTCAGGAACGCGGGCAGGATCGACGCCTCGCCGAAGAGCACCTCGCGGTAGTTCTCCCAGCGGGCCTGGTCCGGGATCCACTGCATCGGGATCAGGAAGGCCTCGGAGTCGGGCTTCAGCGAGGTGGAGATCATCCACGCGAAGGGGAGCAGGAAGAGCAGGGCGAGGATCCACAGCGGGATGCCCCAGGCGAGCCGGCGGATGCGACGGCGCCGCCGATGCTGCACCCTGCGCGCCGTGAACGTGGCCTCCGGGGACACCGCTTGGCCGACGGATGCGGCCCGAGGGGTGCGTGCGCTCTCAGTCATTCAGGGCCCTCCCGCGCTGGGCTCGCCACATGATCAGCATGATGGCGAAGATGCCGACGAACGTCACCAGCCCGACCGCGGAGGCGTAGCCGAAGCGGTAGAACTGGAAGCTGGTCTGGTACATGTAGAACGACAGCGTGGTGGTCGAGTCGCCCGGGCCGCCATTGGTGATCAGGGCGATCATCCCGAAGGTCTGCGAGATGCCCACGAACAGCGTGACCAGCAGGAAGATCGTCGTCGGCAGCAGGGAGGGCCAGGTGATGGTGCGGAAGGCGCGCCACCTGCCCGCGCCGTCGATCTGCGCGGCCTCGTAGAGCTGGGCGGGGGCGTCCTGGAGGGCCGAGAGGTAGATGAGGTTGGCGTAGCCGGCCTGCGCCCACACGGTGACCAGGATCAGCGCCGGCAGCGCCCAGTGCGAGGAGGCGAACCACTGGGGGAGATGCTCGAGGCCGAACATCCCCAGGAACTGGTTCATCACGCCGGCCGACGGGTCCAGCAGCATCTGCCACGTCATCCCGATCGCCACGATGTTCACGATGTAGGGCACGAAGAAGGCCGCGCGCAGCAGGCCCCGCGCAGGGACGTCCCGGTTCAGGGCGAGGGCGAGACCGAGCCCGACGGCGAGCGTGAGCGGCACGGCGGCTCCCGCGTAGATGATCGTGAGGACCATCGCGTGCCAGAACGACGGGTCCTTGAGCACCGCGAGGAAGTTCCCGAGGCCCACGAACCGGATGCCGCCGAAGCCCGAGACCAGGTCCCACTCGGTGAAGGACAGGAGGATCACCGAGACCAGCGGGATGAAGGTGAAGGCCAGCACCCCCAGCAGGTTCGGTGCGATGAACAGCCACCCCACGAGGGGCTTCGGATCGGAGGGCGCGAGCCCTGGTCTGCGCCCGGTGCGGCGGGGCGGGGCGGAGTCGTCGGCGGGCGGGGCCGACGGCGCGAGGGCGGTGCTCTGCGTCTGCATGTCAGGCCTCCTCGTAGCGGTCGATGAGGGCCTGCGCGTTCTCGTCGATGGTGTCGATCGCCTTCTGCGGGCTGCGCTCGAGCAGCCAGCACACGTCCCTCTGCTGCTCGTACTTCTGCGTGATCTCGCTGTAGGCCGTGAGGTCCGTGTCCATGTGCAGACGGGGACGGACGTCGAACAGCGCGTGCTTGAAGGACTCGAGGTCGAAGTACTCCTCGGCTCCCTCGCCCATGATCCCGGAGAGGATGTCGTCCTCGTCCACGTCGCTGATGATCGACATGTAGCCGGCCTTGAGCAGGTCCGGGGCGCCCTCGAGCTGCCAGAACCTGCAGAACTCCCAGGCCATCTCCTGCTTCTCGCTCTTGGCGTTGACCTGGATGAATGCCCCGTACTCGCCGGTGTTCCAGTCGTTCCCGTCGACGGTCGGCATCGGCGCGGCCGAGACCGTGAAGTCGTGCGGGTACGCCTCCTGATCGCTGAGGAAGCGCAGGGAGTAGGGCGCGGTCATCCAGGAGACGAAGTCCTCGGCGATGAAGTTGTTCTGCTGGTAGGCCTCGACGTGGCGGGCGAGCGCCTGCGACCACGGGTAGAGGGTGCCGCTGCGGATCAGGTCCGAGGAGAGCTCGAGGTGGCGCAGGAACGCCGGGTTCTCGAAGTTCGAGTCGCCGGAGTCGGTGAAGCGGTAGTTCGGGCCGAGCTCGATGCGCGCGAGGTCCGGGAGCGTGTAGGACCCGTGGTGGCCCGTGCTCGCGAGCCGATCGAGAACGTCGAGGTACTCCTCGAGATCCCAGGACGAGGGGAGGTCCACGCCGGCCTTCGTGCGCAGGTCGTCGTTGAACAGGATCATGTTGGGGATCCTCGTCGTGGCGAGGGCGGAGATCCTGTCGCCGTCGATCAGCGCCATCGGCTCCTCGGTGTCCAGGAAGCCGGAGAGCTCCGGGGTCTCGCGGACACGCTTCCCCAGATCGGCGGCGAGCTCCGGGCCAGAGCGCATGGCGAGGTTCTCGATGCCGTAGGTGAAGAAGACATCGATGTCGACGTCGCCCTGCAGAGCGGTGTTCACCTTGAGGTTGCCGCGATCGTCATTGACGTACCGGGTGTAGACGACGGGGATGTCCGGGTGCTTCTTCTGGAAGCGGTCCACGACCTGCTGCGGGCCGCTCTCGGCGGGGACGCCGCCCCAGACCTGCAGGGTGTGCGGGTCCTTCGAGGAGCTCGCGCCGCAGCCCGCCAGGGCGGTGGTGGCAGCAGCGGCACCGAGGCCGCCGAACTGCCTGCGGCTGAGCCGCGGGGATGGACGTGCGTGCATGAGTGACCTTCCGACGCGACGGTGCGTGGGGTTGGCAGGTAGCGCATGCACAACATTTGCGCAATCGCGCACTCACGTCAAGGCTTCACGCAAATCCTATGCGCGAAGAGGAGGCCTCTGCTCGGGCAGAGGCCGCCCGAGCAGGGTTCGCTTAGGCATGCCTCTTGCCGCGGAGGGTCAGCCGTCCGAGCGCGAGAACCGGTTCGTCATCAGGTTGGACGCTGTGAACAGCACCGAGCCGAGCAGCTGATCGGTCTCAGTCCGGATCTGCTCGGCGATGTGCGTGTTGGCTTCCGCGAGCAGAGCGGGAACCGAACCCTCTGGCGCGCCCGCCGCGATCTGCTCGTCGGCCACATGCACGGCCGCGTGGCCGAGGGCGAGGGTCTTCTGCTGGTAGCGCTCGATCGTGGGGATGATCTGCGCGAAGTGCGCGTCGGCCAGGGCGGCGATCAGGCGCGAGGACCAGTAGAAGCTGTCCGTGCTGACCTCGGGCGGGGTCGTCGCCAGGTACGCCGGTGCCTCATCCACGTTCGTGAACATGGGGATCAGGGTGTTGAACGGGTTCGAGGCGAAGGAGATCCACTGCAGCGCCCGCGAGGACTCGGGCAGGTCGGGGCGGATCTGGAGGATCGCCAGCGCGTTGTGCCGATTGATGCCGATGGGGCGGAAGGCGCGACGCTCGGCGTCGGTGCCGCGCGGGGAGTACGGGTCGTAGACGGTGCCCTGATAGTGGGAGCTGAGCACGTCCTTGACGTCCTCGACCGTCAGCTTCCGTTCGGGCCGGCGGCTCCACGGCAGGTCGTCCGAGTCCGGGCGGTGCGGGGCATCCGGGGCGTCCCAGTCCTCGCTCGTGGGGTTCAGCGTGCGCTGCATGAACCAGGCGCGGGGCGTGTTGTACATGTGGTCGTGCTCGGTGTGGGAGCCGAAGGCCTCGCGCGGGTTGAAGGTGCTGCCGGCCCCGTCGGACCCCGTCGAGCCGGAGCGGCGCACGGTGAGATCCAGGTGATGGGTCGCGAGGAAGGTGCGCAGGTCGGGGCTCGCGAGGGGGTCGCGGCCCGCGCCCTCGGCGTCCTCGAGGTCGAAGGAGTCGATGCCGAGCTGGTTCGGCATGGTCACGTAGTGGTCCTCGGGCACACGCCGCGCGATCCAGTGGTGGCCGCCCACGGTCTCGAGCCACCAGATGTCCTGGGCGTCGGAGAACGCGATGCCGTTCATCTCGTAGGTGCCGTGCTCGGTGAGCAGGGCGCCCATCCGCTCGACGCCCTCACGGGCCGAGCGGATGTACGGCAGGACCAGCGTCACGAAGTCCTCCTCGCCGAAGCCGCCCGGCTGCTCCGGCCGATGCCCGGGCTCTCCCTCGGCGCCGACGGCGGGGACGAGCTCCACGAGCGGGTCCGCGCCCAGCACCCGAGGGTTGGAGGTGAGGGTCTCGGTCGCGCTCATCGCGACGTTCGCCGCGTTGATCCCTGCGCAGCCCCAGATGCCCTCGTCGGGCAGGGCGTTGGGGACGGACGTGTACCGCAGCGGATCGTCGGGCAGGTCTATGGTCCGATGGCCGAGGACGCTGGTGTACGTGCGCGGCTGATCCTCCGGGCGCACCACGACCACCCGCTTCGGATCGAACGACCCGTTCGAGGAGTCCTCGGTGCGGGCGACGAGCGGCGAGCCGTCGGCGCTGGCCTTCCGGCCGACGAGGAGCGTGGTGCAGGGCATGGGGCCTCCTGGAGATCGAGCGGGGTGGTGCATACGGCTGTGGCGCGGAACCGCGGGAGCCGTCTCTGCGTTCCACGGTAGTCCGGCCCGACTCAGAACACCGCGAGCGGATTCACCGCGAGCCCCGTCGTGCCGAGGATCCGCGGTGGTGCGAGGGCCAGCATGAAGGCCCAGCGCTGCAGGTCACGGCAGGTTCGGGCGAGCTCGTCGAGTCGGGCGACGTCCACGAGCGGCATCCCCAGGCGGGCGAGGGCGACCTGGTGCATGGGCATCGGGAAGCTCGGTGGGCGGGCGTCCCCGATGTCGCCGACGAAGAGCGAGGCGCCGTGCGCGTCGAGCCACTCCACGGCGCTGAGGTCGAGGCCCGGTGCCGGTGAGGTCGTCGACCGGTTCAGGTCCCAGTCCCCTCGCACCACGATCGCGTCGCCCGGGTGGACCTCGACGTCCTGTCGGTCGAGTGCGGCGTCGAGATCGTCGCCGCCGATCCGCTGCTCGGCGCCCAGCGGCGACCCCTGCGGCGCCAGATCGAGCAGGACCCCGCGCGTGATGATCCCGCGGGTGAACGGGTCGGCCGAGCCGTGGCGCACGCCGACGGGCGCGACGGCCTCCTCGAGGGGCACGCCCGGGTAGATGTGGCCGTCGACCGGCATGTGGGAGACGGCGTCGAGGTGCGTCAGCCCCGCGTTGTGCGTGTTGATCAGCAGCGAGTCCGTCGCCGCGACGGGCGTGAAGCCGTTGAAGTTCACCATCTGCATCACGGCCGCGGGGATCATCTCCGGGGCGCCGACGGGGGAGAGGCCCGTGGTCAGCGACACCGGCGAGGTGGGGCGCGCGAGGCTGACCGAGGTGCCGTCGCGCACCTCCGCGGCGGCCCGGGCGCGAGCCGCGTCGTCGATGAGGTTCAGGGTGCCCAGCTGATCGTCCTCGCCCCATCGGCCCCAGTTGGAGGGGAGGTCCTCGCATGCGGGGAGGTCGTTCCGGTTCATCGCCGTCCTCCCGCGGTCACCTGGTCGATCGCCGCGCGCAGTGCCTCATGGCCGACGCCGCGGGCGCTGAGGTAGCCGTCCGGGCGCACCAGGATCCATTCGTCGTCGCCGAGGCTCAGGGTGTCGCTGACCAGCGCATCGGCGTCGGGAATGCGGTGCTCCGCGCCGAGTGAGGAGGGATGCGTGGTGCCGCGGAGCGCACCGGGGTCTGCCGGGCCGTCCGGTCCGGATCCGTCGCGGCCGACGAGAGTCGCCGTCTCGAGCCAGTCGGGCAGTCCCGAGGCATCGGCGGCGCCCCGGGCGCCCTCGCGGACGACGAGGTGCCAGGCGGGGGTGCGCAGCGCCGCGCGCAGCATCGTCCAGCCGGGTGACTGCGCCTGGTGGGCCCAGACCTGCGCGATGCGCTCCCCGGGCCGCGGGCCCGTCGGGCCGTCGGCCGCGTGGGTCGGGTCCGGCTCGCCCGACGCGATGGTCAGCGCGCTGTCGGGGTAGCCGATCGCGAGGCCGGACATGCCGCGGATCAGGCCGCGCTCGAACTCTTTGTGCCTGCGCTCCGCCTCGGCCGCCGCGTCGGCCGCCGCGTCCGCCTCCGCTTCTGCGCCCGCATCCGCCTCGGCCTGCGCACCGGCGCCGGCCGGGGTCTCCTGCGCCGTCGCGCTCGTCGGGTCGTCGACCATGACGGTCGCCATCACACTGCTCGTGGAGGCGAGCAGCGTCTGGCCCACCGGCACGCGCTCCGCGTCGTAGGTGTCCAGCAGCGACGCGTCGGCCTGGCCCCGCAGCACCATCGCGAGCTTCCACGCGAGGTTGTAGGCCTCCTGCACGCCGGTGTTCAGGCCCTGCCCGGAGGCGGGGGAGTGGACGTGCGCGGCATCGCCGGAGACGAAGCAGCGGCCGACGTGCATCGCGGGCACCGCGCGCTGCTGGATCGTGAAGCTGGAGACCCAAGTGGGCGGCTCGACGACGGTTTCGCGGCCGAGGGCCTGCGTGATCTTGGTGCTGAACTGCCGGGCGCTCTGCGCGGGGTCCGCGGGGTCGCCCTCGCCGGTCGTGTCGAGCAGCCGCCACTTCCGCGCCTCGGGGAACGGGAAGAGCATGAGGGCGCCGCCCTCGGGGAACATCCAGTGCACGCCGTCGCGGTCGACGTCGGTGTCGACGACGGCGTCGGCGATCAGCCAGGTGTGCGCGGATTCGCCGGTCAGGGGCAGGTCGAGTGCCTTGCGGACGGTCGAATGACCGCCGTCGCACCCCCACAGGTACCGTGCGCGCACGGTCTCCGACGCGCCCTTCGTGGGGCTGCCTTCTGCGCTCTCCCCGTCGGCCCTCGCGTTGCTCATCGCGTCGGCCCCGGAGGCAGCGGCCCCGGCGGCGGGATCGCCCCCGTGGCGGAGCGCGGCGGTGACGCCGTCAGCGTCCTGTGCGAAGGACTCGAGCGTCGTGCCCCACTCGATCTCGACGCCGAGCGTCGCGGCGGCGGCGCGCAGCGCGCGCTCGAGGACCACCTGGTCGACGTTGAGCATGAAGGGGAAGCGCGTGGCGAGGTCGCCGAAGTCGAAGTCCAGACGGTTGGTGCCCTCCGCCTCGTGGCGGACGAAGGCGTTGACGCGCGTGCCGTGGGGAGCGATCTCGCCGAGGATCCCGATCTGGTCGTAGACCTCCAGGCTGCGGGCGTGGACGCCGAGTGCGCGGCTCGTCGTCGCCGGTCCTCGGGCCGCGTCGACGAGGCGCACGGATACCCCGGCGCGCGCCAGGTTCACCGCTGCCATGAGGCCGACGGGCCCGGCGCCCGCCACGAGGGCATCGACATCGTGATCAGTCATAGACTTCCTGCTTCCTTCAGTGTTAGCTAAGCTGACACCGGGAAGTGTTCCACCAGGAGGGCGAGAGGGCAATGCTGGACGAGACGCAGAAGACATCCGCAACGGGCCGCGATGCGCTCCCGCTGCTCGCGCTCCTGCAGCGCGGCCTGCGCGTGCTGACCGACGAGTTCGTGCAGCGCATGGAGGCCGCCGGCACCGACCCCATCACCCCCGCGCACGCGATCGTGCTCATGCACCTGGGGCAGGAGTCCCCGCTGACCGTCGCCGAGCTCGCTCGGCGGGCCGACGTCACCCGCCAGACCATGCACCGCGCGGTCATGCAGCTGGTCGACGAAGGGATCCTGACCAGCACCCCGGGATCCGGCTTCCCCCGCAGCACGCTGATCGGGCTGATGGAGGCGGGTGAGCGACGCCGCGATCTCGCGCGCGGCATCCTCGACGAGCTCGATCGCGAGCTCGCGCAGGAGGTCGGCGCGGACGCCGTCGAGGTGCTGCGCGGGGTGCTCGGGCGGGCGTGGGGACGGTGACAGAACCGGGGTCGATGGTGAGGTCCGGGCGCCCGCCGGATCGTGACCCATTCGAGACCGTCCACGTGATCCACGCACTACGCGCTGACCAGGAAATTCGCCGACACTGACCCTGAGGGGACCAGCCCGCATCGACGACGCTGCGGGAGCACCGAAGTCGGTGCTGCGGCGCCCTCACCTCTCGTCGTCACTCCTCGTCGAAGGGCTCTGATGTCTCCTCGTCTCGGCGCGCTCACCGGCAAGAAGAAGGTCGGTGCGATCTCCGCGCTCTCCTGCTGCGGCTGCGGCGGCCTCGCCGTCGTCCTGCTCACCGTCCTCGGCGTCATCGGGGCGATCGTCGCTCCGTCGACGCCCGCCACCCCCGGCGACGACCCCACGGTGGTCGCCCAGTCCGCCGATCGCGACGCCCAGGCGTCCCAGGAGGCGGCCCCGTCGGCCTCCGGGTCGGCGACCCCGACCGAGACGCCGAGCGCGAGCGCGACGCCCACTGCCTCGACGCCACCGAGCGACACCGCTTCGGCCACGCCGTCGGCCAGCGCATCGCCGACCCCCGATGCCTCCACCGCCCTCGGCATGCTCGAGACGCTCGAGGTCAAGGGGCGCGCCCCGAAGACCGGCTACGACCGCGACCTGTTCGGCTGGCGCGACGACGTCGACCACAACGGCTGCGACACCCGCAACGACGTGCTTCGCCGAGACCTCTCGAACATCGTGCTCAAGCACGGCACCGACGGCTGCGTCGTGCTGACGGGCACGCTCAGCCCCTCGCCCTACAGCGGCGAGGACGTCTCCTTCGACCAGCAGAACAACAACTCCCTGGACATCGACCACGTGGTCGCGCTCTCCGACGCCTGGCAGACGGGCGCCTCCGGCTGGGACGAGGAGACCCGCCACGCATTCGCCAACGATCCGCTGAACCTCCTCTCGGTCGAGAGCGGCCTGAACCGGCTGAAGAGCGACGGCGACGCCGCCACCTGGCTGCCGCCTCGGAAGGCCTACCGCTGCGAGTACGTCGCCCGCCAGATCGCCGTGAAGTCCGAGTACGACCTGTGGGTCAAGCCCGCGGAGAAGGACGCGATGCGCTCCGTGCTCGAGGACTGCGACAAGACGCCCGCCTTCGCGGGCGCCGTTGCCACGCCCGATCGCTGGGAGGGCGACAACGCCACCGAGGCTCCGGCGCCGACGAAGAAGCCCGCGGAGAGCCCGAAGACGTCGGGATCCGCGTCCAAGGGGTCGTCGTCGAAGGGGTCTTCGTCCTCGAAGAAGTCGTCGTTCTCCACGAAGTCCTCGTCGGGATCCTCGAAGTCCTCGTCCGGGTCCTCGAGCTCCAAGTCGTCGGGCTCGGGCTCCGGCTCTTCAGGCTCCAGCTCCTCGCGGTCGGGCTCGTCCTCCTCAGGCTCTTCCGGCTCCAGCAGCAGCTCGGGGACCGTGTACTACAAGAACTGCGACGCCGTGCGGGCCGCGGGCAAGGACCCGATCCACAAGGGCGATCCGGGCTATGCGCGCCACCTCGACAGTGACGGCGACGGCGTCGGCTGCGAGTGAGCCGGCGGCGCCGGGGGAGATCCCCCGGCGCCGCTCTCACCCGTCGGCCCTGAGCTCCGTGCCGTACGACTGCTCGGGATCGGCGATGGCGACGGCGAGGGTGGTGTCGGACTGGCCGTAGTACGCGAGCCAGCGTCCGCGGAAGAAGACGAGTCCCTCGACGAAGGTGACGTTGGAGACGAGCCCGTGGGTGTCTTCGAAGGTCTGGGGACGCAGCCAAGGGTCCTGCAGGCGGGCGAGGACCTTCGTGGGGTCCGCGGGGTCGATGACGATCTGGCCGCAGCGGTAGTCGACGCCGTGGGTGCCGTCCTCTGCGGTGATGCGCCGGGCGCCGTTGGTGAGCATCAGCAGCAGCCCCGTGTCGGTGAGCACCGGCGAGGTGCCGATCTCGACCAGGGCTTCGTCGAAGGTGCCGGCGGTGGGGGCGTACATGGGCTCGGTGTCCGGGGTGCCCGGGGTCCAGTGGATGAGGTCGTCGCTGGTCGCCCAGTAGATCGCACCCTCTCCGAAGTACATCCACCACATGCCGTCGATCCTCCGGGGGACGATTACCCCGGCCTTCGACCAGTTGAAGCCGCGGGGATCCATGGTCCGGAAGGTGTCGAAGTGCTCGAAGAGCGGGCCGTGCTTGGTCCAGGTGCGCAGATCGGGCGAGGTCGCCAGGCACAGCTGGGCGGATCGGCGGTCCCACCCGGTGTAGGTGAGGTAGTAGGTGCCCTCGATGAACGCGATGCGGGGGTCCTCGCAGCCGAAGCGCTCGTAGTCGTGCTCGGGGGAGAGGATCGGCGCATCCTCGCGCTCGAAGGTGATGCCGTCGTCGCTGACGGCGATGCCGATGTGGGACACGATGTCCTCCGCGTGCGCGCGGTAGAGCAGGACGACCCGGTCATCGACGACGAGGGCTGCGGGGTTGTACAGGTTCGCCGACTCCCAGGAGTCGCCACGGGGGCGCAGGATCGGGTTGTGCTCGTACGGGGTGAACGGGCCGAGCGGGAAGCGGGCATCGCCGAACAGGGAGATGGCGGTCATGGAGGTCCTTCGAGTGGCAGGGATGTCGAGGGCCGACGGATCGGTCGTCGGCCACGGGCGGGCAGGGCCGTCGCTCACCCCTTGACGGCGCCCAGCACGCCGTTGACGAGGTAGCGCTGGATGAAGACGTACCCCACGATGAGGGGCACGGCGACGATGAGGGTCGCCGCTGCGAGCAGACCCCATTGGTTGGAGTACGCGCCCTTGAAGGCGAACAGCCCCACCGTGATCGGGAACTTCTCCTGGTCCGCCAGCAGCACCGTCGCCAGGATGATCTCGTTCCAGATCCACACCGCCTGCAGGATGAAGATCGTGGTCAGCGCCGGCCTGCACAGCGGCAGGGCGAACGTGAGCAGGTACCGCCAGTAGCCGCAGCCGTCGATCGCGGCGGCTTCGTCCAGCTCGAACGGCAGGGACTTCACGTACCCGGTGAAGAGCAGTGGGCCGACGCCCACGCCCACGGCGACCATGAGGACGTATCCGAGCCGCGAGTCGTACAGGCCCAGGCGCAGCAGCAGCTGGAACTGCGTGATGAGGGAGTTGGGCAGGAACAGCAGGAGCGCGAACACGATCGGCCAGAACCGTCGGCCGCCGGCGATGTAGCCGCGTGCGACGGGGAACCCGACGAGCAGCGTGATCACGGTGCCGATGCCCGCGCCGGCGAGCGTGTACAGGATGCTGTTGAGGATGTACGAGCCGAAGTTGCCCTCGACCCACGCGTCGACGAAGTTCTGCAGTCGGGGCGCGGTCGCGAGACCGACGGGGTCGGCGAGGAAGTCCGCGTCGCTCTTGAGCGCCGTGTTCAGCAGGAACAGCAGCGGGAGCACGAAGATCGCGGCGATCACGACGGCGCAGATGTAGGCGCCCACGGGAGCGCGACGGCGTCTGCGTCGACGTGCCGGCGGGGGCGCCGGCTGCGTCGCGCCGTGCGCGGCGTCGGCGACGGGGGTCGGCGAGGTCGTGGTCGTCATGCGCGGGACCTCCTGGGAGCGCGGGGCACGAGGGGGACGACGGGGTCCGGGGCTTCAGGGGCGCGGGTGGTCACAGCCGTGCCTCCCTGCGGCGCAGGTACGCCAGCGTCGCCAGGGCGATCACTCCCACCAGGACGAACTGCACGGTGGCGATCGCCGCCGCATAGCCCTGGGACTGCGAGAGCGAGGTCCCGGACTCGCCGCCGAAGGCCTGGACGTAGACGAGCAGGGACAGCACCTGCGTGGAGCGGTTGCTGGGACCTGCCAGCACGTAGGTCAGCTGGTAGCTGTGCATCGCGTTGACGACGCCCATCAGCACGTTCGCCGTGAGGGAGGGCGCGAGCAGCGGGAACGTCACGTTGCGGAAGCGCTGCCAGGGACTCGCCCCGTCGATGTTCGCGACCTCGTAGAGCTCGGTCGGGATCGCCTGGAGGCCGGCGAGGAAGATGACGACGGAGACGCCCAGCTGCATCCAGACGTGCACGAGGATCACGAGTCCCAGGGCGATCCTGGGATCGCCGAAGAACGCCGACTGCGTGCCGAACGCGTGCAGGAGGCTCTGCATCGGACCGCCCGCCGGGTTGAAGATCAGCGACCAGATCAGGCCGCTGACCGTCACTCCGAGGATGGTCGGCATGAACACGATCGCGCGGAAGACGTTGCGCCCTCGGATGCGCCCGTTCAGGAGGATCGCCGTGGCGAGGGCGAACCCCATCTGCAGCACGGTGCCGACGAGGGCGAACACCATCGTGTTGCGCAGGGCGTTCCAGTTGTCCGACGCGCGGGCAGGGCTGAAGAAGTCCTTGAAGTTCTCCAGTCCGACCCACTGGGTGGGCACGTAGGTGAGTCCGCGCAGGTCAGTGAACGCCACGACGATCACGGCGACCGCGGGGACGAACGCGAAGAGCAGGAGCATCAGCATCCCCGCCCAGAAGGTGACGCGCATGGTCCCGCGATGGGGGAAGGGGAAGGGGGTGCGCGCCGCTGCGGCGCCGGTATGACGTGAGGCCATCGGGTTCCCTCTCGGATCTGCGGCTCAGAAGGCGCCGGCCCAGGCCTTCTGGGCGGCCTCGGCGGCCTGCTCCGGAGTCCCGGAGCCCAGCGGCTTCACACCGGGGTAGTTGAAGGGGAACGCGGCGTCCTGGCCCGCCTTGTTGTTCGCGAACCAGTAGTGGCTCCACGGAGTGCGGAACTCCTTCGTGTACTTCTCGATGGACTTGAGGAATTCCGACTGCTCGATGTCGGGCTGCGCGGAGGAGTAGCCCGCGGTCTCGATGAAGGACGAGTACGTCTCCTTCTCCGAGAAGAAGTCCAGCCAGGCCAGGGCCGCACCCTGGTTCGGCGCGTCGGTGGCGACGCCGAGCATGAGCTCGACCTTCCCGGTGAGGTGGTCGTTGCTCTCGGCGTCGTCACCCATCGGCGTGGGGAAGTACCCGTACTCGAAGGCCCCGTCGACGGCGGCCTCGACGATGGGCTGGTTCCAGGTGCCGTCCGCGATCATCGCGAAGTCGCCCTTCGCGAACCCGCCGGGGATCGCGTCGTAGCTCGCGCCGGCGAAGTTGTCCTGGGCGTGGGTATAGGCGAGGTCCACGCGGTTCAGGATCTCGACGAGGTCGGGGTCGGTGAGCTTGACCTTGTTCTCCCAGAGGTTCTGGGCGAGGGTGCTCTTGTCGTCGTCGCCGGGGAACAGCCCCTCGACGGCGGCGAGCATGTAGAGCCCGGCGGGCCAGCTCTCCTTCCCCCCGATCCCGAGGGGCGACACGCCATCTCCTCCGACGGCGTCCAGCACGTCCTTGAACTCCGAGTAGGTCGTCGGCACCTCGACGCCCGCGTCCGAGAAGATCTTCTTGTTGTAGTACAGCCCGGTCGTGAAGCTCAGCCCGGTGGGGACCACGTAGAGCTTGTCGTCGAGGCGGATGGAGTCGAGGACCGAGTCCTCGAACTTCGCCACGAAGTCCTGGTCGCTCAGGTCGAGCATGCCGCCCGCCTTCGCCAGGCGGACGCTGTCCTCTTCCGAGTCCTCCGCGTACGACGGCGGCTGGGACATGCTCTTGGCCACGAAGATGTCGACGTTCTTCGCCGTCAGGCGCGAGGACAGGGATGCCTCGTAGGTGTCGTTCGGGACCGTCGTGAACTTGACGGTGACATCGGGGAACTTCTTCTGGAACGCCGCGTTGACCGCCTTGAACGCCGCGTCCGAGGCGCTCGCGCTCGAGACCATGATCGTCAGCTCGCCCGAGGGGTTCTCGGAGCTGCTGGCGTCGTTGCCGCTCCCGGAGGAGCACCCGGTCATCGCTGCTGCGGCAGCGCCCATACCGAGCCCTGTCGCGAGGATCTGCCGTCGAGTGAAACCGGACATCGGGTCACGTCCTTCCGCAGGGGGCCGAAGCCCCGCCTGTCATCATTGACACCACAACCGAAACGCTTCGGTCGTGGGGAGCGTAGCACCGTCGGCGCGTCGCGTCACCGGTCGGATCCGGATCTCCCGTCCCTTGATCGGAGGGCGCCGAGGCGCTAAGTTCCTGATCGAGCCGAAACGCTTCGGCAATGGACATGGAGGTCCACGTGCACACCCTGCATCCCGCTCCCCCCGACAGCGCCCGCACTGCTCCCCGCCCGGATCGCCGCAGCTCTCCCGCCCCTGCGCCCGTGCCCCGTCGGACCCTGCTCGGTGCCGCAGCCGGCCTCGGGGTCCTCGGGCTGGCGCCCCTGGGCTCCCCGGCCGCCGCCGAGGGCCGCCGGGACGGCGGCGGGGACGACCATCACGCGGACACCTGGCGCCCCACCGCGGAGTCGCTCCGGCAGACGGGCCCGGACCAGCAGCGCTGGCTCTCGATCCCCCGCTCGCGTCTCGCCCTGAACCCGAACAACTCGACCCTCACCCAGGGCGAGGTCTCCCAGAGCTCCGGGCCGGCCCTGCCGCTCGGCGCGAACTTCATCGCGGGGGACTGGTACAACCAGCACCGCAGCATCCTCTCGACCTCGCTGTCCTCCCATCCGCGTCCGCCGGCTCCGCAGGGGGAGCACCCGTTCCCCGACCCCGGGAAGGCCCCCGCGCTCGATGAGGACTTCTCGGCGCCGGAGGGATGGGAGACCACCAGCGGGTCCGCGACGCTCGAGGGCGGCGAGGCCGGCGGCACCGTCACGATCGGCAAGGACTCGTCCTCCGGATCGGTGACGCGGACCCTCGACGTGGATCTCGACGTCCACCCCCTCCTCGCGGTGGACGTCGCCGACCTCACCGATCAGTGGGCGATCAAGCTGCACGACGAGGAGCTCGACAAGGACTACACGATCCAGGAGGACACCGCCGAGGCGGGGGTCCACGTCTACGACATCCCCCAGATCACGGGGTGGAGCGGGAAGCGCCGGTTCGGCGTGAAGATCTACGCCTGCGGCGGGGCTAAGGGGTCCTCCACCACGTACCGGCGAGCGGCCGTGCTCGCCGCCGGCGCCTCGGGCTGGGACCAGCGCGCGCAGAGCGCGAGCACCACCTGGCAGGCCGACCACCTGAGCTTCGAGGCCGACTACTCCGACGGCTCGCGCCTGACCGGCACCGAGCACCTCCACGACGCGGTCAGCGCGGCGCGCTGCATCGATTCCCATGCCGCCGACGGCTGGGTCGTGCTCGCCGGATCGCTCCTCGGTGCCGCCGAGCTCGATCCCGATGCGAGGGTGCTCACCGTCGTCGAGGAGAACTGCACCAGCGCGATCGCGCTGCCCGACGGGGCGGACCTCGTATTCACGCAGGCCGGCGGCTGGGATCCACACAGCGCCCCGGCGGCCTCGAGCACCTGGTGGAGCGCGAGCGTCCCGGCGGGGCCGCGAGCCCTGGTCGTGGGCCTCGGATTCGCCGTGGGGGAGGACCGCGACGCGGCGGCCGCCGCCGCGGTCGCAGCGCGGCGCGCCTCGCCGACGAAGGACATCGCGGCCCGGCGCCAGGAGGTCGACGACTTCCTCGCGAAGATCCCGGTGCCCGAGGACTTCTCGCTGCCGGGCGTCGACGCGCAGGGCGTCCGCAGCGAGGACGTGCGCTCGGCGTACTACCGCGGCTGGATCAACATCTGGCAGAACGTCGTGCCGGAGACGCCCGAGACCGGCAACGACTGGGCGGCGATCGGGACGGACAAGGCCGACAACTGGATGAAGGGCGTTCCCGGAGCCGCGCAGGTGGCCTGCTGGGATTCGCTGCTCGCGGCGCAGCACCTCGTGCAGGTCGACGCCGACACCGCCTGGTCCACGCTCTCGTGCATCCTGACCCAGGTCCAGGACGATGGCAGGCTCGACGGCCAGAACCTCCCCGCGCGCCTCGCCCAGACCCTCTGGATCCTCTTCCAGGTCAGCGGGGAGCGGGAGTCCCTCGCCGACCTCTACGACCCGCTCGCGCGCTGGCTGCCGTGGGCGGCGGAGAATCCGCGCTGGATCTCGGCGACCAATGACATCCCTGACGAGGTCAACGCGAGCTACGTCATCTCCCTGGCCTACGACCTGGTCTTCGCGCAGAAGATCGCGAAGGAGGTCGGGCACGGGGAGGACGCCGAGCGCTGGGCGGATCTGCGCTCCTCGCTGCTCGATGACTTCGCGCAGTGGTTCTTCCCGGCCGACGGCGGCATGCTGTCCGTCCACTACCTCGAGGGCTCCCACGAGGACGCCCCGGGGGATGCGATCGCGGAGGTCACCGCCCTGGTGCTCGAGGATCTTCCCGCAGGCGCGGACCAGCAGGTGGTCGCGCGCTTCGACGGGGCGTTCGATCCCGAGGCGCAGCTCGCCGGTCTCGGTGAGAACGCGCTCAAGGCCCCGCACTGGCAGCTGGCGCTGTACGGGCTGATCGCCCGCGGCAGGACCGAGGACGCGAGCGTCGTGGCGCGAGCCGTGCTGCGCGACATCGTGCGCTCGGGACGCTTCGCAGAGGTCTACCAGGAGGCCGACGGCACGCTCGGCGACCTGCCCATCGGCCGCGGGGTGTGGCCCTCGACCTTCGGGATCGACGCGATCATCGATGCCGTGTGGGCGAGCAACGGCGTGCTCGTCGACCAGGGGAAGCCGCGCCCGTCCCGTCTCAGTGATGTGCACGGGGGCGTGAGCGGCCTGCGCTACCGGGGAGAGGTCCAGAAGTGAACCGGACGGTGGAGCCGCTGCTGATCGGCACCGACCTCGATGGCACGATCGTCGGTCCCGGCGGGCGGGTGAGCGCGCGGACCGTCCGCGCCCTGCGCGAGCGCATCGGGCGCGGGGATCGGGTCGTCTTCCTCACCGGGAGGTCTCCCTGGGACGACCGGGAGCAGCTTCCTCTCGACCTGCTCACCGAGCGCATGATGGTCTGCGCGAACGGCGCCGTCGACGTCAGCGTGGAGACGGGGGAGATCCTGCGTGCGGAGGTCATCGACGACGAGGTGATGGGACTGATCGCCGAGACCTGTCGTCGGCTCTTCCCCGGCGGCTCGTTCTGCGTGGACGGGATCGGCGGCACGGTCATCGAGCAGGACCATCCCTGGCGCGAGCAGATGAACGCCGCGGCGAGGCCGGTGCGCGATGTCGTCGCGCCGGACGCCCTCGAGGGGATGGGTCCCTTCAAGGTGACGTACCTGCATCCGCGGGCGGGGATCGAGGAGATGCTGGCCGCCGCGGGCCCTCTGCTCTCGGACCGGGTGACGCTGACCTATGGGAGCAGCGTCTCCCCGTGCTTCCTGGAGTTCGCGGCGCTGGGGGCCTCGAAGGGCGCGGCGCTGGAGCGCCGTGCACGGGCGCTCGGCATTCCGCGCGAGCACGTGGTGAGCTTCGGCGACATGCCCAACGACGTCTCGATGTTCGCGAGGTCGGGGCGCTCATTCGCCATGTCCACGGCTCCCGAGCAGGTGCGCCGTGCTGCTGGGGCCGTGATCGGCGACGTGCGGGAGGACGCGGTCGCCGGAGTGCTCGAGGGACTCCATGGTTCTGGGAGTCGCAGGAATCCCGGTGGTCGCGAGGGGCTCGAGGAGGGGCTGGAGGAAGCGCCGGTGCGTCACGGGGAGGCGGCAGAGGCAGCTCGCTGAACGCGGGCCGAAGCGGCTCTCAGGAGCGGGAGAGCGTGGAGACGGGCTCCCTCGTCTCGAGGCGGGCCGGTGCCACCTCGACGTCGGTCACGGTGCGGGGGCCGACGTCGCGGCCAGCGGCGGCGTCGACCAGCTCGAGCAGCAGCTCGGAGGCGTGCAGCGCGAGCTGGCGGGGTGACGTGACCACGGTGGCCAGCGGCGGGTTCGCGTAGCGTCCCAGCTCGATCCCGTCGTACCCGGCGACGGCCACGTCGTGCGGGACGTCGAAGCCCGCCTGCTGGACGGCCGAGGTGAACCCGAGGGCGCTGAGATCGTTCGCGCAGAACATCGCCGTGGGCCGGGACGGCAGCGCCGCCCACTCCTGCGCCGCCTCTGCACCGCCCGCATAGCTGAAGCGACCGTCCAACACCGGACCGGGCTCGAGGCCGTGCGCCCGCATGGCATCCTCCCAGGCCGCTCTGCGCTGGACGGAGTGGATCAGCTCGGGCCGTCCGGCGACGTGGCCGATCCGCGTGTGGCCCTGCGCGACCAGCTGGGTCACGAGGTCGGAGATCGCGGGCGCGTGATCCTGGCGCACCGCGGGCAGCGGGAATCCCGGGTCCGCGTTGATGCCGACAGCGGGAAGCCCGAGCTCGTGGACCAGATCGACACGGGGGTCGTCGCGCGTGAGGTCGGTGAGGAAGACGCCGTCCACGCGCGATTCGCCGGCGAGCCGGCGATACCTCTTCAGGGATTCGTCGAGGTCGCTCCCCACGTGCAGGACCAGCGCGTATCCGCGGGAGTCGATGACCTCCTCGACGCCGCCGATGAAGGCGCCGAAGAAGGGGTCGATCTCGAGGACGTCCGGCGCGCGCTGGATCACGAATCCGAGTGCGAACGCCCGTCGGCCCGAGAGGCTCCGTCCCCGCAGGGAGGGGCGGAACCCCAGCTCGTCCGCGATCGTGCGGATCCGCTCGCGGGTCGCGCTGGAGACGCCGGGGGTCTCGTTGAGGGCCGCGGAGACCGAGCTGATGGACACGCCCGCGCGCTTCGCGACGTCGAAGATCGTGACCTTCTGTGCGTCCATGGCATCTCCTCTCTCAACCCGAGGCGATCGGCGGCCTCGACGATCCGTGCCGTCACGGTCGTCGGCGCGGCGCCTTCTTCGGCTCCGAAGGTCTGCCGGCCCGGTGGACATTACCCGCTGGGGATCGGAGGTGCAGGCCGGATCCTCGGCGTCAGCGCACCTCGTCCACCAGGTGGTCGCCGTGCATAGTGGTCGAGGTCTTCACGCCGATGGTCATCTGTGCGTCGGTCTCGGTGTTCGCATACGTGACGTAGACGTGCCCCGCGGTGCCCTCGGCGTCCAGGCGCTTCCAGTGCTTGGCGGCGGTGGCGTGGTCGACGAGGTCGGCGCGCGCGCTGCTGGTCGTATCGCGCTGCAGGTCGATGTCGTCGCCGGCGCCGAACTCCCGGACCGTGCGGTCCGCGTAGTCGACGGGGCTGACGGTGCTCTGCGAGCTCTGGCTGGTCTCCGAGCCCTGGGCGGTGTCTGCGAGTGCCGGCGCGGCGAGCGCGGCGGGGGCGCTGAGCGCTCCGGCGAGGCCGACGGCGGCGACGATGGCGAGCTTCCGAGTGCGGGTCATGCTGGATCAGACGTTCCTTCGAGATGGCGGGATGCCCCGAGAGGAGAGTCTGGATGTCCGACCCGGCGCATCATACCCTGTCGTTGACCCACTCTTTGCCCGTGTTTGACCTGTTGTCAAATGCCGGGCACGGCATGTGGACGCCCGGGCGGACGTTCGCGTGGACGTTCGGTCGGATCCTAAAGGGCGTCGGCCGTCGCGCCCGTCGAGCCCGACGCGCGCCGATGCACCCCGAACGAGATCCCCACGATCCCGAGTCCCAGCACCGCGAGCAGCACGCCCGTCCAGGCGGGGGCGAGCAGGCCCCAGCCCGCGGCGAGCACCGCGGCTCCGAGGGCCGCGCCGAGCGAGTTGCCGATGTTCAGCGCGGAGTGGTGCAGGGAGGCGGCGAGCGAAGGGGCGTCGGGCGAGGCGTCGAGCAGGAAGAGCTGCAGTGAGGGGCCCATGAGCTGGGACGTCACCGCGATCACAAAGAGCATGATCATGCCCGCGACCGCCCAGTGGGCGACCAGCGCGAACACCGTGAAGCTCGCCGCCATGCCCACCAGGCCCAGCACGATCGTGCCGTAGATCGAGCGGTCGGTGAGGCGCCCGGCGATGATGTTGCCGACGGTCATGCCGACCCCGAAGACGAACAGCGCGAGCGGCACGGCCCGCTCGGAGAGGCCCAGCACGCCGGGCACGATCTCGCCGATGTAGCTGTAGACGGCGAACATGCCGCCGAAGCCGATCGCGCCGATGCCCAGGCCCAGCCACACCTGCGCGCGCCGCAGCGCCCGCAGCTCGCCGAGCATCGAACCGGTCGTGCCCGAACCTTCGGGCTCGGGCACCAGGCGCCAGATCGCGAGGGTGCTCGCGGCGGCGAGGACCACGACGATCCAGTAGGCCGCGCGCCAGCCGACGCTCTGGCCGAGCGCCGTGGAGGCGGGCACGCCGAGCATCGTCGCGATCGTGAGGCCAAGCATCACCTTGGAGACCGAGCGGGCGCGCCGGCCGGGCGGGGAGAGGCGGGAGGCCACGAGCGCGGCCACTCCGAAGAAGGCGCCGTGGGGGAGGCCCGAGACGAAGCGGGCGGTCGCGAGGACCGGGAACGTCGGGGCGATCGCGGAGATCAGGTTGCCGGCGCCGATCAGCGCGATGAGCAGTACGAGCAGTCGGGCGCGAGGCATCCTCGCCGCGGCGATCGTCACCGCGGGCGCCCCGATCACGACGCCCAGGGCGTAGAGGGTGATGAGCAAGCCGGCCTGCGGGACGCTCACGTCGACCGAGCGGGCGATCTGCGGGAGCAGGCCCATGGAGGCGAACTCGGTGGTGCCGATCGCGAAGGCGGCGAGGGCCATCGCGAGGATGACCAGGCGCAGGCGTTCGGGCTCGAGCGGGGCGGCCGACGGGGCCCCTGCGGGCGGGGTCGGGGCCGGCGGGTTCGGGCTCGACGGGGAGGGCGAGGTCACGGCATCTCCAGCGGGACGGGGCGGGTCATCGCTGCCGACGCTGGGAGCGGTGGGGACTGATCGATCGTATAGGCCGGTGCACGGATGCGTCAGCGCCCGTGGAGGGGACGGGACCAGGCGACCTCCCGCTCCAACTGGCCGGTCTCCCGGAACAGGCGCACCTGATGGGTGTGCGCGAGGGCGTCGGCGAGGTCATCGCGGTCTGCGGGGGCGAAGCCGAGACCCTGCCAGAACGGCCCGGAGCGGCGGCTGAACAGCCAGGCGGTCGGGGCTCCCTCCTCCGCTGCGGCCTCCAGGGCGAAGCGGGCGAGTGCGCTGCCGCGGCCCCGGGAGCGATGCGCGGGGCTCACGGCGACGCTGCGGATGAGGGCGTGGCACCCGTCGGTGCTCATCTCGTACCCCGTGCTCGCGACGATCGTCCCGTCCGCGTCGCGGCGGGTCCAGAGCCGGACGGTCGGCTCGTCGAGTCCGCTGAGCGTCAGATCGACCTCTCGCAGGAAGGCGGTGAGTGCCTGCGCGTCGGCCGCGGAATGGGGGAGAAGCTCCATCCGGACGAGTAGATCAGAGTGCGCGGACCGCACCGGCGCCGGTCCGGTCGGCGACATGACCGCCCCGCCGGCCCCATGAGATCCTGGTGACCCACGCCTCGCTCCGAGGCCCCGCCCGGCCTCGCGTCGTTGCGCCCCGCACCTCTCCCTCCGTCCCTCTTCTCGAAGGAAGCACCATGGGCAGCACATTCCTCGGCATCGGGATCATCGGCTTCATCGCCGTGGTCGTCGTCGCCCTCCTCGTCATCGCGGTGATCGCGTTCTTCATCGTCCGCAGATGGATCAAGGTCGCGCGGGCCGACGAGGCGCTCGTGATCTCCGGCAAGAGCCAGAAGAACGAGGACGGCTCGACGTCCGCGACCACGGTGGTCGTCAACGGCAAGGCGATCGTCAACCCCATCACCCAGCGCCACGAGGTCATCTCGCTGCGCCAGCGCCAGGTGAACATGCGCGCCGAGGCGCAGTCGGCGGACAACGTCACGGTCGCCGTGGAGGCGGTCGCGCTGGTGAAGATCGGGTCGGACAACACGCTCGTGCGTCGAGCGGCCGAGCGCTTCGCCTCGCAGGACGAGGCCATCGAGTCCTTCACCCAGGACCAGCTCGAGGGCGTGCTGCGCGGCGTGATCGCCCAGCAGTCGGTCATCTCGCTGATGCGCGACCGCAAGGTGTTCTCCGAGCAGATCGCCGAGACAGTCATCCCCGAGCTGCGCGAGCAGGGCCTGATCCTCGACTCCTTCCAGATCCGCGGCATCACCGACGGCGTCGGCTACATCCAGTCGCTCGGCGCCCCGGAGATCGAGGACAAGCGCCAGGCGGCGGAGATCAGCCAGACCAACGCCGAGCGCGCGGTCGCCAAGGAGCGCATCCGCAACGAGGAGCAGAACCTCGTCGAGCAGCAGGCGCTGGACACGAACAAGGCGAACGCGCAGGCAGAGGTGGGCCGCGCGCAGGCCCAGGCCGAGCAGGCGCAGGCCCTGGCGGGGGAGAAGTCCCGCCAGGAGGTCCTTCAGCAGCAGGCCGAGAACAAGCAGGCGCAGCTGGACGCGGACGTCAAGCGCGTCGCCGACGCCGAGCTCTACCGCCGCCAGAAGGACGCGGAGGCCGCCGCCTTCGAGCAGCGCCGCCAGGCCGAGGCCCGCGCCGAGGTCGCCGAGGCCGACGCCAGGTCCGTGAAGCTGCGCGCCGAGGCGGACGCCGAGTCGCAGCGCCTGGCCGGCGAGGCCCGCGCCGACGCGATGCGCGCCGAGGCGGAGGCGCTGCGCGAGAACCAGGAGGCGCTGCTCGCCCAGCGCGTCGTCGACCAGCTGCCCACCCTCATGGAGACCTTCGCCAGGGGGTACGCGCAGATCGGCGAGATCACCGTGGTCAGCTCGGGCGGCAATGAGGGCGATGTCGCCGGCAAGCAGTTCTCCGGCGAGTCCGCGGGGGCTCTGCGCGGCGTCTTCGACACGGTCGAGGCGACGCTGGGACTCAGCATCCCCGACCTCATCCAGGGTCGTGTAGCCGGCGAGGCGCAGGGCCGGGCCCAGGGCGAGGCGCTCGGAGAGGCGCTGCGGGGATCGGGCGCGGAGCGTGCGACGGGCGCGCATCGCGCGGGCGGGGCCGATGGGGCCGACGTGTCGCGGCCGAAGGACGCATCGGGTACGCAGGGCACGGACGGCGCCCCGTCGCCGACGCGTCCGGAGCAGAATGGGACGGACGCCGACTGATCGGTCTGCCGGGCCCCGCACTGCTGCGGGCCCGGCGCCGCCGTCGGACCGTCCGCCGCTGCCCGGCACGAACACGCGGGCACCCGCCACCGCCCGACCCCGAGAGGACGCACCCGTGGAACACATCTCCGTCGCAGGCCATCCCGAGCCGATTCCCGCATCCGCCGCCGCCGAGCGCATGCTGCACCAGCGCCTCGACGCGGCCCGCGAATCGCGAGGCCAGGAGGCGGCCGACGGGCTCGAGGTGCTGGTCGGCCGGCGGATCGGCCAGCTGCTCGCCGGCGGCGCGCCCAGTATCGACGTCGCCACCATGCGCGCGATCGTCGACCATGTGGAGCTGCCCGCCGAGGACGAGGACCAGCCCACCGGCATCAAGGGCGCCTTCCAGGGAATGAAGGACAAGCTCGCGCAGCGAGGCGGGCCGGCGCGGTAGGGCTCGCGCGCTCTCGGGCAGGTGGGCCCGGACGTGCCGGCGACCGGGGGCGTCGTCGCGCAGGACCCGGTGCACCTCTCTATCGGCCTCGATGTGACCCGGGTGGGATCCGCCCATGGACATCAGGGCTGAACGCCGGGCGGGCGGGCGGCCTCCGCGCGCATGCGGGCCACCGACTCGAGGAGGCCCCGCGGCCTCAGTCCGTCGGCTCGTGCGGGTACGCGCTCGCGCGACCTTGGAAGTCGAGGATGCTGGGGTTCTCTATGACGCCGTCGCGGATCTCGATCGCGCGGGTGATCGTCGCGCTCCTCTCCCAGGCGGCGGGGCCCGACATCACGGTGCGCAGGAACGGCAGAAGCGCCTCGCTGATCCCCCAGGTCGCGGAGTTCCACAGGTAGGACGGGCTGTGGTCGACGGCGTAGTAGTGCACGTTCTCGCCGATCGTGAACATCGGGGCGTCGAACGTGGTGGGCAGGGCCCACTCGAACCCCATCCCCTCATCGCACGAGACGTCGATGATGAGGCTGCCCGGTGCGAACGGCGCGAGGTCGGCGGTGCGCAGGAAGGTCACCGGTGCGGCGACGTCCTGCAGGGTGCAGTTGATGACGATGTCGTGCTCGGCCAGGAACTCCGGGAGCGGGACGGGACCCTGCTCGGTCGCGACCTCGCTCAGGGGCGTCGGCCCCTCATCGGTGGACAGCCGGATGATCCGGGCGGTGCGGATCGGGGCTGCGACAGCGGCGACGCCCCGGTGGGTGAGCACGTCGATCGCGGCCACGCCCTGCGAGTGCAGGGCGGTCACGGCGCCGCGGGCCGTGGAGCCGAAGCCGATCACGGCGGCGCTCAGGCGGGGCCCGTAGTCGCCGCTCAGTCCGAGCAGCGAGAGCGCGTGCAGCACCGAGGCATAGCCCGCGAGCTCGTTGTTCTGATGGAAGACGTGCAGGCCGAAGTGGCCGTCGGCCGTCCAGTGGTTCATCGCCTCGAAGGCGATCAGCGTCAGGCGGCGGTCGATCGCCGTCTGCGTCACGGCGCGGTCCTGCACGCAGTGCGGCCATCCCCAGACGATGCCGTGCTCGGGGACGGCGGCCAGCTCCTCGGGCTGCGGCTTGGGCAGCAGCAGGATGTCGGCCGCCTCCATCACCTCGGCCCGGGAGGCGACCCGGCCGACGAGCGCGCCGAGGCCCTGGTCCCCGGTGGGGAAGTCACGGGCGTACCCATCCTCGACGATCATGCGGGCGCGGATGTCCGGGTCGATGCGCGCGAGGTGCGAGGGGTGGATCGGAAGTCGGCGCTCGTTCTCCAGTGACGAGCCGGCCAGGAGACCCAGGGTGAGCAGCTCGCCGTCCTGCGAGGGATCGTGCCGGGTACCCGGTGAGGGTGCGGGACGTGCTGCGGCGGATGCTCGAACAGCGGCTGACATAGGGCCTCCCGTCATGGGGACCGTCGTCGGCCCCCTGAACGGACTGTAGCCGCAGCGACGCGTGTTCGCGTTTCCGGGCGTCGGTCAGGAGCCGCCCTCGATCAGACTCCCCGCCGGCAGCCAGTCCGCCCCGAAGAGCTGGGCGACGTCGGCCAGCTGCTCGGTGTCCCCGCCCACGTGGACCAGGAGGTGCACGATGGACACATGACTGATCCGAAGAAGACCCTGACCGCATCGGAGATCAGCGAGGCCGCCCCGGCGGGGTGGACGCTCGACGGCGAGCAGCTCACCGCCCGCTTCGCCACGGGAGACTTCGCCACCGGTCTCGCCCTCGTCGACCGCATCGGCGCCTCGGCAGAGGAGGCGAACCACCACCCGGACATCGTGCTGACGTACCCGGAGGTCACGGTGACGCTGTCCAGCCACGACGTCGGCGGCATCACCTCGCGGGACATCGACCTCGCACGGGTGACCAACGGGCACGCAGAGGCGCTGGGAGTCGCCGTGGGCGAGGGGTGACATAGCTCGTCGTCATGCTTCGAATGCTCCTCGAAAATATCGACTGTGCGGCTAGATGCAGGAGTGCTCGGGCAGACTACGCACATGACGCACACCCCGCTCGAATCCGACGATCAGGACCTCCTCGATCATTCGCGACCTGAGGCATTCACGGCGATAGCCCATGAGGTCAGTGAGGTGTTCACCCACATGCTGGGTGACGGACGATCCATCATCGATCCGGCGACAACGATCTGGACTGCTGAGGCCGCGGAGGATCTCCGAGCCCGTGTAGCGGACAATCCGATCGCGGGGAATGCTCAAGGCCAGTGGGCGAAGTTCGACCTACAGCTGCAGGGCGCTCCTCGCGAGGTCGTGCTCCTCGCGGCCGAGCTCGTGTTCCTTCGCGAACACGCGATACGAAACCTCACGCCTGAGAAGCGAAGGTCGCACGTAGACAGCGTCCTCGCGCACATCGAGCCAGGCACCGCTCTTCCGGCGCGCATGGCCGAATGGCTTGCGCGCCCGACGGGCAGTGCGGGCGCAAAGGTGGGGCAGGCATACTTCGGTCGGATGTGGCGGCACATCATCTGGGGTTCGACCTTCGTTCGATACTGGACCTCGCTCGATGAACCCGAACGCGAGGCGGCGCGTAGGGACCCGTGGGAGCTCCAGCGCGTCATGCTCGACTCGGGTGAGGACGAAGCCGACTTCCGCAACGCCCTGCAGTTCTTGATTCGTCCGGACGTGTTCGAGCTGATCACGGCGCCAGATATGAAGCAGCGCGTGCGCAACGGCCTTGCCGCCCGGATCGGCGGTGGATCCGGCGCCGCCCCAGACCGCGTCGATCGCGACTTGCTTGGCATCCGCCTCGCCCTCGCCCGCGAGGCGAAAGAGCCGTTCAACTTCTGGGACCCCTGGGTTCGAGGCCTCTGGGATCCGTTGTCTATTGCCGAGGACGCGGAGGCAGATCCGGCGGCTGAGCCGCGCGAACGCCACTATTGGCTATTCGCCCCTGGTCGTGAGGCCTCGAAGTGGCCAGAGTTCTCGTCCGAAGGCATCATGGCGATCGGATGGGATGAACTCGGAGACCTTGCTGAGTACTCGAGCAGGGAGGCCGTGCGTCATGCGCTTGATCCCGAGGGGAACCAGGGATCGATGAAGAACGACGTCCTTGCTGTCTGGCAGTTCGAGAACGAGATGGAAGTCGGCGACATCATCTACGCCAAGCGCGGGCGCAGGGAGCTCATCGGCCGAGGGGAAGTCATCTCTGAGGCTCGGTTCGAGCCCGAGCGCGAGTCGTACCGGAACGTCCGCTCGGTGGAATGGACGCACGTGGGGACGTGGGAGCATCCCGGGGATGCCGCGCTCAAGACGCTCACCGACATCACGAAGTACTCGGGCTACGCGGAGAAGCTCGAGGTGCTCTTCACGGAGGACGAGGACGTCGAGCTGCGCTCGGTCACCACTGATCCGCTTCCTGCCTACGGCAAGGCGGACTTCCTCAAGGAGGTCTACCTGCACGAGGAGCGCTATGACCGGCTGCGCTCCCTGCTGGCGCGAAAGAAGAACGTCATCCTCGCCGGGCCTCCCGGCGTCGGCAAGACGTTCGCCGCGAAGCGCTTGGCGCAGTCGATCATGGGGGTGAAGGACCCGAGCCGGATCCGAGTGGTCCAGTTCCATCAGAGCTACTCGTACGAGGACTTCATGATGGGGTACCGGCCCAACGAGGACGCCGGCTTCACGTTGACTGAGGGGCCCTTCTACGAGTTCTGCGAAGTGGCACGGGCGGACGACACCGATCGCCCCTACTTCTTCATCATCGACGAGATCAACCGCGGCAACATCTCCAAGATCTTCGGAGAGCTGCTCATGCTCATCGAGGCTGACAAGCGCGGACACGATCTGCGCCTGCTGTACAAGAACGAGCGCTTCTCCGTGCCACCCAACCTCCACATCATCGGCATGATGAACACGGCCGACCGCGGCCTCGCCGTCCTGGACTACGCCCTGCGTCGACGCTTCGGCTTCTTCGAGATGCGACCGAGTTTCGAGTCGGAAGGGTTCAGAAGGTGGCAGCGAGGTCTCGGAAGCTCGTCGCTGGACGCTCTCGTCGAGACACTCGTCGCTCTGAACAGGGTCATCGCCGACGATCCCGCGCTCGGTCAGGGGTTTGCGATCGGCCACAGCTTCCTCACAGGGCCCGCTGCAGGCGAAATGCTTGGAGACTGGCTCGTGTCCGTCGTCGAGGACGAGCTCATACCTCTGCTCGATGAGTACTGGTTCGACGAGCTGACCCGGGCCGAGGAGTGGGCCGAGAAACTCAGGATCGCCGTCGCATGACGGCCAGTCCGATCGCCATCCGCAACGTCTACGTGATGATGGCATACGCCTTCCGCGCCATGCGCAACGAAGGGAGCGATCGGATTGCCGCCGAGTCGTTCGACCACCTCCACGATCTGCTCGCAGAGATCCTGATCCGAGGAGTCGGCGCACAGGTGAAGCGCGGTCTGCACCATGACTACCGTCGCAACCGGGAAGAGCTGGCGACCGTGCGCGGTCGTATCGACATCACGGGTACGGTCGCCGCTCGCTCCATGGTGCGGGGGAGGCTGGTCTGCGAGTTCGATGAGTACGAGGTCGACACTCTGCACAACAGGGTGCTGAAGTCGGTCATCGTCCTGCTCATCCGGAGCGGCCAGATCTCGGCGACGCGCAAGGCGGAGCTGCGGCGACTTCTGCCCTACTTCGACGACGTCACTCTGATTGCTCCGACGGCGATCCGTTGGGCGGCGCTGACCTACCACCGCGCCAATGCCGCGTACCGGATGCTCATGGGGACCTGCGAGCTGATCGTGCGTGGTCTGCTCCCCACGCAGTCCCCAGGTTCTACGGCCATGACCACGTGGGTCTCGGACGAAGCGATGAGCACCCTCTACGAGAGGTTCCTCCGCGAGTACTACACCGTCCACCATCCGGAGCTCTCGCCGGGTGCGCCGCATGTGCCCTGGGACTATGACCGTGAGTCCGCCATCGGCGCTTTGCAGCTGCCTGCCATGCGCACCGATGTCACCCTGCGGCGTGGAGACCGCACGTTGATCATCGATGCGAAGTACTACAGCCGGACGTTGCAGGTCAGGTGGGACAAGGAAACCGTCCACTCGGGAAATCTCTATCAGATGCTGGCGTACGTGAAGAACGCCGACACCGATCGCGACGGCTCGGTCAGCGGCCTGCTGCTCTACGCCCGCACCGACGCGTCGACTCAGCCCGATCTCGACGTCATGGTCCAGTGCAACCGCATCGGAGCCCGCACTCTCGACCTCGACACTCCTTGGGACGACGTCAGGGCCGAGCTCGAGGCCATCCTGGGGTGGCTCGAGACCTGAGGAGCCTTCGGCGATCGGCGCCTCCACTCACTGTGCCGCGATCTCTTTGTGAGTCGCCGGTCAACCCTCCGTCAGACTCCCCGCCGGCAGCCAGTCCGCCCCGAGCAGCTGCGCGACGTCGGCCAGCTGCTCGGTGTCGCCGCCCACGGTGTCCGAGGCCGCGGCGATGCGCTCCACCATCACCTTGCTGACCTGCTCCTCGACGGTGTCCTGGGCATAGGCGATATGCCAGGGGGAGACCTGGTGGTCGCGATGGGTGCGGCCGGTGACCTGGCGGCCGGCGATGCCCGAGAAGCGGGCCTGGTGGAAGACGCCGACGCGCGGCTCGGTGCTCGCCTGCTCGCCGCCGGGGAGCTGCTCTCCGGCGTGGAGGCTGATCGAGGCGACCGAGGTGAACACGCAGATCTTCGCCTCGCCCCGCTGGAACCGCAGACGCTCGGCCTCGACGTCGAACCTGTCGCGTCCGAAGATCGTCGCGACCTCGAGGCCCGCATCCTGCAGACGCTCGGTGATCGGGTCGGCCGCGGTGCCCACGAACTCGACCGAGCACGCGACCTGCCGCTCGGCCTCGACCTGCTGGGCGATCCAGGCGACCGTGGAGTCGACGCGGATCAGCCCGGCCTTCTGGCGGAAGCGCAGCAGCGCCGCGCGGCCCTTGGCGGTGTTGCGCCCGCGCCGTGCCACGTCCATCTCGCGGCAGAACTCGCCCCATTCGGCCTCGTACGCGGCGCGCTCGGCCTGCGTGAGCGCGACCGGCATCCCCGAGATCGGCACCGGGCCCCAGGGCGCGGCGCGGTGCAGCATGGCGGGCGGTCGGGCGTCCTCGAGCCAGGTGCGCACCCGCGCGAGGTCCTCGGCCCGGCGGGCGGGATCGGTGGTCCAGGCGGCTCCGTAGCGCCCGCGCTCCAGGCCGATCCCGTGGCGCTCGAGCGCGCCGGCGAAGGTCGCGTCGGTCTGCTTGGTCGACGTCCACTCCTTCATCGACTCGCCGTGCACCTGCGCGTAGGCGGGAGCCAGGTAGGGCAGCTCGAGCGGCGTGTGGCCCGGAGTCGCGGTGGTCGCGATGACGAACGGCGCGACGTCGTGCGACCGCGCGTGCCCGGAGATCTTCGACCAGAGCTTCCAGCGTTTGGTGGTGGTGCGGCGCAGGGCGTGCGCCTCATCGGCGATGATCACGTCCCAGTCGTAGTCGGCGACCTTCTCGAGGCGGTCCCAGGTGATGACGACCCACTCGAGGCCGCTGTCGCCGAGCGCCGTGATGGTGCGGCACCAGTGGCCGATCGTGATCGCCGCCGGACGGTCCGCCACCACGAGCACGCGCCGCGCATCGTGCAGGGAGCCGACGGCGCTCGCGCCGAGCACCGCGGAGATCGTCTTGCCCACGCCCGGCTCGTCGGCCAGCAGGAACTGCCGGCCTCCGGCTGCGGCGCGCTCGGCGATCGCGTCGGCCGCCTCGTACTGGTTCTGCCGGGGTTCGAACTCCTCGGCCGGCTCGGGGATCGGCGCAAGGGAGTCGGGGTTGAGCTCGTTCTCGAGGAATCGGCCCAGGGTGTGCGGACCGGGTGCGAACGGCGCGAGATGCGCGGGCAGGGTGCGGCCGACGTGCAGGTGCATACGCACCGCCGGATGCCAGGACACGCCCTCGACCTGGGTGCCGTAGGGGACGTCGAGCACCCAGAGCCGCTCGCCGGGGCCGACGAAGGGCAGCTCGCGCTGGGCGCCCCTGCTCCGCGAGCCGCCCGAGGACTTCCGACGGGTCGATCCGTTGCTGCGGCGGGAGGATCCGCTGCGCCGACGGGTGGTGGAGCGACGGGAGGTGGGCACCGTTCGAGGTTACCGGGCGACGCGCTCCTGCTCGGCGAGGGCAGCGTGCGACGGCAGTCCGCGCCGGAACAGCGGCGAGGTCATCGTGCCTCGTCGGCGAGAGCCTCCACCACGGTCTGCGCGAGCAGGACCGCGCCGTCGCGCACGGCCCGATCTGCGGCCGGGGTGGCAGCAGCGTCCGCGAACTCGGGCTGGTGGTTCACGGCGGGCAGGGAGTCGATGCCGAGGTAGGGGTGGATCGCCCGGACGCGCTGGGACACGTTGCCCATGTCCGTCGATGCCGTCGCCATGCCGCGCGGCCCGTTCTCCGCAAGGTCCATGTCCCGCCCTTGTGCGGCTGCGAGGCGGGTGAAGATCTCGGCGAGCTCGAGGTCGTTGCGGAACTCAGCGTAGCGAGGGCTCGTCTCCCGCAGTTCCCACGTGCACCCGGTCGCGATCGCCCCGGCCTCGAAGCAGTGCCGGACGCGCTCGAAGGCGACGTCCAGCTCCTCGAGGGTGTCCGCGCGCACGTACCAGGAACCTCTGGCGCTGCCGGGAATGGCGTTCGGGGCGGTGCCCGCCTCCTGGACGATCCCGTGGACGCGGAGGGAATCGGGGAGCTGCTGGCGCAGCAGGCCGATGGCGACCTGGGCGAGGGTGAACGCATCGGCGGCGTTCACCCCGAGGTGCGGGTAGGCGCCGGCATGGGAGGCCGTCCCCTGGTACTCGACGTCGAAATGGGCGACGGCGCGGGGCCGGGCGAGGACGGCGTCCGCCGGGCCCGGGTGGATCATCAGGGCGGCCTCGAGGCCGTCGAAGCATCCGGCCTCGAGCATCGGGATCTTGCCGCCCCCGCCCTCCTCCGCCGGGGTGCCGATGACCCGGATGCGCAGGTCGAGGTCGCCTGCCACGGACTGCAGGGCATGGGCGGCGCCGAGTGCGGCTGCGGCGATGACGTTGTGTCCGCAGGCGTGGCCGAGGCCCGGCAGGGCGTCGTACTCGGCGACCAGGCCGATGGTCCTCGAGCCCGTGCCGTGCTCGGCCGTGAAGGCGGTGGGCAGGCCCGCCGCACCCCGGGTGACCTCGAAGCCCCACGACTCCAGCGTGCCGGTGAGCAGCGCGGCGGAGTCGTGCTCCTTCCAGGCGGTCTCCGGGTGGGCGTGGAGTCTGCGGCTGATCTCCAGGAGCTGCTCGCGCATGCCGTCGACATCTGTCTCGACGTCGCTCAGCAGCTCCGAACAGACCAGACCGTCGGCGGCTGCCGTCATCACTCGTCCCCCGGGACGCCGTACGACGGGGCTGCGGTGGGGTCGAGGGCACGGACGCGGTAGTCCGCCTTCTGGGGCATCCACAGCTCGAGCAGCCGGCCGATCTCGCCCAGCGGATCCTCGGCGTCGTCGACGCGCAGGTCGGTGGTCCGCCAGGGCACGTCGTCGACGACGGCGAGGCCGGCGGAGCGGATCTCTCCTGCCTCGCCGCCCGCGTCGACGGCGGCCCGGAAGGCCGCGAGCAGGCGCCGCTCGAGGTCCTCTCCCTCACTCGCCTCGAATGCGGCGACCATCGCAGGGATCACGGACTCGTCGGCGAGCAGGTTGCCTGCGGCGACGCACTGGTCGCCGATCCGGGCCGCGCGCGTTCCCAGCGCATTCGCCCCGGAGTGCTCGGCGGTGCGGCCGGCGGCATCGATCACGGTGAGCTGCCGGTAGTCGGCATGCGGCTCCTCGGCGAGGACGGCGCCGAGAGCCGCGTCCGCGCGATCGCCCGCCTCGAGCCGATCGAGCACGGCAGGGCCGAGAGCGGGATTGGTGACGTTCTGGGAGGCGACGGCGCCGACGCCCGAGCGCAGGTGCAGGCAGCGGGAGGCGACGGCGGGGCTCGAGGAGCTCACCACCATGCCCAGTGCGCCGGTGCGGGCGTCGCGCCCGACGATCGAGAAGGTCACCGGGCCGCCTCCTCGTGATCGTCGGCCGGGTCGCTGATCACCGCGGTGGCGTCGATCTCCACGAGCCATTCGGGCCGGGCGAGCGCGTCGACGACGAGGCCGGTGGACACGGGGTGCACCCCCTTCAGCCAGCGGCCCATCACCCGGTACACGGTCTCCCGGAAGCGGATGTCGGTGAGGTACACGGTCACCTTCACGACGTCGGCGAGGCGGCTGCCGGACTCCTTCAGCAGCATGTCGATGTTGGCCATGGCCTTCTCCGCCTGGGCCTCCACGTCGCCGATCCCCACGGACTCGCGGGTGTCGAGGTCCTGTCCGATCTGGCCGCGGAGGTAGACCACGCCCCCGGCGACGACGGCCTGGCACAGGTCGTTGTCGAGGTTCTGCTCGGGGTAGGTGTCCTTCGTGTTGAAGGGGCGGATGCGCGTGTGCGTTGTCATCGGGTGATCTCCTCCAGAAGATGCTGAGCGGGGTCGGACGAGGCCGACGAGGGCGACGGGGCCGACGGGGTCGGCTCGGGCGACGAGGGCGATTCTGTCCGGGCGGACGTGGAAGACGTCGTCGGCGATCCCGCTGATCCGGCCGGCCCGGCCGAGGGGGCGTGCGCGGCCGGCGCGTACTGCGCGTACTGGCGCCGGGTGGCGATGTGGTCGGCGACGTGCATCGCGTCGTGCCAGGTGCCCCAGATGAAGCTGGAACCGCGGCGCGACAGCCACGGCAGCCCCAGGAAGTAGATGCCTGCTTCCGTGGAGACGCCGCGCAGATGAGCGGGGCGGCCGGTGGTGTCGAAGGCGTCGACCTGCAGCCACGTGAAGTCCTGCGCGTATCCGGTCGCCCAGATGATCGAGGTGATGCCGACCTCGCGCGGATCGACGGAGCGCACGGGGTCGGTGACGCATGCGGGCAGGGGACCCAGGCGGTGCGCCTCTGGCTCCTCGGGGAGGTCCAGCCCGTTCGCCTCGACGTAGGCGTCGGCCTCCTCCAGGAGCTCCAGGAGGTTGGCGTCACCCGCGGTGATGTTGCGCCGGAGGTCGTCGGCGAAGCGGATCGTGCCGTCCTGCGATGCCTCGGTGCGTCCCACCAGGGTGATTCCCGCGGCGGCGAGCTCCCTGAAGTCGACGGTGTGACCGCCGCGGGCGCCGCTGACGGCGATCGTGACGTGGTCGGAGTCCGGTGCGGTGGCGTCCCACTTGCCCAGCACGCCGAGCCACCAGACGAAGTCGCGGTCGCGGTAGCTGCGTGGCGGCCTGTCGTGCGGGCCGACGGACAGGTGCACCTGGCGGCCGCTCGCACGGAGCTCCTCGGCGATCTGAGCACCCGAGGAGCCGGCGCCGACCACGAGCACTCCGCCTTCGGGGAGCTGCTCCGGGTTGCGGTACGCCGCGGAGTGGATCTGGTGCGGCACCAGGTCCTCGCCGATGATGCGCGGCGCGACGGGGACCTGGAACGGGCCGGTCGCGGCGATCACGTTGCCGGCGGCGATGGTGCCCTCGCTGGTCTCGACGAGGAAGCCCGGGGCGCTCTCCCGCCGCGTCACGGAGCGCACCTCGACGCCGGTGCGCACGGGGGCGTCGAAGCTGCGCGCGAAGGCGCCGAAGTAGTCGGCCATCTGGTCCTTGGTGGCGAACTCGTCGGGTCCGACGCCGGGGATCTCCATGTCGGGGAAGCGGTCGTGCCAGGCGGGGCCGTTGGCGACCAGGGAGTCCCAGCGGCCGTGGCGCCAGCGATCGGCGATGTCCGCCTTCTCCAGGACGATGTGGGGGATGCCCAGGCGGGTGAGATGGGCGCTCGCGGCGATGCCGGACTGTCCGGCGCCGACGATCACGACCTCCGTGGATTCGGTGGTGTCGCTGGAATCCACGGAACCCGTGGCCGTGGTGGAGGGGATGGGCATGAAGTCGGCCTCCTCAGGGAGATTGCGGTGCGGTGCGGTGAGGTGCGGAGAGGTGCGGTGAGGTGCGCTGCGGACGCTCGTCGTCGGACTCAGACGAGCGGGGCCGCGGGCGGAGGAGTCGGGAGTGCTTCGCTGCCCGGGACGGCGGACGGCGCGTCGGCCGGTGCGTCGGCCGCCCCGGCACGGGCGGGGCCCAGGTCCTCGTCCTTCATCAGGTCGATGCCGCGGGACTCGCGGATGGTGGCGACGGTGACGATGCCGATCACACCGACGACGGCGAGGAAGAAGCCGGGCATCATCGTGCTGCCGGTGGCATCGATCAGCCAGGTCAGCAGGTACGGGGCGGTTCCGGCGAAGAGCGCTGCGGTCAGGGCGTAGGCGATCGACAGGCCCGTCTGCCGGGTGCGGGTCGGGAACAGCTCGACGACGGTCACCGCGTGCGTGCCCAGGATGATCGCGAGGATGAGGGCGAGCCCCATGGTCGAGACGAGCGCTGCCCAGGTGGTGCCCACCTGCATCAGGGCGAACAGCGGCACGGACAGGACGGTGAGCGCGATCGCGGCGGTGAAGAGCACCGGGCGTCGACCCACCCGGTCAGAGGCGGCACCCGCGAGCGGCACCACCACGAGGGCGAGGGCCGAGCCGAGGGTCGACAGCAGCGCGGCGCGACCGGCGTCGAACCCGAGATTCACCTCCTGGTATGTCAGCAGGTAGACCAGCACCACGTAGAACGTCACGTTCATGAAGATCTCCATGCCGCAGGTCTTCAGGAACTCACGCCAGTTGGAGCGGAACACCTCCCGCACGGGGGAGGAGGAGACGGTCTCGAGCTCCTGCAGAGCGCGGAACTCCGGGGTGTCCTCGATCCGGCGGCGGATGTAGAACCCGATGAGACCCAGGGGGACGGTGATGAGGAACGGGATGCGCCAGGCCCAGCCGGTGATCTGCGCGCTGCTGAACACCGTCTCGAGGATCAGCACGCAGAAGGAGGCGAGCAGGAAGCCCAGCAGGCTGCCGAACTCCAGCCAGCTGCAGCCGAACCCGCGGCGCTTCGCGGGGGAGAACTCACCCAGGAAGGCGGCGGCGCTGCCGAACTCGCCGCCGGCGGCGAGTCCCTGGACCACGCGGGTGACGATCAGCAGGATGGGGGCCAGGATGCCGATGGTCGCGTAGCCCGGGAGGACGCCGAGCACGAGCGTGGACAGGGCCATCGAGAGGATGACGACGGTGAGGGTCGTGGTGCGGCCCAGCCGGTCGCCGAGGCGGCCGAAGATGACGGCCCCGACGGGACGGACCAAGAACGAGATCGCGAAGACCCCGAAGGTGGCGAGCAGTCCGGCGGTGCGGTCGGCCTCGGGGAAGAAGACGGCGGAGATCGTGGTCGCCATGTAGGCGTAGACCGCCCAGTCGAACCAGTGGACGAGCACGCCGATCGACCCGGCGACGGTGCTGGTGCGGATGGAACGGCGGTCGACCTGAACGCTGCGCGGGTCCGGGGCGGCGGTGGCGGTCATGGTGATTCCCCTTCCTCGGGGTGATGGGTCCGACCAGAATCGGGGTCGCCGAGGAATCTCGCAAATAACCGAATGCGGGGAAGTTCTTCTGTTCTTCAGATGCTGCGGTCCGATCGGCCTCGTGATCGAAACGTGACCGTCCATCTCATGAAACCTCGGGGCGCAGGCTGTTGTGTCACCGGCGCACGGGGAGTCAGGGAATGTCGCACCTGTTCAGAGGCACTCTTCACCCTCGGTCGTGGCGTCCGCCCCACCGATGACGGCGCGGCAGGTGTCGGCGAAAGCGCGCGCTCGGCGCGTGGGAAGAGCGCCGTCGTCATTCCAGGCGAGCACGATGTCGAGGGAACGTGTCGGCTCCAGAATCGGAATGTGGTAAAGGCTCCCGCCGGCATATGTGGATTCGATCTTGGGCTGCTGGTTGAGAAGGGTGAATCCGTGCCCCATCGCGACCATGGCCCGCACCGCCTCGTAGCTCTCGAACCGGTAGCGCACCGTCGGCTGGAGGCCGTGATCGGTGAACGTGCGCAGGAAGTAGTCCCGGCTGAGCGGGAGATCCAGCAGCACCAGCGGCTCCTTCGCGAGCTCGGCGAGGCTCACCGACGTGCGGTGCGCGAGCGGATGATGCTGGGCGACCGCCGCATACAGCGGGACCTGCGCGAGATGCTCCCGGCGCACCGTGGCATCCAGCCCGAGGTCATAGGTCAGGGCGACCTCGACCCGATGCGCGGTGAGGGCGGGCGCCACCTCGTCGGCGGTCAGCTCCGTGACGTCGACATGGAGCTGCGGTGCCCGCTCGCCCAGATCGCGTACGAGCGTGGGGAGGAAGAACGGGGCGAGCGTGCGGAAGCACCCCACGCTCACCCGGCCCGTGAGCGACTCGGAGTGCACGGAGGCCACGGCGTCGTCGAGCTCCGCGAGGATCTGCCGCGTCCGCTGCAGGAAATCCTCGCCCGCCGCGGTCAGCTGGAGCCCCCGGGCTCGCTGCCGGATCATGAGCTGGACGCCAAGCTGGCTCTCCAGGTGCGTGATCGCCGTGGAGATCGCGGACTGCGCGATGAACAGCTCATCCGCCGCGGCGGTCATGCTCCCGTGCTCGGCGGCCGTCACGAAGTAGGTCAGTTGGGTGAGGGAGACGTCCCTTCGGCTCGTCGGCATACGACCTCCTGACGCGAACGAGGTGTAGGCAGCGGATCGCGCATCCGCGTGCAGGGTCATTCTGCGCGTTCAGGGTGGGGAGCGCGCCCCTGTCCCGACCGAGAGCGATGGTGCGGGGTGCCTCGGATGCGCAATGCTGTGCGCGCGGGGAGGGCGTCATCCGGGTCTCGGAAGCCAGATCCATCCTTCCTCCGTTGCTGCCCAGCTGAGGTGCGCTGGCGGCGGCACGGCGCGCTCATGATGCACCTCGCGAGCGACCACAGCGGCGATCACCGCGTCCAGTGCGTCGTCGGAAGCAGTGCACTCGTCCCGGTGCCCCGTCCAGTCCAGCCACGGCCAGCGCGCGGCTAGCTGCTCGACGAGCTCTCCGCGCACCAGGGCGCCACCGGCCCTCTTGTAGCGGGGTGCCCCGAATCCCCACGCGGCCAGCGCGGCGCCCGGATAGACCTCGCAGGCCACACCGGTGCCATCGCGCGGGGTGGCGAGGCCCTGCTCTCGCAGCGCCGCCACGATCCCCGCCCAGCGAATGGCCGGGGAGGCGATCTTGTCCGCTGCGACGCTCAGCGGCGTCTTGCCCACGAGGCGATGGACCTCGCGATCCGTCTCCCGGAAGAGCACGCTTCGCCGCCAGTCAGGACCTGTGTCCGGCGGGGCAGGGAGGGCATCCGCTCGGTGCGCGCTGACCACGTCGATGAAACGACTCGGCCAGCCGAAGGGAACGTCCACACCGGCCTTGGACGCATGCGTGATCGCTGCGATCAGATCGCCATCGTCTGCCCCTACCCGCACGTCCTCGATGCGGGCCCCGTCCTCGTGCTCGCGGAGCACCGCGAGGCCCGTTCTGCGCGGTTCGGACGCGAGATCGACGCCGACGAACACACCCATCGCCATCGTGTTCACACCTCCCACTCGACCACGCTCACCGAGTGCGCCGGCGCCGTGAACCTCCCGCCCTCCAGCACCAGCGACCGCTCCCGCAGGGCGACGGTGTCCGGGACCTCGATCGTGTTCACCGCGAAGAGGTCCTCGACCCCGTCGCCGAGACTGTGCACGGTGACGAGCCCGGTCACGAGCTCACCTTCCACGCTCAGCACAGCATCGATGTCCTGGTCGGCCGAGCGGTTGATCACCGCGAGATAGCGGCGCGAACCGTCGGCCGATTCGGTGGCGCTGACGTCCAGCAGCGCGACGGAGGTGAGCACATCGACGCACTGCGCCTCGCCGCCCCAGCCCTGCTCGTGGCGCACGGGCAGAGTCACGGCGGGGCCGGCGACCGAGGCCAGCAGCGGACGGGTGCCGAAGTGGTTCAGGTACAGGTCCCACACGTGGAAGGTCGAGGACCTGACCAGCCCGCCCTCGCGCACGGCGAGCAGGCCGTTGGCGTTCACGAGGTTGACGGTGTTCGCCATGGTCACCGGCACGCGGTTGCCCGCGGTGCGGTGGATGGCGTGGAAGACGCCCGCGTAGAACAGGGCGTCGGCGAGGGTCCTGGGGGAGTAGCGATTGACCTTCCAGCCGACGTCGCCCGCGACGCCGGGAGCATCGGCCGGACCGGAGGTGTCCCGGGGCGCGATACCGCCGTCGGCCCCGGGGTGCGGCTCGGGCCAGCTGCGCGGCTCGTAGTGGCGCATGTTCCACTCGTCGAAAGCGATCTGCAGGGGGCTGGTGATGCCGTGCCTGTGCGCCGCGGCGGCGACCTTCTGCGAGAAGCCCTGCAGCACCTGCTCCATGTGGACCGCCTGGGCGACGATCGCGTCGAACTCCTCGCGGCTCGGGTCCACCAGGTGGAAGCCGGCGCCGTAGGCGTGCACGGAGAACCAGTCGGTGAGCTCGCCGAGCTCGCGCACCACCACGTCCGTCCAGCGGTCGTCGTCGAGGCCCACGCACACGAAGCGGATCGAGCCGTCCACGGCGCGCATGAAGCGGGCGTGCTCGCGGGCATCGTGCGCGTACTGCTCGGCGCTGCGATGGCCCATCTGCCAGGGCCCAAAGACCTCGTTGCCGATGCCCCAGATCGGCACGGGACGCGGGGAAACGAGGCCGTCGGCCGAGCGCTTGCGGGTCATCGCGGTGTCGCCGGCGTGGTTGCAGTACTCGACCCAGCGGGCGGCGTCCTCGACGCTGCGGCAGCTGTGGGCGAGGTACGGGGTCGCGCCCGTCGCCTCGCACCAGGCGAGGAACTCCGGGGTGCCGAACCTGTTCGTCTCCTCCGAACCCCAGGCCAGCTCGAGCCGGCGCGGGCGCTCGTCCCGCGGCCCGGTGCCGTCCTGCCACCAGTAGGCCGACGTGAAGTTCCCGCCCGGCCAGCGCACCACGGGCATGCCCAGCTCGCGGCAGGCGTCGATCACGTCCTGTCGGCAACCGTCGAGCGGGCCATCGCTGGTCACCGAGAGCGGCGAGCCCTCGTCGAAGACGCCGCCCTCGATGTTCCCGAAGAAGGCGGACTCGAGGAAGTGGCCGTAGATCTTGGGGTCGAGGGCGGGGGAGTCGGGGGAGTGGGTGAGAGCGATCTGGGCGGTGGGGGTGTCTGTGGCGGTGGCGGGGGGATGCACGGGGTCCTCTCCGATGCGTGGTGGGAAGGGGCATCGTGCAAGCTCTTGTTGCGTCTCCGAGCTACCCACCATCGGGTTGTACAGGGTACTGATTCTCTGCCGTGATTGTCGATTTCGCAGGTGAACTGCGTGCCTGTGCGAAATCGCGTTCCCATCCTGCACGGGCGCTCATTACAAAAGAGCTCCTTGACGCTTGTCAAGGCGAGCACGGGGTTGCTGTCGGCGGAATCGACAATCCAATTCGGAGTTGCCCGGCCTAAGAATCGGCACTCTTTCGCGCTTCAGTAATTCCAAGCCCTCTGTATAAACTTTGATGGATGTAGGCGGCGCCGGAACTCGGTAGCGTCAAGTCACTGTCCTCGGCTTTGAATTTGGTAGATCCCTGATTGGAGACACGAACCCCGATTACGGAATACTCAAATAGACGCTCAACCAGCGCCTGCGTACCGTATTGCTCAGCGAGTCCGGGGTCGCGCTCGCGAATTAGATCATGCAGGTCGCTGATGGAATCGTAACGGTGAACCTGCTGCCGCAAGCATTCAAGTAGCCGACCAAAGTCCGGAAACGCCTTAGCGAACTCCTGCCGAAGATCATCGACCTTCCACTTGCTGTACCGCTCTTCAGCGCCACGGATGTCGTCCTTAGAGATTTCAAAGGCCGCATCCCCCGCCTTCCTCTGTGCTTCGTCAAGAAATTGGATGACCTCGCGTGGGCGCAAGAAAGTTCTCTTAACGATGTAATTGAAGGGCGTAATTGACCCCCGCATGTCACCGGCTTCGAATACGTCGTCAATCGATAGGTCGCTCGGGAGGCGCCTGTCAACCATTTCGCGAAGCAGATCAGGGGTCCACAGGAGCCACTCTTCGAGTTGACGATGCTTGTCCTTCTCGTCAAATTTGAGTGAATCGTATATGTCTGATCGCAAAAACACGTTGACGCGCAAACGTTCGCCGCTAGAAACGGAACCCAATCTGTCATTCAAATCCTTTGCGGCAATTACAAGTCCGACCATTAGCGAGCGGGCTCGATCCGAGCCATCCCAGGAGTCGTCCAACTTGTCCAGCGCAACAATGACTGGTTGTTGTTCCAAGACCGGGGCTAGCAGGGATACAAGCTCTTCAAGTACAGCAGGGGTGAGAACTTGCTGCTCGCGGTCAGAGCTTGCGCCGATGCCGAACCCGAAGGCGCTAAGGTTGAAGGACTGGAGCCCGCTCACTATGGAGGTTGCAGATTTGAGGAATCCGGGAGAAACTTTCCCAAAATTATCCTTGAGAAATTGTCTAAGAATGCCGATTGCGCGCTTGGCTTCCCCCGTCCAGTCGACGCGCGTTTCGAGCAGAGCGCCCACGATTTCCACGATTAATGTAAATTTCCAGGCGTTTGCGTGCGCCTGCTCTTCGGAGAGACCCTGCTCCTCGTATTGCTTTAGGGTTGACCAGGCGTATTGGTTAGGGGTCAATAGCACGGCAATTGGCGATGTGGGTAAATCGGAGGTTATGCGCGGGATTTGCGTGAAAAGTGCCGACTTGCCGCTCCCCTTCCTCCCTATCAGCTGCGTCCTTCTGCCAGAATAGAGATACTTCACGTGCGGCGTGTTGATGAAGTAGTTGCTAAGTTCCCTATCGGATTCTGCATCAATGCTTCCGAAGTCGAGATCTCCAACTCTAATGCCTAGCTTTTGAAGCTTGGTGGTCATTTAGGCTGCTCCTTGTCAGAACGATGTCTATTGCCGCCGGGAGTGCTTACCGACTCGTATCAACTGCACTTAAATAGTGGCCCTGATTGATCGCGGTAAGGACAATTGCGCGCTCATTTCGTATTTTCAGCAGGAACTCTCCAAAGACGACCTTAGTTTTTGTTTAAGAGCGCCGTCGCAGATGTAGACATAGGTCCCCTTAATCCCTCGCGTCATCAGTACTCGGTAGATGTTCTGCACGTAGCGCAACAGGTCCTCGTTGGTTGTCACCTGCCCCCGCATCACGTTGTTTGCTTTACCCTTCGTATCGAAGTACGAGTCCCGATCTACGCATAGCTCACCGGTCGTCGGGTCGACCGTGAGGTCGCCACCGATGATGACGCCGGCGTAGTTGAGGTCGTAGCCCTGGACAGTATGGATGGATCCGACCTCGTGGAGAGAGGTAGGCGAGTTGATCCAGTCCGTGGGATTTCGATTCCACGGCAAGCCGATTCCGTCGATTTCTATGTCGGGCAAGCTGCGATCTTTTTTGGAGCGCCACGGCCACGCGTAGCCGGCGACGAGCCTGGATAGGCCGAACTCGGCATCTCGGGCAAGAATTGAATCCACCATTTCTCCGAAGTCGTCGAACAACTTCAGCTCATATTCTCCGAAGTCTGGACGGGTTTGTGGTGGTTCGTCCGAGAGGAGTGCCCTGACAAATGAGATGTAGTCATTGCCGCCAGCTACACGCATCTGGGAGTGCAACGGGAACAGACGGCCGTCACGGCGAGATGTGTCCACGAGTCGGGTGAATACGCCGGGAGAGATATCGGTGGGTCGGACGCTCTGCTCGGAATCTAGGAGCGCGATCACGTGTTTGCTGCGAATCTGCAGCCAGTCGAGCTGGGTTTTCGACTCGTCGCCGCCGAACAGGCGCGAATTGATTTCGCGGAAATCGCTAGTGAGTGTGCCCATTGCCTGGGCTGCAAGCTGTGTCAGCCGGTGAGCCTCGTCCACAACGAGAATGTCGTACGGTTCCGGATCCTTTCCGACCTGGAAGGGGGTCACCACTTCGGCGGCGTGGAGCGAAGGCGTACGTTTGAACACTCGTCGTATGGATTCGCGCAGTGACTGCTGGGGCACGACGAGGCCCACACGGAGCCCCTCGAACAGTTGTCGATTCTCTTCGAGGAACAGGTCGGCGAAGATCGAGTCCGGCTGGGCATCCTCGACGTCGCGAGCATCCGCGATGTCGCGGAGTAGCTTCATGATGTATATGCCAACGATCGTCTTCCCTGTACCCGGGTCACCTTGGATGACCGACATGCTGGGAAGTCCCGCCTCGAGGTCCGCTGCGAGCCCCTCCATGACAGCGTCGACCGCGACTGCCTGGTCCCTGTTGAGAGACTTGAACGGCGAGAGCTTGAAGAGGTCGCTGTTCTCGATGTGAGGAATGCTGCGGGTGAACATGCCCGCCTGATGGAGTTCCTCGAAGACGTCGCGGAAGACCTCGCGATAATCGGAGCGTCGGTAGTAGTCGGAGTCGATGATGCCGTCATTGCGATTCATGACAGCGAACCGGCCATCCCCCGCGAACCACCGGATGAGGTGGGATTCAAGATCCAGGCATACGGACTTGTTGAAGGTGTCGTCCAGGATCACTCGGATGCCGCGAAGTCCCTGCTTCGCTTGGCTGTCAATATGCTGGCGCATCCGTGTGGCTGCGCCGATGGACTCTCCCACGTAAATCCTACGAGCATCGTCAAGGAGGTACACGACCGGCCAGTTCTCGAGTCGCGGATCCAAGCCTGGCATGCCCGCGATGGACGGGCGATCGAACGCTAACTCCTCGATTTCAAAGCTGGTCATACTTCGTGCTCCGCCCTCTGGCCTTCTCGACGGGGTACTTGCGCCCCGTGCGCTCGAGCTTGTCCAGAATGATCTGCTCGGGATCGAGGTCGAGACGGTCCGCCAGGAGCAGCGCATAGGTAAGCACGTCGGCGAGTTCGTCGGCCACGTTGCTCTCTGCCGCGTCGACGTTCCACTGGAAGCACTCGAGCAACTCGCCCGCCTCGATCGACACCGATTTCGCGAGATTTTCGGGGGAGTGGAACTGTCCCCAGTCCCGTTCGGCCACGAATGCCCGCAGAGCCTTGATCGTGCGCGTGGTGGACATGGTGGTGAATCTAACATCATTGGCGGACGCCTCGGAAGCCGTCCGGCCCGGAGCTGAGACGAGCACCTACTGGCCCACAGAACTGTGGTGTCCCCGACGTCAGATCACCTCCAACAACCCCCGGATGAACTCCTCGTACGTCCCCGCCCGCACCGCCAGCCGCTCGACGTTCTCCCGCTTGGACAGCACCCGGATCAGCGCCTCGAAGAGCTCACCGAACTCCTCGCGGCTGTCCTTGCTGAAGGCCATCATGGCGACGATCGAGACCTCGTCCTCGCCCCACACGATCGGCTCGGTCGGCACGTAGACGGCGATCGAGGAGGTGTGGGCGTCGATCACCATCGAGTGGGGGATCGCAACGCCCGTGCCCAGCGACGTCGAGGACATCTCCTCGCGCTCGAGCACACCCCGGTGGAAGCCCGGCTCGACCATCCCCGCCTCGCCGAGGGCCGCGCACATCTGCGCGATAGTGTCCTCGCGGGTGGTGGCCTCGAGGTCCAGGAACAGCTGCGGTTCGATGAGGTTCACGAGGGAGGCGCCGACGCGGCTGCGCCGCTTCTCCGCGGCGATCTCGAGGACGCTCCTGCGCACCTGCTCGAGGTCCTGCGCTCCGGGCAGGGCGCTCAGGTGCAGCACGGGGGAGGCGAGCTCCCGCTGCAGGCCCTGCAGCGGAACGGTCGAGACGATGAGGTCGGGCGCGGAGGGCCCGGTCGTGATCTCGGCCTCGTCGAAGGCGATGGTCTCGATCTCCCCGACGCCGGCGATCGCCGACTGCAGGAGGCTGCGCGCGGAGTCCTGCAGGTCGAGGTACGTCGGCGAGATCATCGCGATCCGCACCAGGCGCTCGCGCGCATACACGCTCTGGAAATGCGCGCCCACGTGGAAGGAGATGAGGCCGATCTCGTCGGCCCGGATCTCCACGCCGAGCGCCAGCTCGAGCCGGCGCGCGATGAAGATCCCGACCTCGTAGATGAGTGGGTGCGTGTCCTTGATCGACTGGCCGACGGGGATGTGGGCGCTCTGGCGCCGCCGGGCCCGCCGCACCAGGTTCCGCGCGTGAAGGCTGAGGAAGGCGATGAAGCGCTCGTTGTCCAGGTCGATCAGGTAGTTCTCGCCCACCTGGGCGACGATCCGCCGCACCACGGCCACGAAGTCGACCTCGGCGTCGGCCGTCGTGTCCGGCACCCGCTCGCGCGGGGCGAGGCGTCCGGCGACCACGAGCGAGAGGTCCTCCGGGGTCGTGTTCTCGTCCAGCAGCCCCACCAGGTAGTCCTCCTCGCCGGTGGGGAGGCGCAGCTCGAAGGTGGTCTCGATGAGCTCGGCGATGCGGTGGGCGGCGTCGCGGCGCAGGTCGTCGGCGGTGCTGCTGGATCCAGGCGCGTCGAACTGGTGGCCCTGGCGCACGCGTCCCACCATCACGGCGACGTGCGCGAGGATCGCGTGCTGGTTGTTCTCGGTGGCGAGCAGACCCAGCTCGCGGAGGATCCGCGTGAGGCCCTCGCGGAACCCCATGAGCGACGGCTCCGAGGACTCGATCGCGAGCTCGCGCACGGAGACGAACTGGGCGCGCGAGCGGGCGGCGTCGGTCATGATCTGGCGGACCAGGCGGCGCTTGGCGAGCTCGGGTCCGACGATCCGCACGCGGGGGCCGCTGCGCTCCAGGCGCAGGTGGTGGATGGCGAGGAGGGCGCGCCCCTTGGTGAGGTCGGCCTCGAGGGTGGAGTCGCTGACGCGCAGGTCCTCGGCGAGTTCGAAGACGTCGGCGCCGTCGTCCGCGGTGACGATCGAGCGCAGCAGCGCGGAGAGCCGCTCCCCGGGGCTCAGCACGCGCCGGCCCGGATCGGGGCGCTCAGTGCCGGCGCCGGCCGAGGCGAGACGCGCGTGGTCCAGGGTGTAGCCGGCGCGGGAGGAGGAGACGACCTCCGCGTCGTGCTCGGCGTTCAACCGGGAGACGTAGTTGCGGATGCTGCGGGTGGAGACGCCGAGACGCCGGGACAGGCCCTCGGCGGAGACCGCGCCCGGTCCCGCCTCGACCAGCGCGCCCAGCAGGCGCTGGCGCGTGGCCTCCCAGGGCTCGCGACGGGTGGGCGCGGGTGCGGCAGAGACGGTGCGGGACGGGGTCATGGTGTGTGCTCCGTCCTCTCCGACGTCGTGCGCGTCCCGTTCTGCGATGATGCGTCCTGGTTGTCGGCTCCGTTGATCGCGCCCTCCACGCGCTCCACATCCGCCGCGGCCTTCGCGCCGTTCCCGTCGCCCCGGCGGACCGCCGCGCCGATCCGAGCGAGCACGTCGGCGTCGTCGACCTGTGCGAAGTCGGTGGTGTCGATCTCGACCAGGTCGCCGAGAATGAACTCCCCGTAGCCGCGGTGCAGGTAGCGGCCGAGGAACACCTCGACGCTGAGCAGCTGCGGAGCCGCACGGCGATCAGCCAGCGTATCGCCGTGCTCGTAGGCGTCGACGAGGTGTCCCAGGTGGCGGGTCGGATCCAGATCGCGTCGCCGCTGGCGCTCGAACAGCACCTCGAAGTCCGCGACCAGCCGCACCGTCACCGGCCGATATCCATAGCGGCGGTAGGCGGCGGCGAGCACGTCCTTCTGCTTGTCACTGAAGGGGTACTCGGCGAGCACCCGCACCCCGTCCGCCATCGCCGCATGCACCCGGGCGAAGAACAGTTCGAGCGCGGCGCGATCCAGGTGGGCTTTCGCATCGGCGTCGGCGAAGCCCTCCTGCTCGTACAGCTGCTCCTTGAGGTCATCGATGGAGACGGCGCGGAAGGGCCCCAGATGCTCCTGCACGAGATCGGCGATGCGGCTCTTGCCCGTGCCCGGGTAGCCGGCGATCAGCAGCAGGAGACGATCGTCGGCCGACGAGCCGGCGTCGGCCGAGCCCGCACCGACGGCGGGCGCCCCGTCGGCCGCTTCCCCGCCTGCCACCGGCCCCGCCCCGTTCACGAGATCCGGGCGGGCAGCAGGCATCCGATCTTGTGCCGGACGATGCCGGCGACCGCGTCGTTCGCGGGGACGATGTTGTTGCGCAGGGAGGCGTTCACCTCGGTCGCCCCGAAGGTCTCCTTCGCGGCGCGGGTCCAGCCGACGATGAGCTCGGTGCCGATGTTGAACTTGCGCACTCCCGCGCGGCGCAGGGCGTCGTAGTCGGCCTCGTCGACCCCGGTGCCGCCGTGTACCACGAGCGGCACGTCGACCGCGGCGTGGATCCGCTCGACGAGCCCCACGTCGATCTGGGTCTTCCCTTTGTACGAGCCGTGATGGGTGCCGATGGAGACGGCGAGGGCGTCCACGCCGGTCGCCTCGTGGAAGGCGCGCGCCTCCTCGGGGGAGGTGAGCGCGCCCTCGGCGACGGAGATGCCGTCCTCAGTGCCCCCGATGGTGCCGATCTCGCCCTCGACGCTGACGCCGCGCTCGCGGGCGAACTCGACGACGCGGCGGGTCTTCAGCACGTTCTCCGCGAACGGCAGGGAGGACCCGTCGAACATGACGGAGCTGTACCCGGCGTCGATCGCGTCGCGGATGTCCTCGAGCTTCGTCGCATGGTCCAGGTGGAGCACCACGTCGACCGGCTCGCGCTCGGCCATGCCGCGGCACAGGGCCACGAGGTTCTCCATGCCGATGTAGCGGGCGGTGCCCACGGAGGTCTGGATGATGATCGGGCTGCCGGCATCGCGCGCGGCCAGGATCATCGGCGGGATCATCTCGAGGTTGTGGGCGTTGAAGGCGCCGACGGTCGAGCCGATGCGCTCGGCCTCGGTCAGGACTTCGCTGAGGGTGACGTACACGGGTGCTCCCTGGGTCTCAGTAGTTCTCGCGCATGATGCGCTTGGAGGTGGCCAGCAGCGCGTCGATCTTCGACATCCACTGGTTGATCGCGGCGCCGTCTCCGGCCGAGGCGGCCTGCGCACGGCGCGTGTTGTACAGGTCCATGAGGCGGTTGTACGAGGTGCCGTAGCGGGGCCTGGCCTCGAGCGACGCCTCGAAGGCGGTGATCGCGGCGCCCGTGTCCCCGAGGCGCTCGTGCAGGATCCCGAGCTCCTCGTGGAGGTCGGCGGGATCGGATGCAGGTGCGGCCGACGGGGCGGATGCGGAGGCGAGCGCGCTGTCGATCTCCGCGATGCGCGCGGTGGTCTGCTCGCGCTCGGCATCAGTCAGCTCGGGCGCGGGGGCGGCGTCCGCCGACGTGCGGGCCGAGGTACGAGCCGAGCTGCCGGCCGTGCCGTCGGCCGTGCCGTCGTGCCGGCCGCTGGCCGAGCCCCCGTCGGCCGCATTCTCGGTGCTCGCGCCGGGTCGCGTGCCCAGCAGGCGTTCGAAGAATCCCATGACGTCTCCTGTCTCGTGGAGGGAATGGCGGTGCGGACGTCAGCCTCAGAAGGCCTTGATGATCGGGCCGATGACCCAGGCGAACAGGAGGGCGGCGACGATGGTGTCGGCGTCGGTCGCCGAGAGGCTCGGGAAGCCGAGGGTCTGGAACGTGCCCACCAGCAGCGCCGGCAGCAGCGTGATGAAGAAGCCGTGCACGATGCCGCCGATGATCGCGCCGCGCCTGCCGCCCACGGCGTTGCCGAAGATGCCCGCGGTGCCGCCCGCGAAGAAGTTCGTGAGCATGCCCGGGACGATCACGGCGAAGCCCGCGAGAGGCAGCACGAACATGGCGATGACGGTGCCGATCGTGGTGGTGAGGAAGCCGATGATCACGGCGTTCGGCGCGTAGGGGAACAGCACCGGAGCGTCGAGCGCGGGCTTGGAGTTCGGCACGAGCTTCATCGAGATGCCGCGGAAGGCGGGGACGATCTCGCCGAGCAGCAGGCGCACGCCGGCCATCAGCACGTACACGCCCACCACGAACTGCATGGCCTGCAGGAACGCGTAGACCAGGAAGTTCGTGTCCCCGGCGGCGTCGGCCGAGGCGGCCGGGCCCGCGAACAGCGCGGTGATCAGGAACAGCGGGATCATCACGACCGCGAGGGACATGTAGGTGTCCTGCAGGAACTCGAAGGCCCGCGGGAGCTTGAGGTCCTCGGTGGTCTTGCGATCGGGCCTGCGATCGCGCACCAGGTAGGCGACGCCCGCCTCGACCATGTAGCCGATGGTGCAGAAGTGCCCGAGGGCGATCGCGTCGTTCCCGGTGACCTTGCGGATGATGGGCTGGGCGATCGCGGGCATCGCCACGCAGAAGATGCCGCCGACGACGCTGCAGGCGATGATCAGCCACACTCCGCTGAGGCCCATGGCCGAGCCGAACACGACGGTCATCGTCGCCATCCACAGCAGCGCCTGACCCGTGAGGAAGATGTACTTCCAGGGCGTGAAGCGGGCGAGCAGCACGTTCACGATGAAGATGCCCAGGAAGGCGATCGCGATCGGCCCGCCCAGCTTGAGGTCGTTCGTCGCGAAGCCGTTGACCGCTTCGATCGACGGGACGATGCCGGTGAGGTTGAAGGCCGCTTCGAACTGCGTGCCGAAGTAGGTGAGGGTCGCGACCAGCACCGCGGAGCCGGCCGCGAGGACCATGAATCCCAGCAGCGTCTTGAAGGTGCCGGCGACGATCGAGCCGACGTCCTTGCGCTGCAGGATCAGGCCGATCATCGCGATCAGGGCGATGACGATCCCGGCCTGCGTGAAGATGTTGGAGATGATCCAGTCGAGGACGCCCATCTCAGGCCTCACGACCCTCGAGCGCGGGGATCAGCTTCTGGGTGATCTCGTCCTTGTCCACGATGTTGTGCAGGTAGACGAGGGTGATCGACGGGTCGATGTCGTACTTCTCGATCTGCGGGCGGAAGCTCTCCGCTGAGACGATCACGTCGGTCTTGATGCCGCCGACCGAGGAGACGGACTCGTGCTCGGTCTTCGCGCGGATCTTGTGCGAGGCCAGGACCTCCTCGGCCTCCATCTGGCAGGCGAGGCTGCTGCCCAGTCCTGCGCCGCAGATGAAATAGATCGTGGGGGTGTTCGCCATGGTGGGTCTGCTCCTTTGCAAGGGCCCGGTGGCCGGGCGGGTTCTGGTGAGGTGGCGCCGGTCAGTCGACGGGCGCGGGGGTGAGAGCGCCGCGGAAGTCCGCGGGGGAGCGCGCCGCGACGAGCCGGTCGACGGCCGACGGGTGGCGGATGATCTGCACGAATCCCTTGAGCGCCTCGAGGTGCGAGGTCGCGTCGGCCGCGGCCAGGCACAGCACGAGGCGGACGGGGTCGTTCTCCTCGTGGGAGAAGGCGATCCCGCCGGGAATGGTGAGGGCGCTCATCGCCGTGCGGGCGACCGAGCCGTCGGGCTGGGCGTGCGCGAGCGCGACGCCCGGGGCCAGCACGATGTACGGGCCGAAGCGGTCGACGACCTCGATCATCCGTTCCACGTAGCCCCCGCCGATCGACCCGGAGGCCAGCAGTGGCGCCGCCGCCTCGCGGATCGCGTCCTGCCAGGACGCCGGCGATGCCCCGAGGACCACGTGGTCCTCGGTGATCAGCTGGGGAAGCGATGTCGGCACGATGCGACCTCTCTGTCGGGTGGAACGTCCCGATCAGCATGCGAGGTGCGGGGGAGCGGGGGCCAACAGATGTTCTTCCGCGTGGGGCGGGGGTGGCGGAAGACGTGCCCGCCAGGGAACAGGAAGTAGGGTCTTGCGCGCCACAAGGGGTGATGCTTCCGGCGACGCACGAGACGCCGGCTCGAACCTTATGGGAGGTTGCAAACTTAGAGGTGACCGAAAAGGTGTCTTCCCTTTCGGGTCAGCAAGAGCCTGTTTCTGGAGCGCAACTAGAGACGTCTTTTCCGAAGCGATCTAGGGGAGCAATAGTCGCGAATTACCTTTGTCGCATGCCGCGTTGCGAATATGTAGGGCTTTTGAACTCGGGGCCGCGCCGAGGCCTCCGGGTTTCCGCGAGAGAACCCTGGATGAGCCAGGGTGCACGGAGTCGATTCCGCAATTCAGGCGAGCGTTACTATCCGTTCATGACGAATCTCCTTGGCAACATTCAAGGCGAAGCCTTAGCGGTGTGGCCGCAATATTGGTGAGGGTCAAGGTGTTAACAATTTGGCGCTCGTCCCGCATTTCCGCGACGCCTTGGATATGCTGAAATCCGTGGCTGCGTATGCCGGATCGGCGGATTCGGCTAGGTCTACCGCTAGCATCTTGTGGAGATACTGCAGATCCCGTCTTGTCTCGGATCGATTTTGTTGAAGAAGCTTACATATTGCGCCGCACAGCATTTCTGATCTTCCCAAGGAGTCGGCTTCCGGTCCGGATTCCAATTCCGGCCGAGGCCGAATTGTCGAACTGCAGATCTGCATGGATTATGTTCGGTGTGTGTTCGATGAGTCGACATAGGGTGTCCAGAGCCTTCATTCTGGCTGCGTGACGTTCGGTAGCGTCGCGTTCGGCTGCGGTTGACTCGGCAATCGCAGAGCGAGCAGCACGCAACCCTTCAACGTTAACGGCGTGCCACCGCCTCGCGTAGTTTCCGCGAGCGAGGGCATAAAAGGCTAGAATGATAATGCCGACTCCTACCAGTGCCGAGAAGGTGAGTAGGATGTGCACGGCATTGTCGATTCGGAAGTCGGCCTCCTCTAGCGCAAGCAATGTGACGCCGACGATATACGTTACGCACATCAAGACTGGCCAGCCTGCGCGAATCTTGAATGCGGCGCATGCGAACCAGTAAATTGACCAGGAACTAAGCAATGCCTGAACGAAAGTGCGGTCGTGAAGTGAAGATTCCAGCCGCGAGTTCAGGGCTGGTGTTGCGTGGTTCCCTGAAAATTGGAGCGCCCGGCATCCGATGGAGGCTTCCCATTGATCCAATTGCTTGGATAGGCGAGCGGAGGGGACTGGCGGCTCCTCAGGGTTGCGGACGACCTCGCGCGCCGCCGCCTCTATGGTGTGAGGATTGCGCGCCAGGCCCTCGGCAGACCCTCCGTCTTTGAGTGAATAGTGCAGCGTGGCTCCGAGCGTGATGGTGGCCGCGGCGAAAAATATCATCCCCCAGACCTGAAGTGCGCGAGAGTGGTCGGAGCCGATAGAGTCGTAAAAGTACGATGCCGAGACGCTTACTAGAACTCCCGAGAAAAGTGCCGCCATTGCAGGCGCTATGATGCCCCTGAAATCCAAATCGCGAGATCTGATTTCAGAGAAATCCATAGGTCTTGGCGCTTTGATCGATTGCGCCGTGCAAAGTTGCGCTATTCCGATACAAAGCTGGAAAAAGAGTCCCATGAGTCCGATCAAAAGTGGCAGTTCCCAGAAGTCCATGGAGGGTCCATTGTGCTATAGGTGGCAGAGCGGGCACCGTAACAGCATCCAGGATTGTCGGTCGTGGGTCAATCCCCTTCCGTGCGTTGAAAGGACTTTGGGGGGGCAATTGGAGTTGAGTGCGGCGCGGTAGTGAGGCTTGTCTTCGCGGACTTGCATGACTTGTCGTAGGGAGGTTGGGCCTTGAGGGCTCGGACATGTTTGCTCCCTGGGTTCAACAGTCGAGGGGCTGGGGAGCCTTCGGTCCTCGTGCTTACTCTGGCCCCATGCCCCCGCTGCTCTGCCTCGACCTCGGCACGTCCTCCGTGAAGGCCGCGTTGATTGACCTCGACGGCCGGCCCCTCGCCACTGCGCGCGTCCCGTACTCGACCACCTCGACGCCCGACGGCGGCTCGGAGCAGGAGCCCGAGGACTGGATCCGCGCCGCGCGCACGGCGATCGCGCAGATGCTTTCCCGAGCGGCCGACGTCTCCGCGCTGTGCCTCACCGGCCAGATGCAGGATCTGATCCTCGAGGGCGAGCACGCCCCGGTGCGACAGGCTGTTCTCTACACAGACCTGCGTGCCGCCTCCGAGACCCGCGAGATTCGCGAGATCCTCGCCCATGATGGCGAGGACTGGGACGCGCTCGCGGGGAACCGGCAGGACGCGAGCAGCTGCGCCGCCATGTTCCGACGCCTCGCCCGCACCGAGACGTCGGCCGCCGAACAGACCCGCGGAATCACCTTCGGCCCCGCCGGTCACCTCGCGCATCGTCTCGGAGCCGACCGGTGGTGCGACCTGACCACCGCGTCGACGACGGGCCTGTTCGATGCCCGCACCCGAGAGTGGTCGCCCGCAGTGTCCCGGGCGGCGGGCCTCGACGGGGCGCTGCTGCCAGGTCTCACGAGCGGTCTCGGCCAGGTCGTGGGCCGCACAGGGGCGAGCGCGCGCGAGCTGCTCGGGCTCGACGAGGGAGTGCCGATCGTCCTCGCTCCGGGCGATGCCGGCGCCGCAGCTCTCGGCGTCACCGGAACGTCCCCCGGGCGCGACCACGCCTCGCTCGGCACCAGCGGCTGGATCGCGAGCATCCGCTCCGTGCAGAGCCAACGTCCTCGCCCAGCAGATGCCTCCCACCTCCTCGCCCTCGGAGACCACCAGCTGCGCATCTCCGCTGTGCTCTCGGCCGGCGCGGCGGCCGCCTGGGCGCGGGAGACGTTTCTGTACGGAGCACGAACTGATGAGGCTGATGCGCTGCTCGAGGCGCGGGAGAGCGAGCACGGGCGGGGGCCGACCGGGCTGCTGGTCCTGCCCTCGCTCGGCGGCGAGCGCTACCCCGTGCGGGACGACGCCCTGCGCGGTGCAGTGCTCGGCATGGACCATTCGACGCGGCCCATCGACCTGTATGCGGCGACCCTCGAGGGCGTCGCGTTCGCACTCTCCCATGCGCTCGAGCCCGCAACGGGCGAAGGTGACGCGCTCACTGTCGTCGGCGGTGGAGCGGCCTCGAGGCCATGGCGGCGGATCCTCGCGGACGTCACCGGGCGCCCGGTCCGCGGTATCGAGAGCAAGGATTCAAGTGCCGGGGCGCCGGCCGAGGACGCCGAGCTGGCCGACGCGACACTGCTGGGCGCGGCGATCACGGGTGCTGAGGCCCTCGGCCTCGAGCACCGCATCGCGCCGCTCGCGGAGCGCGGTGGGGGCCTGAACGCCCCGGACCCGGTCGCTGCGACCGCCTACGCCCGGCTTCGGCCGGCACACCGGGCTCTGTACGACGCAGCGGCGGACGTCGGTGGCATGCGCCGCGGGTGATCGCCCGACGTTCATCGCATCGCCCCAGCGAGCACCACATTCGTGCGGCGGAGGACGCCGGGCGCGTGACGCTCCCGGCGATAGACCCGCTGTGCACAGGCTCTCTGATCAGTGCTCGGAGTCCGATCGCGCCACCCAGGTCGCGAGTTGGTTGAGCAACATCGTCCCTTCGCCGCCGCGCGTCTCCGCGAGCCTCTCGATCTCGGGCTGCAACAGGTCGAGGAGCTGATCGACGGAGAGGTCATCCTCGTCGAGGAAGGCGGCATCCCGGTCCCACGAGACTGCGTCGCCACGGGCACTCGCAAAGACGAGGAGCTCCACCTCGTCGCGGGACAGAGGCCTCCCATCCTTCGTGGCAGGGAGCTGATTCCTCCACGCATCGAGAGCCGACAGGTAGGCCTCATAGCTCGAGGGGGCCCACGACAGCGTGGTGAGGTCGATGTCGGCTTCGCTGCGGAACCACCTACGCACAACGGCATCCATCACCGGCACGGGGTCTACGTCATCCGCTGCGGCACTCAGGAAGAACAGGAACTTGGTCCCGAACGCCGGCCCGAGGTACTTCAGGAACGTCTTGTTCTCCAAGCGTTCCTTCGCGACCAGCTCGAAGGCGCGCATCCCGCCGTCGGGAGCGGCAAGGCAGGTCTCTGCAACGCCCATCAGGTGCTGGACTGCCGCTGGATCCGCGGCGAGCACCCGCTCCGTGCGGAAGGGACCGTACCCTGCTGTGCCGTATCCCCAGATCATGGCGGCGATGAACGCTGTCACCACGGCCTGGGGAGCGGCCGGAGTGCCGAGTCGAAGCACCTCCGGACGGTGCAGGGATGCGACGACCGAGCGGTCGATCAAGGACTCTTCAGCGTGGCTTGACGCGCACGCCTCGGCGATGGTCCGGATCGATGCTCGAAGATCGACGCCGTCGATCGTGAGTGCTCCGTTGAGTGAGAAGCGACGATCCCATGCTGCGGGGCGCCAATGGAAAGGGCCTTGGTCAGGGGAGCCCGCGCGACTCCAGCGGACGTAAGCGGAGCGCAGGGACGTCGGAAGTGCTGTCATGACTGGATAGTAGAGAGCGGTTCCGACATGTGGTGCCAGTTCTGCGCACGTCGCAAAGCGCACTTCGCGATCTGCCGCTCGGAGGTGAATGTCCCCCGTGCTGTCCATACTCGGGGCATGGACATCACGTTCGAGCTCGAGCTGATCGGGCGCGCAGCCTCGCCGGATGTGGTGAGGAAGGGCAGCGAGCTGGCCAACCGAGCGGTGGAGCTTGTCGAGCGAGAGGGCACTCGCCGAGAGTCTCTCGTCCACGGGACGCCGACGCATGTCGTGACGTGGGAGGCGGGGACGTGGCCGTCTGCCGTCATGTGCACCTGCGGCGGGGCCCAGGGTGATCAGCTCTGCGCCCACGCGATCGCCGCCCGGCTGCGGCACCTGCACACGGCGGGTGGAATCGACTCGGGGCAGTGGGCGCGCTTTCTCTCGCGGGTCGATGCGCTCGTCGCCCTCTCCACTGGCTGGGAGGGCCTGGCACAGTTCGTCGTGGATTCTCACGCGGCGGGGGAGCCCGACGCATCTTTCATCGCGCTGCGCGATGCAGGGTCGACGGCTGGAGGTCTGCGCGTGGCACGGGCGCTCGTCGCTGCCGGAGAGCCGGCGGAGGTCGTGAGCGACTTCCTCGTCGCGCTCTCGGAGGATCGCGGCCTCGATGGGCAGGCGGTGGCAGGTCCGGCAGCGATCTCGGCAGCCGAAGAACTCGTTGTCGAGCTGGGCGGTCACCTCGAGTACTGGCCTCACGGCGCGAGTGCTGCTGCTCTTCTTCGACTGATCGGGTCCCTGCGGCGAGCAGCGACGGATCCGGCCGAGAGCCCGAGTCCGTTCTGGGCGCTCACGATCGCGTGCTCCGCGGTGGGGCGACTCGTGGTCGATGACCTGGTGGATCCTGACGTGGTCGCCATGACGCTCCTGGATGCGGAGTCGGAGTCGGAGGAAGCGGACTATCCCTGGATCGCGGTGATGCTCGATCGGGTCGGGGGTGCAGCTCCCGCGGTCGCACGAGCGATGCTTCAGCGACTCGGAGAGCAACACGAAGCTCAGTCCATCGCACACGTCAACCACGCACTCCACCGTGCGCGCGCCGAAGCCGTGCATGCAGCGGCCGACGAGAACGACCTCCTGGAGGTGCTGGAGAACTGGCCCGCCGCACCCTACGGGGAGTACTTCGTCAGGCTTCCACAGTCCTGGTCACCGCGTCGTGGCCTGGAACTTCTCAAGGCCGCACGAGCGGCAGGGTGCCTTCGCTGGGCTCCCGGCTGGCCCCGGCACAACCCCGTCGACCCCCACGGCGGACGTCTGATCCATCAACTGCACGACACGTTCCCAGGCCACCCCATGTGGGGAGACATCGCAGTCGGAGACCTTGTCACGGCGCTCTCGAGGATCGGGGAGACGGACCACGCACGAACCGCGCTCATCGAGCACGCGCACAGGCATCAGGATCCGTCGCATCGCGCGGAGTTCCGTCGCATCTGGGCCGCAGCGCATCTCGGCACAGGAGTGGAGGCGGCGGCCGACGAGATCTTCGGTCGTCGGGACGGCGACGATGGAGGAGGAGCCGACGCCGACCGTCTGCTCGAGGCGATCGCAAACGTTCCCGAGGCTCTGTTCTGCGCGGACCTCTCGGTGCGGCGAGGGATCGGCACCGTGCTGATCACCGCAGTCCTCCTCGAGGACCTCCAGCTGAGCCCCGTTGCACGCCTCGCTGCAGCACGCTCGGTAGCCGCAGACGCGCTTGCCCTGCACCCCGGATCCGCCGACGACCTCGTGCGCCTGGCAGACGCCGACATCGAGGAGATGGTGCAGGAAGCCGGCGAGTTCGGCATCGCCGGTGCCCATGCCCTGCAGCGCGCCCATCGCCTCGCCCGGGCGGCCGTCCACCGATGTAACTCTCTAGCCACGCGGCAGGCCATCGAACGTCACGGAATATCGGCATGGGTCGATGTGCTGCGCGGCCTCCCGGACGCGGGGACCGTGATCGCGGGCCTGGTCTCCCTCCTCCTCGGAGGCAGTTCCTGTCCCGCAGACGCGACCCTCAAGATTTATTTCGAGCGGGCCCTCGGGCAGCCCGAGCCTCACGCTGCTGGCCTGATCGAGCAGGCCTACGCGGTCGAGCCCCGAGGCGGGAACATCGAGGAGTACCACTTCGCGCTCATCCTGTGGGAGCTCGCTGCTGGAGATCGGCGGAGCTGACGGCGATGCAGGCCCGCGGAGGATCGACGCCCCACTTTCTTCAGATCCCTGCCAATCATTCCCGCGACCTACCCCTTGATGGCGGCCCGTGCCCGACCCACCCCTCAGCCCTGCATCTCCCGCACGGTCCACGCGGACCGCACGTCCTGGATCAGCCCACCACGGCCCTGGCGGCCACGACCGCCACAGCTCCCGCGCCCACCCTGCTGCTGCTCGAGGATCCCGGACCGGTCCCGCACACCGCACTGATCAGCCCAGTCCCGCCACGCGCCCACCAGCGACTCGACGCGCTCCGGCAGGTCCGCGGCGAGGTCGTGGCGCTCGGTGCGGTCGACCTGGACGTCGTACAGCTCCCAGTCGCTGCCGAAGGCGCGCACCGCCTTCCATCGGCCGCAGCGGACGGCGGAGTTCCCCTCGTGCTCGAAGAACAGGGGATGGGTGTCCGACATGCTCTCCTCGCCCCTCCACCCGGCGAGCAGGGACGAACCCTCCAGCGGCGGGCTCTCGGGATGCGAGGCCCGATCCGCTGCACCGATGCCCGCCGCCTCGAGCAGCGTCGGGACGATGTCGGTCAGCTGAGCGGGGGTGCGGTCCCAGCCGGCGGCGACGCCACCGCGCGGCCATCGGGCGAGCAGCGGCGTGGCGATGCCCCCCTCGTGGACCCAGTGCTTGTACTCGCGGAACGGGGTGTTCGAGACGTTCGCCCACGCGCGCCCGTAACTCGCGAACGTCGAGGCGGGCCCGGGGACGACGGAGGGATCGTTGCCCTTGCGCACCCTCTCCCCGGTCGCGGTGCGCACGGGCACGTTATACGGCACGGGGTCCATCTCGTCGGCCCATCCGGGAGGGATCTCCTCGGCGCACCCGCCGTTGTCCGAGAGGAACAGGACCATCGTGTCGTCGGACTGCTGCGTTGCCTCCAGAGCGTCGAGGACCCTGCCGATGGCGGCGTCCATCGCACTCACCTGGGCGGCGTACACCTCCATCCGCCGCGCCTGCCAGGCGTGGTCCGCGGTCTCGTCCCACGCCGGGACGTTCTCGTCCCGTGCGGTCAGCTCCGTGGCCGACTCGAGGACGCCGAGCTCGCTCATGCGCTCGAGGCGTCGGGCGCGGGCGACGTCCCAGCCCTCGTCGTACATCCCGCGGCACTCGGCAATCTGCTCCGGACGCGCATGCAGGGGCCAGTGCGGCGCGGTGAACGCGAGATACAGGAAGAAGGGCCGAGGATCCTGTGCTGCGGCGCGGATCTCGGCGTCGGCACGGTCGCCGAGATGCTCGGTGAGCGAGAAGTCCGGGTCGAAGGTCTCGATCGGCTCCTCGTCCTCGACCATCGTCACGGGATCGAAATAGCTGGTGGCACCTCCCAGCGGCCCGTGATGCCTCTCGAACCCGCGACGCGTGGGCCATGCGGGGCCCGGTTCCCGCACATTCCCGGCGAGATGCCATTTGCCGACGCAGGACGTCCTGTAACCGGCCCCGCCGAGCATGTCCGCGATGGTCGCGCAGCGCGGGTCCAGGTCCCCCGGATAGCCGGCGGGGAGCGTGCTCCCGGTGAGGATCCCGACCCCGGTCCGATGGGGGTGCAGGCCGGTGAGGAGCGACGCGCGCGAGGGCGAGCACCGCGCCGTGTTGTAGAAGCTGGTCATCCGGGTGCCTTCGGCCCCGAGTCGGTCCAGATGCGGTGTGCGGATCTCCCCGCCGAAGCATCCGATGTCGGAGAACCCCATGTCGTCGGCGAGGATCAGGATGATGTTCGGGCGTCGTGCAGACCCCCCGGGCTGCGTCGTCGAGGTCATGAGGACTCCTTGTCCGCCCGCGCCTGCTCGAGCTCGTCGCGGATCCGGTTCCCGCCCGCCTTCTTCCACGCGGCCACCCCGTCATCCCATGCGGACACCGGCTTGCGGCCCTGGAGGATGTCGTTCGTGAGGTCATCGATGCGTCCCGTGATGCTGCCGCCTATGCGGGCGTCGGTCTCCGAGTACAGCCCGAGGGTGGGATCGGCGACGCCGTACCCGACGACGATCTTCTGCGCGTCGTACCAGCTCTGCGTGGAGTATTCCTTGCCCGGGACGTAGACGGGCCAGGGAGCATCCGCGAGGTAGCGGAATCCCAGCGGCGTCTCCGTGGTGCCCCGGTTGGTCGACACCGGGTCCGAGCCCTTCAGGTCGTAGTCGACGCCCTCGACCCCGTACGTGCGGAACAGGTATTCCTCCGTGCCGAAAGGAGCCGCCAGGAAGTCCAGCACTCTCAGCAGGGTCGGGATCCGGTCGCCGGCATCCTTGCGGATGCTCGAGATGCCGTAGGTCGGGTTGCCGAGCCAGGCGCAGGCCATCCCGGCCTCGCCGTGGAATCCCGGCGTGCGCATGGCGTCCATCCTGAAGCTCTCGCCGACGGACTGGATCTGTTCGAAGTTCGGCCAGGCGGAGAGGGTGTCCATCATGAAGTAGTTGCGGCCCGCGACGAACCAGTTCTTGCGGTCGGTCGCCTGGGAGGAGAACGCATCGGGGCTGACGACGCCCGCCTCGACCATCTTCCGGGTCGCCTCGAGCGCCTCCTTCTGCTGCTCGGCCTCGAGGCTGCGCGTCAGCTGCCCGCCCTGCTCCGACCAGGTGTTGGGGATCCCGAGCATCTGACGCACCGCGTCGAGGGGCGCGGCCCCCAGGGCCCACACATTGGACCGCGGCGCGGTGAGCTCCTTGCACAGGGCGAGGAACTCCTCGAAGGAGTCGGGATCCTCCGTGATGCCCTTCTCCTCCAGCAGATCCGTCCTCTTGTAGAGGATCGAGGAGCTCATGATCCCCCGGGGGACCGGGATCCCCATGATCTTGCCGTTGTACGCGCTCTGCTGCCACGTGTCCGTCGGGATGTTGGCGAGGAAGGGGTAGTCCTTCACCGCGGACCCCGAGAGGTGCGGCGTGAGATCGGCGGCGGTGGCCTCGAGGAACTTCGGGAGCTCCTGCATCCCGCCCGCGACGACGAACAGCTCGGGGAGGGAATCGCCGGCGACGACGGTGGCGAACTTCTGGTCCCAGTCCGGCGCCGGCACGATGTTCATCTTCAGGTCGGAGCCGAGGCGCTCGTTCAGCGCCTGCCAGAACGCGTTCCGCGAGACGCCGGGAGGGACGGGGGAGTCCGTGCGCACGAGGGAGCTGATGACATCCCCGTCCCCCGGGACGCCGGACGTGGCGACGGTGGGGGACGACGGGTACTCGAAGTACCCGTCCATCAGCCCGGTGTTCGGATCGCCGGGCAGGTCCGGCGAGACCCCCTGGTAGGGGATGTGCTCCGGCAGCTTCACGGGCGCGTTCGCGTACTTCACCGGGATGCCGCCCCGGCCCTCGTTGCTGCAGGCGGCGAGCAGCGCGGCGGCGCCTGCACCGCCTGCGGCGAGGAGTGCGCGGCGGGTGGGGTCGAATCGTGAGGACATGATCAGCCTTTCACCGCGCCCGTCAGCACGCCCTTGGAGAAGTGCCGCTGCAGGAACGGGTAGACGATGAGGATCGGCACGATGGAGATGACGAGGATGGCCATTTGGATGGTCTCCTGCGGGGGTGCCGCCTCCACGGCGGTGCCGAGCTCGGAGGTGCCCATCTGCGCGCCGTTGACGACGTAGGTGCGCAGCACCATCTGCAGCGGCCACTTCGCGGCGTCGTTGATGTACAGCAGCGCGCTGAAGAACGCGTTCCAGTAGTTCACGCCGTAGAACAGCCCGATCACTGCCAGTGCGGCACGGGAGAGCGGGATCCCGATGCGGCGGAAGATCTGCCATTCGCTGGCGCCGTCGACCTTCGCGGCGTCGAGGATCTCGTCGGGCAGGCTGACGAAGAAGCTGCGCACCACGATCACGTTGAACCCGCTGACCGCGGTCGGGATGATCAGCGACCAGTAGGAATCGATCAGACCGAACTGGCGCACGGCCAGATAGGTCGGGATCAGTCCGGGGGAGAACAGCAGGCTGAACAGCACCAGCAGCAGCATCGGGCGGTTCGCGACGGTGCCGCGGCGCGAGAGCGCCCAGGCGAGCATCGCGGTGATCAGCAGGCTGAGGAACGTGCCGACCGCAGTGATGCCGATCGAGACCAGCAGGGCTCGGGAGACCACTCCGCCCGAGAGGATCGAGCGGTAGGCGGTCAGGTCGATCTCGCGGGGGAACAGCACGAACCCGCCGGAGTCCGTGACCTGATCCGCGGGGGCGATGGAGGTCGCGACGATGCCGATGAAGGGGACGATCACCAGTGCGCAGGCGATGACCAGGACGATCGTCTTCGTCGACTTCTCGACGGGCCCGGCGGCGTTGAGGTTCCTCCGCCGCCGGCGTGCATCGGCTGCGGTGGACCGCTCCGGCCCGGACGCGCCGGGGGCGGTGTCCTGAGGGTTCTCGGTCGTGGTGCTCATGCCCTGTAGACCCCTTCCTCGCCCATGGCGTGGGCGATCTTGTTCGCGGCGAGGACGAGGATCAGTCCGATCACGCTCTTGACCAGGCCGACGGCGGCCGCGGTTCCCCATTGGCCGCCGGCGATGCCCTCGTTGAACACATAGGTGTCGAGCACCTCGCTGGCGTCGATCCCGACGGCCTGCTGCTGCAGGATGATCTGCTCGAAGCCGACGCTGAGAGAGTTGCCCAGCTGGAGGATGAACAGCAGGATCACGATGGGGCGCAGGCCCGGCAGAGTGACGTTGAGGGTCTGCTGGAAGCGCGAGGCGCCGTCGACGGCCGCCGCTTCGTACAGCGACCTGTCGATCCCTGCCAGCACGGCGATGAACAGGATCGCCGCCCAGCCGGTGTCCTTCCAGATGACCTGAGAGGTCAGCAGCACCTTGAACAGGTCGGCGTTGCCGATCACGTCGAAGGTGGGCAGGCCGTTGGAGCGGAGCAGGTTGTTGACCATGCCCGAGCCGCCCAGCATCTGCTGGAACACCGCGACCACGATCACCCAGGACAGGAAGTGCGGCAGGTACAGCACCGACATGACGCCCTGGCGGAGCTTCTCGGACATCAGGCTGTTGACCATCAGCGCCAGCACGATCGGCACCGGGAAGATCATCACCGACTGGATCAGCGTCAGGATCAGCGTGTTGCGCAGCGCGTTGAGGAACGCCGGGTCCCCGGTGACGAGGATGCGGAAGTTGTCCAGGCCGTTCCACAGGCTCTCGTCGGTGCCCAGGTAGGGCTGGAAGTCCTGGAAGGCGATGACGTTCCCCAGCAGCGGGAAGTACTGGAACCCGATCAGCAGGAGCATGCCCGGCAGCGCCAGCAGCAGCACGGTGCGGTCGCGCAGGATGCGCCGCAGCAGCGAGGGCCGTGGGCGCCTGGTCGGTGGTGAGGCGGTTGTCGGTGGTGACTTCATGTCGGTGACGGCCATCGTGGACGTCCTCCTTCAGTGACTTCGTCGTCGGGGTCCCGGATCAGGTGATGCCGCAGGGAGGCGAGCGCTTCGATACCTGAGCCGGGGGCGCGGCGCCGACTCCACGGCTGCGTGGAGCTTCGGGTGCGCCGATCGCCGGTCAGCAGGGGAGGAAGCGGATCGGATGATGGACCCGGACAGCTGTCCGTTCGCGCGACTACAGAAATTCCTACGTGGGAATGCTGGGGCGGAAACGATGTTGCCGCGGGTTGTCGCGGGCGAGGGGACGTGGTGCGATCGTGCAAGGTGCGTCGCGGTAGGGGCGTCGGCGGACGCGCAATCTTCGTGCGGGAAGCCCCGTGCGTCGCATACGGCCCACGCGGATGCTGTGCGGCGATCTGCAACGAGGTGCTGTCCGTCCCGCGCACGTCAACGGCTGCGGTAAGTTCGGAACCTGCTGCGGCACAGACGGCCTCCCGAGCGCGTCCGGGAGCCTGAGTGGATTGAGCCGATACGCCGGCTCCCGGCACCCGGGCACGCCGTTTCGCATCGGCGGCGCAGTGACTGAGGAAGGAGCGTCGCGTTGACACCAACACCGGAGCACACCGATCTCCACCGGACCGATTCCGCGGACATCCTCGCGACCGTCGACTGGCGGCGCACAGTCTTCGACCTCTATCGCCGCGTGCGCGAGGCCGCCGACCCCGAGACGGGGCACTGGCTCTGGCGCGCCGAGCGCGATCGCCTGTTCGCGCACCACCCCGCATCCCCGCTCCTGCCCGAGGCTGCCGCCACCTTCCGCGGCCTCCCTGTAGCCGACTACGACCCCCGCTGGCGGTTCCGCGCCCGGATCGAAGCCGCGCCGCCGCAGTCCTTCGCGGTCACCACCGGCACCGACGGGGTCGTGGGCTTCGAGCGCCTCGGGATCGTCCGGCTCGCGGACCGAGGGACCCTCGATGTGTGGTCCCACACCGGCTACGGCGGAGGCGTGTTCGTCCCGGTCAAGGACGCCGGAGCCGGAAGTACGACCTACGGCGGCGGTCGCTACCTCATCGACACGATCAAGGGCGCCGACCTCGGCGACGGCGACGACCTCGTGCTCGACCTCAACTTCGCGTTCAACCCGTCGTGCGCGTACGACCCGATGTGGGCGTGCCCGCTGGCACCGCCCGGCAACACCCTCGCCGACGTCGTCCCCGTCGGCGAGCTGCACCCGGCGCACTGAGCCCGCCTCTGCGCGATCAGTGCCCGCATCTCGACGGTCACCGCACGCTGCAGCCCCCGAGGAGCAGCCAGCCCTCGTCGGTGCGCTCTCCCTCCGCCGCGAGCTGGATCGCCGGGAGGTTCTTCGCGTGGGTGTCGATGATGGCGACGCCCCAGCTCGCGTGCTCGCCAGGGCGCTCCCGCACGGTCACGTCGAGTGAGTGCTCGTAGGTCTCGCCCTGCGTCCACGTCTCGGGATGAGCGGACTCGTCCACGAAGAGCTCGACGGCCCGATGGTCCGCGTCCAGCAGCGCGAAGGCCACCTTGTACTTGCCCTCCCACTGCGGGAGTCCGGCGGGGAACACACCCCACCCCAGGTTCGCCCACGTGTGGGAGATCGACGTGCGCTGCCGACGCCGGACGCTGCTCGGCACCGTGGCCTCCGTCGGCTGCAGCCGGTACCCGCCGTGCGCGATGAAGTCGTCCACCAGCTCGGGCACGTCCTCGAACCAGGAGGCGGTCTCGTTGATCCGGAAGTCCATGGTGTTCACGTGCGCCTCGATCGCGTCCTCGTACTCGCCGCGACGCACGTCCTCGACGGTCTCGTAGCCGCGGGGGTCGTCCCAGAAGCTGTGGGACTGGGTCACCCAGCCGCCCTCGAACATGATGGGCAGCTTCCCGATCCAGGGGGAGACGAAGTCCCGCTCCCACTGCCCGTAGTACGTCGTCATCCCGAAGGCGTCGTGCCGGAGCATGTATCCCTTGCTGATCGCGTACTCGAGGAGCGCGGCGCTCCCGGGATCCGGATCGCCCCAGTCCTTCGTGCCCCCGATCATGCGGTGGTAGTTGATGGCGAGCGGAACCCGCGCGAAGACCTCGGAGTACAGGTCGATGCTCCAGTGGAAGACGGACTCCCGGTTCGAGTCGTCCAGGTACCGCATCGAGTGGCCCTCGCCCCACTTGCCCAGCCCGTAGCCGTCGACGAAGTCGACGACGGACGGGTCGTCGAAGCGCTCGCCGAGTGCGCGCACGAACGTCCCGTACTTCTCCTGGAACACGGGGTCGTCCGGGTAGGGGGACCACACGGTCGTCGAACCGGTCTGGGTCTCGTACCCCTGCGCGCCGGCCGCGCGGACGTACGGCGGCGTGAAGTCGCTGGATTTGTCACGGCTGTCCACGACCACGCGGAAGGCGAGTCGCATGCCGCGGGCCTCCGCGCCCTCGATCATCGTGCGCAGCCCTTCGTGCACGTCCCAGCCGTAGACGCCCTCCTCGGGGTTCAGCACCGTCCAGGCGAGGCGGAAGTACAGCGTGTGCGCGTAGTCCGCGACACGCACGGTGTCCTCGCGCCCGGGGACGACGAGGGCGTCGTAGTTCGACCAGTAGTCGTCGTCAGGGTCCCCCGTCCCATACAGCACCCATCCGGTCAGCGGATTGCGCAGCACGGAGGTGGTGTCGGCCGGAGGACGATGGGTGACGGCGCCGCGAGGGCCCGTGCCGGCGCCGGCGGGGGCGGGGCGTCCATCAGCCGATGCGCTGGTCGCGCCCAGGGAGCCCGTGACGGCGGCGGTGGTCGCCACGGCTGCGCCCAGGACGCTCCTGCGGGTCGGGGGCGAGGTGGTGGAACGTGCGTCGGGAGCGGGGGTTCTCGGATGGTCCATCGTGATCTCCTCGTCGAGAGCTGCGGGTGGTGTTCGTGGGCCGGCGGCGCCGGCGGGGTCAGTCGAGCTGTTCGGTGTACTCCTCGCGCATGGTGTCCCCGAAACCGGACTTCCAGCTCTCGACGGCGGTGTGGACCGGTTTCAGCGCTGCGCGACCCAGCACGTATTCGGTGGCCGCGGTGAGGACGTCGCCCTCCGCGGAGCTCGCCTTCGAGGACGTCGGCGAGTACAGACCGGCCACTGCGCTCTTGAGGAGCATGGACTCGGTGGCGGACTGCCAGGTGTGATCGCGCGTGAGGCGATCCTCGAGGGGCACGGCGGAGAACAGCACCTGCGGCGGCGCGGAGAGGTAGCTGACGGCGGAGGGCGTGATCTGGGCGGTGCCCGCCTCCGTGAGCGAGACCGAGCCGTCCGCCGCGCGCGTATGGTGCTCGCCCTCGGTGCCGTAGGTGAGGAAGAAGTTCTCCTCGGAGCCGAAGGGAGCCGCCAGGTAGTTGAGGATCTTCAGCTGCTCGACGAGCCGGTCGTCCTCCGCCTTCTTCAGCGCGGTGAAGGAGAACAGTGAACTGCCCTGGTACATGATCCCGGCGCCGCCGTCGGCCGCGAAGGGGACGATGGCGTCGTACGGGGCCTTCGGGGAGGTCTTGTCGAGCAGGGCGGAGATGCCGTCCTGGTGCAGGAGCACCGTTCCGGCTGCCAGGTACGCCTTGGCCTGCGAGCCCGAGGTCGAGGGCGTGTCCGGGTGGTACACCCCCAGATCCCAGAGCTTCTTGATGTACTCGAGGGTCTCGAACCATGCGTCGGTCTCGAACTTGTGCACGAGCGCGTCGTCCTGGAGCCCCCACCCGTTGGGCACCCCGAACATGGCGCCCAGGAAGTCCCAGCCCCAGTCGACCGCGGATCCGGCGCTCTGGCCGGTCATCGCGTAGCGGCCCGCCGTGGAGTCGGTGACCTCGGTGAGCATCGCCGTGAACTCGTCCTCGGAGTCGGGAGCGGGCTCCTCGCCCAGGATCTCCTCGAAGAGGTCCGGGCGGGAGACCATGATCGACCCGAAGGCGGGCCGGTGCACGGGCGTGCCGAAGATCTTTCCGTTGACCCGGCAGTTCTCCCACGAGATCGACGGGACGTTGGCGAGGTTCGGGTAGTCCGCGATCGCGTCGCCCGAGAGGAGCTCGGTGAGGTCGGCGAACTGGGCGTCGAGCAGCTGGGGGTAGTTGGCCGGGAGGTCGAACGCGATGAACTCCACCATGTCCGGCACGTCACCGCCCGCGACCACGGTGGCGAACTTCTGGGAGAAGGTCTCCGAGGACGTGATCCGCAGGTCCAGATCCGTGCCCAGGCGCTCGTCGACCTCGTCGAGGAACGGATTGTTGCTGGGCGGGGGAGTGGAGTACGAGATGATGAACGCGGAGACCGGATCCGACGCCTGCGGCATGTGCTCGTCATCGACCGAACGCCAGAGGTCCTCCGTCTGCGGCGGGGCGAAGTAGGCGGGCTGCACGATGTCGGACCCGGGCAGGTCGGGCTTCGGCCCCTTGGTGATCGCCGTGTAGGTCGGGAGCTCCGCGAGATCCTTGCTGATGGAGGCCGGTGATCCCGCGCCGCCGGCGGAGCCGCCGCAGCCGGCGAGGGCGGAGGCCCCCGCGATCCCCGCGACGCCCAGACCCGCACCGGAGAGCAGGCTCCTGCGGCGGAGGCCCGACGAGGCGGGGTGCGGGGCGGGATACGGGGCGGCGGGACGGGGCGCGGTGGGCTTGCGGGACATGACGACTCCTTCGTGATCACGGGGCACAGCGGACGGGATACGGCACGGTGGACGGGCGTCGGTGGACGGGCCCGGCCGAGGGCGAGGAGAGGGAGCGGCGACAGGGACAGAGCGGGGAGCGGGTCAGCCCTTCACCGCGCCGGTGAGCACGCCCTTGGTCAGGTGGCGCTGCACGAACGGGTACACCATCAGGATCGGCACGATCGCGATCATCACCACGGCCATCTGCACGGACTGCGCTGGCGGGGCGATGGAGTCGGTGGAGGTGCCCACGAGCGAGGAGCCCTGCAGCACGTAGGAGCGCAGGACCAGCTGGAGGGTCCACTTCGACGTGTCGTCGATGTAGAGCATCGCGTTGAAGAACGCGTTCCAGTAACCGACGGCGTAGAACAGGGCCACGACCGCGATCACCGCGCGGGAGAGCGGCACGATGATCTGACGCAGGATGCGCAGCTCGCCGGCGCCGTCGATCTTGGCGGAGTCGACGAGCTCCTGAGGGATGCCCATCATGAATCCGCGCACCACCACCATGTTGAACACGCTGAACGCGCCGGGGAGGATCAGCGACCACAGGTTGTTGAGCAGACCCAGCTGCTTCACCACGAGGTACAGCGGGATCATGCTGGGGGCGAAGAGGAACGTGAGCATCACGGTCATCAGCACGGGGCCCTGGAAGAAGGTGCGGCGGCTCAGTCCCCAGGCGGCGAGCACCGTCACGACCACGGACAGGGCCGTGCCCACGGCGGTGACGCCCGCGGTGATCAGGAGCGCACGGGTGACGATGCCGCCGCTGAGCACTTGGCGGTACGCCTCGAGGCTGAGGGATCGCGGCCACACCACGTAGCCGCCGGCAGCTGTGACGTCCTCCGCGGTGGAGAGGCTCGTGGAGATGACGATGAGGAACGGGAAGAGGATCACCGCGAGGATCAGGATGATGGTCAGGGCCTTGAGGGCGAGGGCCACGGGCTGCGGCTTCCCCGCCCATGCGGGACGAGAGATGGTGCTCATGACTTCGCGTACACTCCCTGCTCGCCGAGCATGTGGGCGGCTTTGTTGGCCGCGAGGATCAGAACCAGTCCGACGAGCCCCTTCATGAGCCCCGCGGCGATCCCGGTGGACCAGTTCGCATCGAGCACCCCGTGGTAGTAGACGTAGGTGTCGATCACCTCGCCAGCGGCCGGGCCCACGGCGTTGCGCTGCAGCAGGATCTGCTCGAAGCCCACGTTCAGGGCGTCCCCGAGCCGCAGGATCAGCAGCAGCACGATGATGGGCCGTATCCCCGGCAGGGTCACGTGCCAGAAGCGGCTCCAGGCCCCGGCACCGTCGATCGCGGCGGCCTCGTAGAGCGAGTCGTCGATCGCGGCCAGGGCGGCGAGGAAGATGATCGCGCCCCAGCCGGCGTCCTTCCACACCACCTGCGAGGAGATCAGCAGCACGAAGCTGTCGGGATCGGCCATGACGTTCAGCGTCCCGAGGTCCAGGTGGCGCAGCCAGGTGTTGAGCACCCCGCCGGCGCCGAGGCTCTGCTGGAAGAAGCCGACCACGATCACCCAGGACAGGAAGTGCGGCAGGTACAGCACGGATTGCAGCGTCGCCCTCAGCCATGGCCAGGCGAGCGAATGGATGAGCAGGGCCAGCGCGATCGGGACCGGGAAGAACAGCACCAGCTGCACCGCGGTGATCTCCAGGGTGTTCAGCACGGCGGTCCAGAACGACGGGTCCTCGAACAGCTGCGTGAAGTTGCGCAGGCCCACCCACGGACTCTGCGTGATCGGGATGTAGGGCTGGTAGTCCATGAACGCGATGACGTTGCCCACCAGCGGCGCGTACACGAACAGCAGCAGCAGCACCAGCGCGGGCACCACCATGAGCGCGAGCGGATAGTCGCGCTGCCAACGGGCACCGAACGGCAGGCTCCGGTGCACGGGAGCGGCGGCCGCATAGTCGTCGGTCCGCTCCGGCGTGGTGCCCTGCACGGACGGAGCCGGGCGACTGGTCGAGATGACGTTCACGGTGGCTCCTTCGCACACGAACGGGTAAGGCGATCGAGAGATCTGCACGCCTCGTCGCGGGCTCTCGACTGCCTGCACAGCATCCGCAGATGGCATGATGACGGTCAAGAAGAACTGATCACTCGAACGTTAAACGAACACCGGAGGTCCGATGGGCGTTCATGAACGGCAGCAGCGGATCCTGGCCGAGCTCCGTCTGCACGGCAGCCTCTCAGCCGCCGACTTCGCGGCCCGCACCGGGGTGTCCCCGATGACCGTGCGCCGGGACTTGCGCGAGCTCGCGGACGCCGGCCGGGTGCGGCGCGTCCACGGTGGCGCGGAGTCCGTGGACACGCCTGCTGCGGACACCGCTCCGCACGGGGCCGTGCGTCATCGGCCCGCCGCGCGCACTGTCTCCGACCCTCGTCAGCCGGCGGCACCCCTGTTCACGCTCGGGCAGGTCAGTCCCGATCCGAGCTACCACTTCCCGCCGATCGTCGAGAGCGCGGCCCAGCGGGCGCGCGCCCTGGGCGGCCGTGTCGTGCTCGGCGTGAGCCGGTACGAGCGAGAGCGGGAGAGCCATCAGATCGAGCGGCTCCTCGCCGGTGGCGTCGACGCCCTCCTGGTGACCACCACGGTCGCGGACTCCTTCGAGGTGCTCGCCCGCCTCGCCGAGCTGACCATCCCCGTGGTGCTGGTGGAGCGATCCGTCGAGGAGGCGCCGATCGGCGATGCCCTCGAGTCCGTGCGCACGGATCACGCGGCGGGGATGGTGATGGCCGTCAAGCACCTCGTGGAGCTCGGGCACGAACGGCTGCGCGTGCTCGCCTACGACACCCCGACCACGCCGTTCCTGCGCCTGGGCCTGGATCGTGCGGTGCGCCGGCTGGGACTCGACGCGAGGACGGATGTGATCGAGGTGGGGGAGACGGACAGCACGGGCGACGCGCTGCAGGGGCTGCTCGGGCGCGCGCTCGCCGACGGCGTCACCGCGCTCGTGGTCCACTCCGACCACCTCGCGGTGGACCTCACGGGCGTGGCCGTCGCGAGCGGCATCCAGGTGCCCGGGGACCTGTCGATCGTCGCCTACGACGATCAGGTCGCCGAGCTCGCGGAGGTCCCGCTCACCGCGGTGACGCGGCCCAGCAGGGACATCGGCGCGCTCGCCGCGAGCATGGCCTTCGACCGGCTCGCGAGCACGGACACCGTGCGCGCGAGCCGCCACGTGACGCTGCGGCCGCAGCTCAGCGTGAGGAGCTCGTCCGGCGCACCGCGGTGATGTGCGAAAAATGTTCGTGTGAACGTTCCGCGTTGACAGGGGTCGGCGCGGCCCGCTGTGATGGCGCGGTCGGCGAGCCAGAGGAGGACACCGATGGTCCGATCCAGGACGCCCACCGGATTCATGATGCCGGAGCCGAGCTTCCGCCGCGTCTTCGGCCAGGTCGACCTCCGTCGACTGGAGTCCGACCCGGCGGTGGATCTCCTCGCCGACTCCCCGCTGGATCCCCGCTCCGGGGCCGACCGACGGCTGCTCGGACGTCTCGAGCTGCTCATCACCGGTTGGGGCACGCCGCGGATCGACGCCCGGACGCTCGAGCTGCTGCCGAACCTCCGGGCCATCGCGCATTCCGCGGGCACCGTGCGACCTGTTGTCGACCCGATCGTCTACGACCGGGGCATCGCCGTGAGCTCGGCCGCGTCGGCCAACGCCGTCCCCGTCGCCGAGTTCACCCTCGCGCTGATCACCCTCGCCGCCAAGCGCGCGTTCTGGGCGGCGGACAGGGTGCGCGACGGAGCGGTCGACGCGGACCTCGAGACGGCCTGGCCCGCCGTCGGGATCCGCGGCCGCACCGTCGGGATCGTCGGCGCCTCCACCATCGGCCGTCTCGTGATCGACAGGCTGCGCGGCCTCGACCTCGACGTGCTCCTGCACGATCCCACCGTCCGGCCCGCCGAGGCGGCGGAGCTGGGAGCGCAGCTCCTGGACCTGCCCGAGCTCGTCGCACGCAGCGAGATCCTGTCCCTCCACGCGCCATCGCTCCCCAGCACGCGCGGCATGATCGACCGGACGCTGATCGGGAGTCTGCGGCCGGGCGCCACCCTGATCAACACGGCCCGCGGTGATCTGCTGGACCAGGAGGCGCTCGTCGAGCGGCTCGAGCGCGGGGACCTGGTGGCGCTCCTCGACGTCGCCTCCGAGGAGCCCCTGCCCCGGGACAGCCGTCTGCGAGGCGCCCCCAACACGTTCCTCACCCCGCACATCGCGGGGTCGATCGGCACGGAGCTGGGGCGCCTCTCGGCGCACGCCGTCGACGAGGCGATCGCCTTCGCGGCGTCCGGCGCCTTCCGATGCGCCATCGACCAGACGACCTTCGCCCTGCGCGCCTGAGCGCATCACCCCCAGGAGAGACCATGCCCCCGACGAGCCCGACGAGCCCGACGAGCCCGACGAGCCCGACGAGCCCGACGAGCCCGACGAGCCCGACGGCTCTGCATGCACTGCTCACCCCGGGCGCCGGCGCGGCGCTGCGCCCGCGGACATGGCGCGCGGCCCAGCCCGTCGAGGACCGCGAGGCATGGTCGATCGTCACCGCGGAGGATCGGGACATCGTGGTGGAGGGCGCTCTGGCCTTCGAGGAGCGGCTGGCCGCACAGGGCCCCACCCTGGGGCTGTGGAACCACTACGCGGTCACGGGCGAGCGCGCCCCGTACGAGCACGCGCAGCGCTCGCTCCTCGGCACGGTCGGCGGCTCCGCGCTGGCGCTCGCGGTCACGGGAGATGACCGCTGGGCGTCCTCGTGCGCCGACGCGATCTGGCGACTGTGCGAGCTGAGCGCATGGTGCCTTCCCTCGCACTACGCGCTGCCGGAATCGGGGGAGAGACCCGCGCTGCCGGAGCCCGGTCGCGACATCCTGGACCTGTCCGATGGGTACATCGGCGGCATGCTCGCCGCTGTGGATACGTTCGCCGGAGATCATCTGGAGAGCAGGTACCCCGGGCTGCGCGCACGAGTGCATCACGAGATCCGCCGCCGCGTCCTGGATCCGTGGCGTGCCGAGACGTACTTCTGGCACGGGCTGGAGGGCACCCCGAACAACTGGGCTCCCTGGATCGTCTCCAACGTGCTGACCTGCGCCGCCGTGGTGGAGCCGTCGGCAGACGAGCTCGCGCAGGACGTCGGACGCGCCCTCGAGATCCTCGACCGGTTCCGGGCCGGGTACGCGCCCGACGGGTCCTGCGACGAGGGCGCCACATACTGGTGGTGGGCGGGGGCGACTCTCTTCGAGGCGCTGGACCTCCTGCGGGAGATCAGCGACGGGGCGATCGACGGTCTCCTCGTGGATCCGATCCCCGCCATGTGCAGGTTTCCCATGACGATGCAGATCGGAGCGGAATCGCAGGTCAACTATTCGGATGGCGCCGCCGGCCTCCCGCCCAACGCGTCCTGGCATCTGCTCACGCGCTTCGGCGAGCTCGTCGGCGACGAGCAGGTCGCCCGGCACGGCCGCTGGATGGGGCGACGTCAGCCGTACCGTCTCCCGGAGCAGATCGCGGCGCAGTTCCGCCGCAACCTCGCCGAGCTCCGCGATCCCGGGTGGGCCGAGGGGGACGCGGCACCGGGCATGCCCGCGTCCTGGTACGCACCGGGCACCGAGGTGAGCGTCGCCCGTGAACGTGCCGGCGACATCACGGGATGGTTCGTCGCCGCCAAGGGCGGGCACAACGATGTCAGCCACAACCACAATGACGTCGGGGGCGTGATCGCCTCCCTCGACGGCGCCCCGGTGCTGATCGACGTGGGGGTCGGCGTGTACCGGCGCGAGACCTTCGAGTCGGCGACCCGATACGGGATCTGGACGATGCGCAGCGCCTACCACTCGGTTCCGCTGCCCGACGGGGTCGAACAGTCCGCCGGCGAGCAGTTCTCGGCGCGCGAGACCAGGTTCTCGGACGACGGCCGCTCAGCGGTGCAGACGATGGACCTCGCTGCGGCGTATCCGCCGGGGGCGGGTCTGCTCCTCGCGCGGCGGACCGTGGCGCTCCGTCGAGGAGCGGGGCGGACCGAGGCATCGCCCGAAGGGGCTGACGCCGACCGGGGGCGGCCGCGACAGGAACCCTCTCTCCTCATCCACGACGCCTGGCGCTTCGACTCGTCGCGACGGATGTCCGTCGTGCTCATGACGGCGGAGGAGCCGGGGGTCCTCGACGATGTCCCGGCCGGCTCGCCGGCGGTGCTGCGGATCGGCGCCGCTCGCGCGACGTACGACGCGTCGCGCTTCACGGCGTTGGTCGAGCCGCTCCCGGTGGACGACCCGAAACTCGCCTCGGTCTGGGGTGCGCGTGTCCATCGGGTGCTGCTGCACCAGCGCGAGGCTGCGGTCTCCGGCGAGCTCGGTGTGGAGTTCGTGAGGTCCTGACGCCCGGGGCTCGCGCACGTGCCGGGATGCCTGCACGCCTTCCGGTCAGAGCACCGCGACGCCGCTCAGAACGGCGCCAACCGCTCCCGTGACCGATCCTCGGTCGCCACCAGCACGTCCAGCAGGAACGCCTGCATCTCCGCTCGTGTCTCCCGTGCCGACGCCTCGTCCCACAGGTTGTGCAGCTCGTCCGGATCCGCGGCCAGGTCGTAGAGCTCCCCGGTGCGTTCCCGGTCGGTCGAGGGGCGCCCGTGGTGCACGACGATCTTCCACGTGCCACGTCGGACCATCGTGGTCTGCACGGGTGGGTCGTACGCCCAGCAGCCGTCGCGGTACTCCGAGAGCACCCAGTCGCGATCATCGAACTCCCCGCCCGACCACAACGGTGCGAGGTCGCGTCCCTGCGCCCGCGGGAGCCCGTCCGATCCCGCGGCCGCGAGCAGAGTCCGCGTCAGGTCGATCCACTCCACCAGCTCCTCGGCGACCATCCCTTCCGGGATCCGCCCGGGCCAGCGCGCGAGCAGCGGCACCCTCACCGAGCAGTCGAACATCATCGGCCCCTTGAGCAGCATGCGGTGATCGCCCAGCATCTCCCCGTGGTCGCTCGTGAAGATCACCAGGGTGTCCTCCGCGAGCCCCTCGCGCTCGAGGGCGTCGAGGATCCGCCCCACCTCCTCGTCGACGAGGGAGACCATCGCGAAGTACTGGGCCTTGATCTCCTGGAGCTCCTCGGGGGAGTAGTCGTCGAACCCGGGCATGTGCCCGGCATAGGACTTCGCGGACTCCTGGGTATAGATGGGCGGCTTGGTCGCGAGCTCGTCCTCGATCGTCACGGGCGCCGGCAGCGCAGAGGCGTCGTACAGGTCCCGGAAGCGCTGGGGCGCCTCGAACCCGTGATGAGGATCGAAGAAGTTGCTGATGAAGCAGAAGGGACGATCCTTCTGGCGCGAGTGACCGAGGAACTCGATCGTCTCCTCGGCGACCCAGTGCGAGTAGTGCGCCTGCTGCGGCAGGGAGTCGATGGACCTCTCGCGCTTCACGACGGCGCTCTCGTACAGCTCCGGATGCGTGCGGCGCAGCCAATGGTGGTACTCGTTCCCGGCCGAGCGCAGATACGGGTCGTGCGCCCAGCGGAACACACGCAGCCCGTCGTCCAGGCGCGGCTCGATCCGACCGTCGAAGGCCGATCCGAGATGCAGCTTCCCGGCGAGCCCGCAGTCGTAGCCCTCGTCGGCGAGGACCTTGGTGAACAGCTGCTCGCCGGGGTCCATGTCCACGCCGTTCGCCCACAGGCTGTGGTGGCGCGGATACCGGCCCGTCATCAGGCTCCCGCGGGAGGGCGCGCAGATCGGCGACTGCGTGTAGCAGTTCGTGAACCGCGCGCCCTGCGCGGCGAGACGGTCGAGGTGCGGGGTGCGGATGTGCTCGTTGCCCGCGGCGCCGAGCGCGTCGTAGCGCTGCTGGTCGGTGCACAGGAACAGGATGTTGGGGCGGGGCATGGTTCCTCCGGGGCTGTCGTTACGGGCCGCTGCGGACATCGGATCCGGCGAGAGGCGAGGGAGAGTGGGGCGCGGTCTTCTCGCGCAGGAGCGGGGTGATGCGGCTCAGTTCTTCACGGCACCGGCGATCCCCTCGACGAAGTAGCGCTGCAGGAGCAGGAACAGCAGCACGATCGGCACGAGGGAGATCGACGCGGCGGCGGCCAGTCCCGCCCAGTCCGTGGAGTTGGTCCCCTGGAACGCCATCATGCCGACGGCGAGCGTGCGGTTCTGGGGTGTGCTGAAGGTGAACACCAGCGGCAGGAAGAAGTTGTTCCAGCTCGAGAGGAACGTCAGCACCACCACCGTGGCCGTCACGGGGCCCGACAGCGGCAGCATGATCCGGAAGAAGACGCGCAGGAAGCCGGCTCCGTCCATCACCGCCGCCTCCTCGAGCTCCTTCGGGACCCGCGAGAAGAAGCCGACGTACAGCAGCACCGCGGCGACGTTCCCGCCTCCTGCGATCGCGAGCACCAGGCCGGTCCGCGTGTTCAGCAGTCCGAGCAGATCGCTGAGCTCCACGACCGGCACCACGAACAGTCCGGTGGGGATGAACATGGTCGCCACCAGCACCGCGAGGACGACCCTGCGCCCCAGGAACCTGAAGCGTGCGATCACGTAGCCCGCCATCGCGCACCGCACCACGACCAGCACGATGCTGCCGGCGGTGATCAGCACCGTGTTGAGCATGTACCCGGAGAAGTTCGCATCGCGCCAGGCCCGCAGATAGTTCTCGGGATGCCAGGAGTCAGGAAGCAGCCCCAGGCCTCCCGAGAAGATGTCGAGAGAATCCTTGAACGAGGCTGCCAGCACCCACAGCAGCGGATAGATCCACAGCAGCCCCAGAGCTCCCAGGGCCAGGGTCTGCGCCCATCTCCCGATACGTCGTCGCCCGCGGCCGTGGGTCCTTGGCTCCGAGATCGGGCGGCCGCGGCTGCGTCCTGGCTCCCCACGGGTGTGCAGGTCTCGCGAGGGCTCCCGTGTCTGCGCGGTGGTCATCTGTGCTCCTGTCGTCGCCGTGCCAGTCGCATCACGAGCGTGAGCACGACCATCAGCAGGACCGTCAGGACGCCGAAGGCGACGCCGATGGCCGATGCGTAGCCCAGATCGGGCCTGGCCGCGCCGAACGCCGTGTCGTAGATGTAGACCTCCGTGGCCAAGGTGGAGAAGAACGGGCCGCCGCCCGTCATCGTGACCACCAGGTCGAAGATCTGCATCGTCTCGATGACGGTGAGGACCACGATGATCACCGCGAAGGGACGCAGCAGCGGCAGAGTCACATGGCGCAACCGTGCGGCGGGCCCCGCTCCGTCGGTCTCGGCGGCCTCGAGGAGCTCGCGCGGAACGGTCTGCAGCGCGGCGAGCCAATAGATCAGGGTGACGCCCAACCACTTCCAGACGTGCACGCCCATGACCGCCCACAGCGAGGTCCGCGAACTGCCGAGGAAGTCGACAGGACCGGCGCCGATGATCGAGAGCGCCTCGTTGATCGGGCCCGCCGACGGGTCCAGCACGAAGCCCATGACGATGCCGACGATCGCCGTGGTCGCGACGACCGGCACGAAGAACGCGGTGCGCAGAAGACCCGCGAGAGGCAGCCGAGGATTGTTGAGCACGAGCGCGAGCAGGAGGCCCGCTGCCACCCTCAGGGGCACCGTGACCACGATGATCAGCAGGGTGATCCACAGGGACTTCCAGAACAGCGGATCCATCAGCAGACGTCGATAGTTCTCGAGGCCGGTGAAGGAGCGCTCGAGGCCCAGGCCCCGCCACTCGAGCGTCGAATACACCAGGCTCGAGATGCTCGGCCACACCGTGTACATCCCGAACAGCACCACCGTGGGCGCCAGGAACACGTAGATCCAGAGGGAGGGCCGCCGACGCTTCGTGACCGCGACCTCGCCCGCGCTGCGGGGAGCCCCTCTCGCGGCCCGCGGCTCAGTAGTCCGTGACATCGAAGTCATCGCCGCTCCTGTACTCCTCGAAGATCCAGTCGTCCACGGAGACGTCTCCGCTGGCGCCGTTCACCACGTCGATCGCCCGGTCGCGCTCCGCCGACAGACGATCGTTGAAGCGCGTGAGCTCCTTCCCCAGGTCATCGATATCGCCGCCCAGATACCCCTGGGTGATGTCACCGAGGTCGGGCCGAATGTCGTTCATCTCCGCGATCACGGAGCCCACGGCGGGGTTCCGCACCACGGGGCTGGGTGCCGTGCGCACGTTCTTCTGGAGCAGCCGCACAGCGCGCGAGTACAGAGCGGGGACCTCGGCCCTGTCCAGGGCGTGCGGGTCCGCAGGCGGCTGATCCATGTTCTCGGCGAGCGCCACGGCGAACTCCGGCCGGGTCAGCAGCGAGAACAGCTCGCCGACCTCCTCGCGGCGCTGCGACGTCCCCGCGCACCAGAACTGGCCTTCGGCGGGCGGTCGCGCCGTGAGTCCGCGCCCGTCGGGAGAGGGCGGGCCCGACACGCGCACGCCCTTCATGAACTCGCCGAACTGGCCGTTCAGGACGCCTGCGTTCCAGGGGCCGTCGAAGAAGATCGCGGCCTCGCCCGACGCCCAGCGCACGCGCGCCTCCCGTGCGTCCAGAGACGTGGACGCGGGCAGCATGAAGCCGTCCCTGATCAGGGAGTGCAGGAAGATGAACGCTTCGCGGAAGGCCTCGCTCGCGAAGGGGAAGTCCCCGGTCCTCGCGTCGGTGATCCCGTTTGCGCTGGATCCGACCATCGCCAGGCTCTGGCCGGCGGACTGCGCGAGGTCCACCAGATGCTCCTGCATCCGATCCGAGTGGGCGAGCGGCGCCACCCACGGATGCTCCGTTCCGGAGGCCACGAGATCGCGGCAGAGCGTCCGGAACCCGTCCCAGGTGCTTGGCAGATCCTCCGGTTCGTGGCCGGCCTTCTCCAGCAGCCGGGAGTTCGCCCACGTCAGGGTGGAATTCTGACGGTGGCTGAAGATCGGGACGGTAAAGATCTTCCCGTCGAACGTGTGCACTCCCTCGAACAGCGAGCCCTCGAGCCCGCGGCGCGCCCCGTCGCTGAGCTCCACGGGAGCGACCGTGCCCCGATCGACCAGGGACGCGGAGGGTGCGCCGAAGAGATTCGTGAACACGTCGGGGAGCTGGTCGCTGCCTTCGGCCAGCTGCAGCGCCTGCCCCATGCTGTCCGGGTTGTAGACCGTCCGCTCGACCGCGACGCCGGCGCTTCCCTCGAACTCGTCGAAGAGTCCGGTCAGTGCCGACTTCAGGGGGTCGAAGTGATCCCACCACTGCAGGGAGCCCGCATCGCCATGCGCGACGCCGCCGCGCGTCGAGGATCGTGCGCAGCCGCTCGCCGTCAGGGCGGCGCCGGCGGCGAACAGCGCGAGCGCGCCCCGTCGGGGAATCCTCTCCATCACAGCTCCTCGGGCCGGTACATCGGTGTACTGCGAGGACCGTATGCGGTGCGCAACGGGCCGTCAATGCTCAAGAGGCAGAATAAGGCCAGGCAGAAACACTATGTGCCACGCTCGCGTACGACGTATGTGTCAGTATTCGTGCAACAATGCTGTACCGAAACAGAAGACGGAAAGGGAAGGGATGGGACGGGGACCTGCGAAACCGCTCGGGCTGCGGTCGGGCGACGAAGAGGTGCTCTTGTCCGCCGTGAGGAGAGCGGCGCCGGCCGTCGCGCGGCGGGCAGGAATGCTGCTGCTCGCGGCGCGGGGATTCTCGAATACTGAGATCGCTACGATGGAGTCGACCAGCCGCGGAACCGTCATCCGGTGGAGGGCGAGGTACGTGTCGGAAGGAGTGGACTGCCTCGGAGATCGTCCACGGGGAGGTCGCCCGCCCGTGGCTGACCCGCGGCACATCATCCTGCGCACGCTGGAGCCGCCCCCGTCCTCGTCGGAAGCGCGGAGTTCCCGGTGGACCACGCGGTCGCTCGGGGCGGCGCTGGGCGTCAGCGCCTCGTCGGTCTCGAGGGCCTGGAGCCTCTACGACCTGAGCCCGGCGCGCGGCGGCGGGGTGCGGCTGCCCGGCCGTACGGGCCTCACGGTCACCGCCGGAACCATCGTCGGGCTGGTCCTCGATCCGCCGCGGGCCGTGCTCGCCTTCTCGCCGGGGGGCTCGGAGCGCGGAGCGCCGCGACCCTCCGCCTCCGCGCCGACGCCGTCGGTGGCGCTCCCCCGCGCGGTGCGCGAGCACGCGGAACGCCTCGTGGACCCCTCGGGGAGCGTGTCGGGCGCGGGTCGCGAGGGCGAGTGCGCCCCGTCGGCCGATCTCGAGGTGCGGGCCGCACTCGAGGCGTTCGTGCGATCCGGGGCGCAGCTCGTCTGCACCGGCATCACGCCGCCGACCGATGGCACGGACGGCGGCGAGATCGCCGCGGTGGACACCTTCTCGCAGTGGCTCAGGGTGCTGGACGTGCTCGCCCTGGCCGCGCACCGATCCCGGTCCGGGGCGGCTCTGTGGCGGGCCGTGCGCGCGGTACGTGCCGCACGGCCCCGCGATGGCGCCCTGGTCTGGTCGGAGCTCGGTGCTGACAACGGGGCCGAGGCGGAGCATCGTGCGGACCGAGGAGAAGGGGCGCCGACCTCGCCACCCGGGGAGAGGGCTCCCTCGGGCGCGTCGGCGGACCCGACGCGACGCACCGCTCGCGCCCCGCAGGACGCCTCGGGCGCAGGCAGCACCGAGCACGGGGACGACCGCGTCGCGCGGCGCCCCATCATGAGTGACGTCGCCGCTCGAGCAGGCGTGTCGGTGAAGACCGTGTCCAATGTGCTCACCGGCGCGAAGCATGTCTCCGCCTCGACGCGTGCGCGCGTGGAGGAGGCGGTCGGCGCGCTCGACTACCAGGTGCATCCCGCAGCGCGCCAGCTGCGCACCGGCAGACCGCGTGCGTTCGTCCTGGCGCTGCCCGAGCTCGGGCTCAGCTACTTCGCACAGCTGGCAGAGCAGGTCATCGCCACGGCGGCCGCCCGGGGCCTCGGGATCCTCGTCCAGACCACGGGCGGACGGCGCGAGCGCGAGCTCGCGGCGATCGACATGGCGCGTCATCAGGCCGACGGGCTGATCATCGCGGCGCACGGTCTTCGCGAGGACGACATCCGGCGGGCCTCGTCGACGGTCCCGTTCGTGCTCCTGGGGGAGGGGGTGCCCCAGCACCGGGTCGCCCAGATCACGATCAGCAATGCGGACGCGGCGAGCACCGCCATGCAGCACCTGCTCCGCACGGGGCGACGCCGGGTCGTCCTGCTCGGCCTCGCCCATCGCGTCGTCGCCGAGGCGCGGGTCCGCGGCTGTCGCCGCGCTGCCACCATGCACGGTGCGCAGATCGACCCGGCGCTCCTCGCGCCCGCCCCGCGCTGGGATCGCGAGAGCGGAGAGCATGCGATCCACGAGCTCCTCGACCGGGGCTCGCGCTTCGATGCGGTCATCGGGTTCAATGACGAGCTGGCGCTCGGCGCGCAGCGCTCCCTGCTATCCCGTGGACACGATGTGCCCGGCGAAGCGGCGATCATCGGCTTCGACAACTCGGAGGACGCGCGCTACAGCACGCCCAGCCTCTCCTCCGTGGCCCCAGCGTTCGACGTCATCGCCGACGCCGCTCTGGAACTGGTGACGGGACACGGCCAGCGCACCCCGGAGAAGCGGGCCGCCGCGCCGGCCCGCCAGCACGTCACCGCCCCTCATCGGCTCGTGGTGCGCGAGTCGACTGCGGGGGTCGTGGTGCGCTCGGACGACGTTGAGCTGCGATGAACGGAGACTCCTGGGCCCGACCCGTCTTCACCGCGGCGCCGCCCGCATCCACCGCGCTCGCCGTGGCGGGTCGCCGTGCAACCGTTGACAGCCGTGGCTAACGGCCGTAACTTTACGGGCGTTGGCGCTCAATGCATCGCTGCACATCGAGCAGGATCACGTTCGAGCTCGCACGGGCGAGGACCCTCGTGGGGCCGGATCGCGGTGCCGGCGATGCCATGCCCTGAGGGGAGCCCGTCGTGGTCCTCTCGGACTGCCCCTCCCACGCGCAGATCCACGTGGACCGGCTCCCGATCCATCGGGAACCCCGATCCCATCCCCACCATCGACAAGGCCATCACCGACGTCATCGCCGCATCTGCGGCATGAACTCAGCCGCCGTCGCACCCGTCAACGGAAAGGCCCCACCCATGACCACGGAGCACTACGACACGATCATCGTCGGCGCCGGAACCGCCGGCTGCGTGCTGGCCTCGAGGCTCAGCGAGGACGAGCATCAGTCGGTCCTGCTCCTGGAGGCTGCGGAGGCCGTGCCGGACGCGGCGACACAGACACCCGGATCAGCGTTCTTCGCACTCACGCCTGATCGTCTCTATGCGAACGAGACGACCTCTCAACCGGGGCTGGGCGGTCGCACCAGCGCCATCCCCTCGGGGCGAGGTCTCGGCGGAAGCGGGTCGGTGAACCTGCTCGCCTGGTTCGAAGGGCATCCCGACGACTACGATGCCTGGGCGGCCGCGGGAGCGACGCACTGGAGCTGGCGCGATGTGGAACCGGTGTTCCGACGCCTCCGAGAAGCTGATGCCGACACATCGGAGCGCGCCGGCGGGATACGCACGGAGAAGGCGCCCGACATCGAGCTGTCCCTGCTGGCGTTCGTCGCAGCGGGGGCGGAGCAGGGTCTTCCCCTCACTGAGGACTTCAATGCGGACCAGCGCGTCGGGGCGGGGCTCGTGACCGCGAACACCGAGAACGGTGTCCGGAGCGGCCCCGTCGACGGCTATCTCGCGGCGGCGCGCCACCGGGAGAGCCTCGAGGTTCGACAGGGCGTCCGCGTCGACAGGATCGTGCACGACGCCGACCTCGCACGCGCGGTGGTCCTCTCGGACGGCACCGAGATCGCTGCCGACCGCATCGTGCTGTGCGCGGGCGCCCTCCGGAGCCCTCACCTGCTGATGCTCTCCGGCATCGGTCCCCCGGATCATCTTCGTGAACGGGGGATCGAGCCGGAGCTGGACCTGCCCGGGGTGGGTCAGAACCTTCACGATCACCCGCTCGTCATCCTGGCGTGGGAGATGCTCAGAGGGAACACGCTTCTGGACAGCGACACTCCCTCGAATCGTGCCATCTACGAGACGCTCCGACGGGGCCCTCTCGCGTCCCTGCCGACCGTCGGCATGATGGTGCCCGGTCCCGGAGGGGGCGCCGCGGAATGGCAGCTGCTCCCATACCTGCTCGGACTCGATGAATCGATGAGCCCTCATTCGACCCCCGCGCTGAGCGTGACTCTCGGATTGCTGACCCCGCGGAGCCGTGGAGCTGTCACTCTCGCCTCGAACGACCCGGCAGCTGCTCCGCAGATCGATCCCCGCTATCTGTCCGATCCGAGTGATCTCGAGCGCCTTGTCGAGGGGGTGAGGTTCGTCGAGCGCCTGATGGCGAGCCCGGCGATGGCGGACTTCGCCGGTGGGCGGTTGAACCCCGGTCCATCCGATGACATCGAGGACTGGGTGGTCCGCACCATGGGCACCCAATGGCACCCCGCGGGCACATGCCGTCTCGGCACCGATCCCGGCACGGTCGTCGACCCGACTCTCCGCGTGCACGGCGTGAAGAACCTGTTCGTCGCTGACGCGTCCGTGATCCCCACGGTGACCCGCGGAAACCTCCAGGCGCCCGTGGTGATGATCGCCGAAAGGGCAGCCGAGTTCATCCAGGAATCCACCTGAGGCGGCCATTCCGGAGATCGGTGACGCATCCTGCTCGGCCGCGCCCATCGCGCCGTCGCCGACCCGGCGGGCTGCTCAGTTCCCCGCCGCATCCAACAGCCAGTGGTACCGCAGGCGCAGTGCCCGCTCGGTGCTCGCGGCCGCCGCGGCGGCTCCCAGGGCGATGTTCAGCCATAGCGGGAGGGCGACGAGGGGGTCGACGGGTCCGATCCGCTCCGCGATCGGCGGGATGCGCAGCACCGGCACCGCGATCTGCTGCAGCAGCAGGGCGACGCCCACCAGCAGCGCCACGGTCGAGACCGCGCCGACCAGGCGGCTCAGGCCGGGGCGTCGCCGCTCGAAGCGGGCGCGTCGGCCCTCCGCCGAGCGTGGGTCCGGGACGAGCTGATGCTCCGTGCCGTCGTCGGTGACGAGGTGGCAGCGCTTGAGCCCGAACTGGCTGACCGCGACCTCGATCGCCCCGCCCTCGACGGGGAACACGGCGGGCGCGCGGGCGACCGCGTGCTGGCGTCCGTCCCGGAACAGGTGCACTTTCACGTAGCCGTTGTCGTCGGTCTTCCACTGGCGCACGTCCACCGTGTATCGCACGGGGCGGCGGCCCTGGTCCTCGAGGTCGAGATGGAACAGCGACCGCCCCAGCAGCTGCCACCAGCGGAACCGCTTGAGGGGACTGCCGTCCCCCGGGTCGATCCGCTTGATCGCGCGTCGGCGACGCCACTGCTCGAACATCGGGGTGCCTCCTCGGCACTCGGGTGCGGGCCGGCTCGCCCATCGGCCGGACATGACGCGAAACTAGCACGCTGTACTAGTACGCTGTATCAGCAGAAGGTATGGGGCAGGCCGACGGCAGGGCCGAGAGGACGGGCGGACGATGAGCGAGGGCGGGGGAGCAGTGGACGACCAGCAGGAGCCGAGCACGAGGGAGAGGATCCTCGCGGCGGCCGCCGCGATCCTCGGCGAGGACGGTGCGACGGCGCGCCTCAGCGTCCGCGCTGTCGCCGCCCGGGCGGGCGTGAGCGTGGGCTCCCTCCGCCACCACTTCCCGACCCAGCAGGATCTGCGGGACGAGGTCATGCGGCGCGTGCTGGACTGGATGATGCCGCGCAGCAGCATCGGCGACCGCTCGGTGCCCCCTCGGGACCGCCTCGTGCAGTGCCTGCTCGACGTGCTGGACCTCAGCGGCACGGGCGCGCAGGCCCGCGAGGCGATGGCGACGATGACCAGCACCTTCATCACTGCAGAGCAGACTGCGTCCGTGCGGGAGGCCTACCTGGCCGCCCAGCGCGACGGTCAGCGCCGCACGGAGGGGTGGCTGCGCGCGCTCGCCGAGGAATGCGCGATACCCGCAGAGGACATCCCGCGCCGCGCGCGCTTCCTCGGCACGGTGCTCGACGGACTTTCCCTGCAGCGTGCGATGCCCGCCGTCGATTCCCTCACGCAGGTCGAGTCCGAGGCGCTCCTCGCGGCCGCCGACGTCGCCCTCGCCCCCGCGGACCGTGACGGGTGAGGCGCGTGCCCCCTCACCTGTCGTGGTGCCCGTGCCCCCACTCGTGGAGCGCCGCGAACACCGTGTCCAGGCTCCGACCGTGCTCGGTGATGCTGTAGGTGACCTGCGGCGGAGTCGTGGGGACGACAACGCGCGCCACGAGCCCTTCGGTCACGAGCCGCTTCAGCTCCTCCGACAGCACCTTCTGCGAGATCCCGTCGACACGGCGCTGCAGGTCCGCGTAGCGCCGCTCGCTCTGCAGCAGCTCGAACAGGATGAGCATCGTCCACTTGCCGCCGATCATGCCGATCGTGGTGCGCACGCTCTGCCCGCAGTAGTCGTCGCCGGGTGCTCCTGGATCGTCCATGTCCTACCTCGAGGTCGGTGCCTGAGAAGAAAGTGCCGTCTTCCGCGTTCCGCGTCCTCCGCGCAGTCTGGTGCACACAGCACCCGACCACCAGGAGGCATCATGCCGATCGTCCATCTCGACATCGTCCCCGAGCTCATGTTCGGAGACCGCCAGGAGCAGTACCAGAGGATCGCCGCGGGGATCACCGACACCATCGTCACCAGCACCGGCGCGCCCGCGGAGTCCGTGCACGTGCTGATCCGCGAGGTCTCCGATGCGAAGTACTCCGTGGGCGGCGAGCTGCTGCGGGACAGGATGCAGCACGACTGATCGCGCGGCCCGCCTCACGCCCGGTACCGCTCCGGGCGGTGGTTCAGCGCGAGCACCACGTTGAGGATCATCCCGCCGACGGCGGAGAGCAGCACCCGCGGCACATCGAGCACCAGCAGGGACAGCAGGATCACCGCGACGTCCATGGCCATCTGCACGTAGCCGGCGCGCAGCCCCGCGCGCTCCTGCAGGATCAGCGCGAGGATGTTGAAGCCGCCCAGGCTCGCGCGGTGCCGGAAGATGATGAGCAGGCCGACGCCCACCAGCAGGTTCCCACCGATCACCGCGTAGACCAGCGGCACGTGCCCGAGCGCGAGGAACCGCGGGTGCACGAGGCTGAACAGCGAGATCAGCCCCACGCAGATCACGGTCCGCACCGTGAACGACCAGCCCTTCTTCCACAGCGCGAGCACGAAGAACGGCAGGTTCACCACCGCGAACAGAACGGCGAAGGGGACCGGGAGGGCGTGGGTGAGCAGCAGTGCGAGGCCCGCTGTGCCGCCGGTGACGGCGCCTGCGCACTGCAGCAGGAAGAGCCCGAGCGAGGCGAGGAAGGTGCCGGTGATGACGCCGAGCACGTCCTCCGTCGGCCGATGGGGGATGACGACGTCGATCGGCGGCGGGGGAGGGGTCTCCTTCGTCGCGGGTCCTGAGGGGTCGGTGGTGCGGGGCATGGCGTCACCCTAGGGCGAGCATCCCGGAGATCCGGTGCTTCGCGACGCCGGACGTACGGTCCTCCGGAATCGCGCTTGCGCGGGCGGCGCCGGGGCCCCGCCAGCGCCGCGCACCGCGCCGCCCACTCCTCGGGATGCCGGATCACGAACAGATAACGCAGCTGGGTGGGGCGGCCTCCTGCCGGGGCGGCTCCATAGCGTCCGGGTGTTCCTTGCCCGCCGTGACTGATCGGGAGATCCCCATGAGCCTCGATGCACCCGCCCCGCCGCCGACCGCCCGCCAGGGCGTCGGAAACGCTCCCGCGGACGACGTGAAGGCGGCGACCGCCGAGAGCCTCGAGGACTACACGCTGCGGTTCGCACCCCGCTCCTACCGCCGGTGGAAGCCCGCTGTGGTGGCCACCAGCGCACTGGGCGGCATCGCCTACCTGGCGGATTTCTCCATCGGCGCCAACATCGGACTGACACATGGCACCGTCAACGGCATCATCGGCATCCTCGTCGCGGCCGCGATCATCTTCCTCAGCGGCTTCCCGCTCGCCTACTACGCGGCCCGATACAACCTCGACCTGGACCTCATCACCCGCGGCAGCGGCTTCGGGTACTACGGCTCGGTGATCACGAACGTCATCTTCGCGTCGTTCACCTTCATCTTCTTCGCCACCGAGGGCTCGATCATGGCGCAGGGCCTGTACCTCGGACTCGGCCTGCCGCGCTGGATCGGCTACCTGGCCTCCACGCTCATCATCTTCCCGCTCGTGATCTATGGGATGAAGGGACTGGCGAAGCTCCAGGTCGCGACGACCCCCATCTGGCTGATCCTCATGGTCATCCCCGTCGCCTACCTCGTCATCTCGCACCCCGACTCCGTGGAGACCTTCCTGTCATGGACCGGCGAGTCGGGCGAGGGCGTCAACTTCGCCTCGGCGATGCTCGCCGCCGGCGTCTGCCTCTCGCTCATCGCGCAGATCGCCGAGCAGATCGACTACCTGCGCTTCATGCCGCCGCGCACCCCGCAGAACCGGCGCTCCTGGTGGGCGGCGACGATCCTGGGTGGCCCCGGGTGGGTGCTGTTCGGCGCGACGAAGCAGATCCTCGGCATGTTCCTGGCCGTCTACCTGGTGGCGAACATCCCCGGCGCACGCGACTTCGCCAACGAGCCCGTCCAGCAGTTCCTCGTCACCTACGAGCAGCTCATGCCCGCCTGGCTCGCCCTGCTCCTCGCGGTGGTGCTCGTGGTGATCTCGCAGATCAAGATCAACGTCACCAACGCCTATTCCGGCTCGCTCGCCTGGACGAACTCGTTCACCCGGCTCACCAAGCGCTATCCCGGGCGTCTGGTCTTCCTCGCCGTGAACCTCGGCATCGCCCTGGTGCTGATGGAGGCGAACATGTTCGACTTCCTCAACGCCATCCTCAGCTTCTACGCGAACGTCGCCATGAGCTGGATCTGCGTGGTCGCCGCAGACATCGTCATCAACAAGCACCTTCTGGGGATCTCCCCGAAGAAGCCCGAGTTCCGCCGCGGCATGCTCCACGACTGGAACCCGGTGGGCATCGTGTCGCTGCTGCTCTCCGCAGGCATCTCCATCGCCATCTACTTCGGAGCCCTCGGCGAGGCCGTGCAGCCCTTCTCCCCGCTGTTCGCGGTGGGCATCGCGGTGGTCGCGACCCCACTCATGGCGATCGCGACCGGAGGCCGCTTCTACCTGCGGCGCAGCGAGGACGGCATCGACCTCCCGATGTACGACGAGCACGGCAACCCCACGGGCGAGACGTTGACCTGCCACGTCACCGGGATGGACTTCGAGCGCCCCGACATGATCGCCTCCGCGGTGCCCGGCCCCGACGGCGAGACGCAGTACCTCAGCTCCCTCGCGCTGACCACCGACCGCACGGGCGTGCACGTGCTGCCGAGGGACTGAGGTCCCGTGCGCTTCACCCCGGCCGACACCGAGAAGCTGCTGCTGGCCACCGCCGGCATGGTCGCCCGAGACCGCCTCGCGCGCGGCGTGCGCCTGAACCACCCGGAGACGGTCGCCCTGCTCTCCTGCTGGGTGATCGAGAGGGCCCGCGACGGGGCGGCGGTCGAGGACCTCATGGTCGGCGGCCGCGAGGTCCTCAGCCGCGAGCAGGTGATGGAAGGCGTCCCCGAGATGCTCACGGACGTGCAGGTCGAGGCGACGTTCCCCGACGGCCGCAAGCTCGTCACCCTGCACGACCCGATCGCCTGAAGGAGAACCATGACCCGGCACCCGACCTCGCCTCCCGGCGCGCTGCGCGTGCGTCCCGGCACGCGCGAGCTCAACCTCCGCGCACGCCCGGAGGATCGGCGGACGCTGGTCATGGAGAACACCGGCGACCGACCCGTCCAGATCGGCTCCCACATCCACCTGCCCGACGTCAACGCGGCACTCGCCTTCGATCGCGCCGCCGCGCGGGGCTTCCGACTGGACGTCCCGCCCGGCACCTCGCTGCGCTTCGAGCCCGGCGCCTCCCGTCAGGTGGAGATCGTCCGCCTGGGAGGCACCGGACGGGTCCCCGGCCTGCAGATCCGTCGGCCCGACCGCGACGAGCGCTCTGACCTCCACGTCCGCCCGGACCACGACGAGCGCTCCGACGCGCGGGAGGAGCACTGATGGTCCGGATCAGCGCCGAGCGCTATGCCGCGCTCTACGGGCCGACGACGGGGGACCAGGTGCGCCTGGGGGACACGGAACTCTGGATCGAGATCGAGCAGGACCGCACCTTCGGTGGCGAGGAGGCTGTGTTCGGCGGCGGCAAGTCCATCCGGGAATCGATGGCTCAGGGCACCGCGACGCGCTCCGACGGAGCCCTCGACACCGTCATCACCAACGCGATCGTCCTTGACTGGTGGGGAGTCGTCCGGACGGACGTCGGGCTGCGCGACGGCCGCATCGTGGCCCTCGGCAAGGCCGGCAACCCTGACGTGCAGGACGGCATCCACCCGCAGCTGCAGATCGGCCCCTCCACGGACGTGATCGCGGGGGAGGGGCGCATCCTCACCGCGGGAGCCTTCGACACCCACGTGCATCTGCTCTCGCCCTCCCAGATCCACGAAGCGCTCGCCACGGGCATCACCACCGTCGGAGGAGGAGGGACCGGCCCGTCCGAGGGTTCGCGCGCGACGACCGTCGCCCCGGGCGCCTGGCATCTGGGGCGCATGCACCAGGCGCTCGACGCGCTGCCGGTGAACGTGCTGCTGTTGGGCAAGGGCAACACGGTCAGCGCCGAGGCGCTCGCCGAGCAGGCGCTCGGCGGGGCGGCCGGCTACAAGGTGCACGAGGACTGGGGCGCTACGCCCGCCGCGATCGACGCCTCCCTGCGCGCCGCCCAGGAGCACGGGCTCCAGGTCGCGCTCCACTCGGACTCGCTCAACGAGACGGGATTCGTGCAGTCGACCATCGGCGCGATCGACGGGCGCACCATCCACGCCTTCCACATCGAGGGCGCCGGCGGCGGGCACGCCCCGGACATCCTCGAGATCGCGTCCCTGGCCCATGTGCTGCCGGGATCGACGAATCCGACCCTGCCGCACACCGTGAACACCGTCGCCGAGCACCTCGACATGCTCATGGTGTGCCACCACCTCAAGCCCTCGGTCCCCGAGGACCTGGCCTTCGCCGAGTCCCGCATCCGTGCCACGACCATCGCAGCCGAGGACATCCTCCACGACATGGGCGCCCTCTCGATCACCTCGTCCGACGCCCAGGCGATGGGACGGATCGGAGAGGTCATCACCCGCACCTGGCAGGTCGCGCACGTGATGAAGCAGCGGCGGGGCGCGCTCGGGGAGAGCCTCCCGGCCGACAACGAGCGGGCCCGTCGCTACGTCGCCAAGTACACGATCAACCCGGCGATCGCCCACGGCGTGCAGGAGCACATCGGATCGGTCGAGCCCAGCAAGCTCGCCGACCTCGTCCTGTGGGACCCGCGGTTCTTCGGGGTGCGACCGGATCTGGTGCTCAAGGGCGGGATGATCGTCTGGGCAGCACTCGGTGATCCCAACGCCTCCATCCCCACGCCCCAGCCCGTGCTGCAGCGACCCGCCTTCGGCGATGCGATCGGCGCGCACCTGTCGGTCTCCTTCGTCGCCCCCGCCGCCATCGAGAATGGGCTCGGGGAGGAGCTCGGACTGCGGCGCGAGCTGCTACCCGTCGCATCCACCCGCGAGGTGTCCAAGGCCGATCTGCGCAACAACACCGCGCTGCCCTCGATCGACATCCGTCCCGACACCTTCGAGATCAGCATCGACGGCGAGAGGGTCCAGCCGCACCCCGCCCGCAGCCTGCCCCTGGCCCAGCTCTACCAGATGTTCTGAGCCCGCCGACATGACCGCTTCTCTCCGCACGCCCGGCCATCCCGCGCCCGGCCGTCCCGCGACCGGCGGCCCCGCGCCCGGCCGCCCCGAGACCGCCGCCCCCGTCGGCCCGGCCCGTGGGCGAGGAACCGGGAGCACTCCGCCCGTCCCGGCGTCGACCCTCCTCATGGTGCTCGCCGACTCGCGCCTGCCCATCGGAGCGCACGTCTCCTCGAACGCGCTGGAGGCGGCGCTCCTGGACGGGCTCGCGCCCGGCAGCGTCGGCGACTACCTCGCCTCCCGCATGGACACGGTGACGCGCGTGGAGGCCGGCGCGGCGATCCTCGCCCGCCGCCTCACCGAGCGCGCGGAACCGCTCGCGCCGCTGCGCGCGGAGTGGGCGGCGCGCACCCCGAGCCGGGCCCAGCGGCGCATCGCCGTGGCGCTCGGCGACGGGCTGCGTCGCCTCGCCCAGGTGCTGTGGCCCGATGCGCTGGCGGGGCAGGAGGACCTGCCGCGCCCCCTGGTCCTCGGGGCGGTCGCCGCCGCGACGGACCTCGGCCCCCACGATCTGGCCCGGCTCGTCGCGTACGACGACGCCCAGACCGTGGTCGCCGCATCCCTCAAGCTCGAGCCGGGCGACCCGCGACAGGGAGCCGCTCTCGTGCTCGAGGCCTGCGCCCGCTTCGAGCCCCATGTCGACGCTCTCGCAGCGTTGCAGGACCCGACGCGCCTCCCGGCCGTCGGCGCACCCCAGATCGAGGGCTGGTCAGAGGACCAGTCCGTGCTCCCCAGGAGGCTGTTCCGTGCCTGAATCCACCACCGTCAAGGCCGCTCAGTCGGCCAACCCCGTCCCGGCCGCATCGGCCGCGGTCGCTCCGGGCGCCCCGGCGCCCGGAGCCGGTCGGCGCGCCCTGCGGCTGGGCGTCGCCGGGCCCGTCGGCACCGGCAAGAGCTCCCTGATCGCCACGGTGTGCCGGGCGCTCGCCGACGAGATCCGCCTCGGCGTGATCACCAACGACATCTTCACCGACGAGGACGCGCGCTTCCTGCGCTCCGCGGGGGTGCTCGAGCCTGAGCGGATCCGCGCGGTGGAGACCGGGGCCTGCCCCCACACCGCCATCCGCGACGACGTCACCGCGAACCTCGCCGCCGTCGAGCAGCTCGAGGCGGACTTCGACCCGCTGGACGTCGTGCTCGTCGAGTCCGGGGGCGACAACCTCACCGCGACCTTCTCGCCGGCGCTCGTGGACGCCCAGCTCTTCGTCCTCGACGTCGCCGGCGGCGGGGATGTCGCGCGCAAGGGCGGACCCGGCATCGGGCGCGCGGACCTGCTGGTGGTCAACAAGATCGACCTCGCCCCGCACGTGGGCGTGGATGTGGACCAGATGGTCGCGGACGGCCTCGAGGCCCGGGATGGCCGGCCGGTGCTCGCGCTCTCCCGCCATCGGGAGGAGACCGTCGAGCAGCTGCGCGCCTGGGTGCTCCAGGTGCTCGCCGCCCACGAGGCCGGAACCCACGAGCCCCAGGATCCGGGCCCCATGGCGCCCCACTTCCACGCCGGGGAGGATCTCCCGCACAGCCACGACCACGAGCACGGGCACGACGACGAACATGGGCACCAGCATGAGCACAGTGACGACCACGACCACGACCACGGCTTCGCATCCCGGCGCTGATCACGCCGCCTCGCACCACTGCCATGACCCGCATCCGTATCGCGCCCGGCTCGCCGGGCCCGGAGACCCCGGGCCCGGCGCGGCTGCGCCTCGTCCCGGGGCTCCTGCAGCCCCGCACCGTGGGGCGCGGCGACCGCTGGGCACACGTCGCCCTGGTCGCGGGCGGCGCGATGCTGCTCGGCGGCGACCACGTGCGTGTGGAGGTGGAGGTCGAGGACGGGTGCGTCCTGGAGATCGAGGACGTCGGCGGCACCGTCGCCTACGAGAGCACCGGAGAGCCCAGCCGCATGGACATCACCATCCGGCTGGGGAAGTGCTCCCGCCTCCTGTGGCGGGCCCATCCCTTCGTGATCGCGGGCGGGGCGGACGTGGACCGCACGACGAGCATCGAGCTGGGCCGCCACTCCTCCGTGCTCCTGCGCGAGACCCTCGTGCTGGGACGCAGCGGGGAGCGCGGCGGCCTGCTGCGCAGCTCAGTGCACGCTCGGGAGGCCGACGGCACGCCGGTCTTCCTCGAGGACCTCGCTCTCGACGGCGCCCGGCCGCGGGCGGGAGTGCTGGGAGACCACAGGGTGCTGGACTCCGCGCTGCTGCTCGGGTGCCGGCCGCCCGATCCCGCAGACGCTTCGAGCGCCACGACGGCTGCGGGCTCCGTCTCCGCCGTCGGGACCGGGTCTGCGGTCGCCCCTCCTGCCCCGGGATCGGCGGCGCCCCGCGTCCTGCACCTCGAACGCGCCGGTGCGATCGCCCGTTCCCTGGGCCCGCACGCGCATGCGAGCGGGATCGGGGCGATCATGGAGAAGTGGGAGAGGACATGAAGCGTGCCCGGGCGCGCGAGACGGCACCGAGCACCGACGCGCACGACCACGCCCCCGTCGGCCCCGCGGCCCTCGAGGGCGAGCATGCCGTGCGCGCCACGGCCGAGCTGCTCGAGAGCGCGCAGGACCTCGATGACCTCGCGCGCCGGCTCTCGGTGCTGGCCGATCCCCGCCGACTGCGGATCCTCTTCGCCGTCCACGCGCATCCGGGCATCCGCAGCTCGGACCTCGCCCGGGTGACCGGCGCCCTGGAGTCCACGACCTCCCACGCCCTCTCCCTGCTGCGCGCGAACGGCTGGCTGCGCACCGAGCAGCAGGGCCGCGAGGTGCGCTACCACCTCGCCGACCCCCTGGGTCATCGCATCCTCCACGAGATCGGCTCCACCCACCTGCCCGGGGTCGAGCACAGCTCCTGACCGACTCCGCGCCCACCGGGGCGCGGGCCGCGCGCGGGCCGTGCCATCCGACGGCAACTCCTCGACCCCTCTCCCGACACTTGCAAGGATCTGCAACCATGACGCGACTCGAGGCACCGGGATCCACCGCGCAGCATCCCGGCGCGCAGCGCCCCGGGGCGTCCGGTCCGGCCGCCGCGCCCGACCCGCTCGCGGCCGCCGGCCCGACCACGGCACCGGGACGGGCTGCGCCATCCGACCCGCTCGCGATCACAGACCCGCCCGCGATCCCCGACGCGGACCCGCTCGGCGCCGTCCGGCGCGCGCGTCGGGCGCATCTCTGGACCCTCGCGCTCGCCGCGGCCACGCTGGTGAGCATCGTGGTGTGCCTCGGCATCGGCCCGGTCGCGATCCCGCCCCTGCGCGCCGCGGAGATCGTCCTCGCCCACCTCGGCCTGCCCGTCGACCCCCACGCGACCTCCGCGCAGGACTCGATCATCTGGGCGGTGCGCACCCCGCGCGTCGTGCTCGGCGCGGGCGTCGGCGCCTGCCTCGCCGTGTGCGGGGCGGCATTGCAGGCCATGGTGCGCAACCTCCTGGCCGACCCCTACGTCCTGGGCATCTCCGGCGGCGCCTCGGCGGGCGCGGCCGCCGCGATCCTGTTCGGCGCGGGCGGCATGCTCGGGGCGGCGGCCCAGCCCGTGCTCGCCTTCACCGGCGCGATGATCGCCGCGCTCGCCGTCCTCGTCCTCGCGCGCGCCCACGGCGCGGTGACCTCGCTGCGGATGCTGCTGGCCGGGATCGCCGTCGGCTACGTGCTCTCAGCGGTGACGAACCTGCTGATCTTCACCTCGGACTCCGCGGAGGGATCCAGGTCGGTCATGTTCTGGATGCTCGGCTCGCTCGCCCTGGGGCACTGGGACGCCTTCCTGGCCCTGGTCATCCTCGCCGGGGTGCTGGGCACGCTCCTGCTCACCGTGCTCGGACCGGTCCTCGACGCGCTCGCCGCGGGCGACGACACCGCCTGGTCTCTGGGCATCCACCCCGATCGCGCCCGGGTGGGGCTGCTCGCCGTGGTCTCGCTGTGCACCGGGGCGGCCGTGAGCGCCGCAGGGGCCATCGGCTTCGTGGGCCTGGTGATCCCGCATCTGGCACGGCGGCTGGTGGGCGGCGTGCACCGCCGGATGCTGCCCGTGACCGCCCTGCTCGGCGCCCTCTTCCTGATCTGGGCCGACGCGATCGCCCGCATCGCGCTCGCCCCGCGCGAACTGCCCATCGGCGTCCTCACCGCCCTGGTCGGCGCCCCCTTCCTGGTGGTGCTCGTGCGCCGCCTGCACACGAGAGGCCTCTGATGTCCCGCCGGACGACGCCCCGCCGAACGATGCCCCTCGCGACATCGCCGGGCCGCACTGTGCCCCGTCGGGCGCTGTCCGGCCGATCCCTGCCTCGCCGCACCGCGCTGCTCGCGCCGCTCGTGCTGGGCGCGCTCGGCGCCGGCGCGCTCACGGGATGCGACGACGGCGCGGCCTCCTCCGCAGCGGCCGGCGGCCCCTCCGACGGGGAGGGCACGACGCGCTTCCCGCTCGAGATCGCCAACTGCGATGCGCAGCTGCGGTTCGAGTCCGCCCCCGAGCGCCTGGTCCTGCTCGAGACCGCACCCGTCACGCTGCTCGACGGACTCGGCGTGCTGGATCGGGTCGTCGCCAAGGCCGGCGTGTTCCCGGCCGCCTACTACCAGGCGGACCACTTCGGAGACCTCGCCGAGCGGGTCGCGGCCATCGACGTTCTCTCCGACGACATCAACGGCGCCGGCCACCTGCAGATCAACCAGGAGGTGGTGATCGCCCAGTCCCCGGACCTCGTGCTGGGCCTGCCGGACGGCGTGACCCGCGAGGGCCTGGCCGCTGCCGGCGCACAGGTGCTCGTCCAGAACGTCTACTGCGGCGGTGCCGGCGCCGCCACCTGGGACGACCTCTACGACGAGGTGCGGCTGTACGGGAGGATCCTCGACCGCCAGGACGCCGCGGAGCAGTTCGTCACGGCGCTCGGCAAGCGCCTGGACGCCGTGCGCGAGGGCGCCTCCTCGCGGGAGCGGATGAGCGCCGCGGTCCTGTATCCGACGGTGGGCGGCGGGCCCCTGTACACCTACGGGGCCGCCTCCATGGCCACGCCGCAGCTGGACGCCGTGGGCCTGGACAACGCGTTCGCCTCCTCGACCGAGCGCGTGTTCGAGGTCAGCAGCGAGGCGCTGATCGACGCCGATCCCGAGCACCTCATCGTGCTCTACCAGGGAGAGGGCGACGGCTCCGACGTGCTCGCAGAGCTCGAGCGCAGCGCGGGGATCGGCGACCTCGATGCGGTGCGCGAAGGACGCGTGCGCGCCCAGCTCTTCAACTTCACCGAGCCCGCGTCGGCCCTCGTCGTCGACGGCGCCGAGCAGCTCTCGCGCTGGCTCTCGGAGATCCACGCATGAGCACACGCAGGCGTACGGACACGGGCACGCGCAGGTACACGGGCACCGGCACGGGCACGAGCAGGGACACCGGCACGGGCACGAGCACGAAGCCCTCTGCCGTGCTCAGCGCCCACGGCATCCACCACGCCTTCGGGACCGCGGTGGTACTGGACGGCGTGGACCTGTCCGTAGGCCGCGGCGAGGTCCTCGGCCTCGTCGGCCCCAACGGCAGCGGCAAGACGACGCTGCTGCGCGCGCTCACCGCCGCCCTGCGCCCGGACCGCGGCGAGGTGCTGCTGCACGGGACGCCGGTGCGCTCCCTCGGCGGGAGGGAGCGGGCGCGACGGCTCGCGGTCGTCGTGCAGGAGAGCGGCGGCGAGCTGCCGATGACCGTCGCCGACACGGTGCTCCTGGGACGCGCGCCCCACCGCGGCCTGCGATCACGACCCGGGGAGGACCGCGAGATCGCCCGCGCGGCCCTCGAGCAGGTGGGTGCGCTCGCGCTCGCGAGCCGGGACCTGGCGACCCTCTCGGGCGGCGAACGCCAGCGCGTCCTGATCGCCCGCGCGCTCGTCCAGCAGCCCGAGGTGCTGCTGCTCGACGAGCCGACGAACCACCTGGACGTCGGCTACCAGCACGAGGTGCTGCACATCGTGCGGGAGCTGGGGCTGTCGACCATCGTCGTACTGCACGACCTCAACCTCGCCGCCCGGTACTGCGACCGGATCGCGGTGCTGCACGAGGGCCGGCTCCTCGCCGAGGGGCCGCCGGCCGAGGCGCTGCGCGCCGCGTCGCTCGAGGAGGTCTACGGCGTCGGCGCCCAGGAGCTGCGGGCGCCGGACGGCACCGTCCAGTTCCTCTTTCACCATCGGAGCAGCGCATGAGCGTGCAGGAGCGGATGAACGCGTACTGGTCCCGATGGGCCGACGAGTACGACGCCCAGCAGACCGCGCGCCTGCGCTCCGAGGACGCCCGACGGACCTGGCGGGACGTGTGGGAGCGAGCCCTCGTGCCCGCGGCGACACGCCCGGAGGCGCCCCGGGAGGCGCCCGCGCCTGCGGCAGCGCCCCGGGAGGCGGCCGCGGAAGTGGCCGCGGCGCGGGCGCGCACCGACGTACTTCGCACGCTCGATGTGCTCGACGTGGGCACGGGCAGCGGGAACGTCGCCCTCCAGGTGGCCGAGCTCGGCCACCGCGTGACGGGCATCGACCTCGCCCCGGGGATGCTCGAGCGGGCGCGCGTCAAGGCGACCGGCGCGCGGGTCCCGATCGCCGACGAGCGCGCCGCGGCGTCGGGTTCACACTTCGCGACCGCTGACGTGCGCTTCCTGCCCGGTGACGCCGTCGCCCCGCCCTTCGCCACCGGCAGCTTCGATGCGATCGTCAGCCGCTACGTGCTGTGGACGCTTCGCGACGCGGTATCGGCCCTCGCGACCTGGCATGATCTGCTGCGGCCCGGCGGGATCATCGCGGCCGTCGACTCCGCCTGGTTCTCTGCGGGCCAGGACCTCGGGGAGGGACTGGCGGGGGAGCGGCGCGCGGACTTCCGGCATGCCTACGGCGACGGTGCGCTGGAGCATCTGCCCCTGGCCGCGGGTCGCGAGGACGAGGTGCTCTCGGCCCTCGAGTCCAGCGGATTCACGCAGGTGACGGTGACCCCGCTGCAGGAGGTGCTGGACCTGGACCGCCGTCAAGGAGTCGCGCCCGGGCACCACCCCCAGCTGCAGATGCTGTACCGGGCCGTGTGCGGGTAGCGGGGAACGGCACCGGGCGCGCGGGCGACCGAGGGCGGACGCCGACGGTCGGGACGCACGGCCGTCGGCTCTCGCGGTCAGAACACCGTCTCGACGGCCTCCCGCACGATGCCATCGGCGTCGATCACCGGCACCAGGCGCCACTTGTCGAAGGCCGTGCACGGGTGGGAGAGACCCAGCGTCACCACGTCCCCGATCCGCACGGGCGCCCCGTCCGCCGCGCCGGGCGCGCCGTCCGCACCGGGGGCCGCATCCCATCGCACGAAGGTGTGCTGGTCGTTCAGCGCCGTGACCTCGAGAGCCCCGGGCTGCACTGCGCGCTCCTCGCCGCCGAGTCCGTCCGCCACGGCGATCAACGTGGGCAGGCCCTCGTCGAAGGGCACGTCGCGCTTGCCGGCATCGAGCAGGGCGAGCCCCGGCTCGGGCTGGGAGACCACGCGCGCATAGGCGAACATCGCCGGGCGCAGGGCCTCGTCGTCCGCGACGCCGCGGGTCGCATCCAGGGGCGAGATGCCCCGGTAGAAGCCGCTGTCGTGCACGATGTATGCGCCCGAGCGCAGGATCGCGCGGGTGTCCGCGATGCCCGCGATCGCCTCGGCCACGAGGTCGAAGTAGGCGCTGCCGCCCGCGGTGACCCACGGGGCGCCCTCGACCAGCGGCCGCACCTGCTCCACGAGCGCGGCGAGGCGCCGACAGTAGGTGCCGACGGCGTCGAGCGCCGCGCGGGAGCGGTCGTGCGCGAGCGCCCCCTCGTACCCGGCGACGCCGCGCAGGGCGAGCACGGGGGAGGCGGCGATGCGCTCGGCGATCGCGAGAGCCTCCTCCTCGGTGCGTGCGCCCGTGCGTCCCCCGTCGGCCCCGAGCTCCACGAGCACCCCGAGACGCGCATCGGAGGGCAGCGCCCGCTCCATGAGTACGACCGCGGCGAGCGAGTCCGCCCAGCACACGACCTCCTGCTCCGGGTGCTCGGCCAGGTGCGCCGCGAGCTGCCCCAGCAGCCCCGGATCCAGGCACATGTTCGCGATCTGCACGGTGGGGATGCCCGCGCGCAGGGCCACACCGGCCTGCCAGCCCGTCGCGACGGTGATCCCGGTGGCGCCCGCGGCGAGCTGACGGTGCCACAGCGCGGGCGCCATCGTCGTCTTGCCGTGCGGCATCAGCTCGAGCCCGCGCGCGCTCGTCCACGCGGCCATCGTGGCGAGGTTGTGGTCCATCGCCGCGCCGTCCAGGACGAACAGAGGGGTCGAGAAGCCGGAGAGCGGTGCGTCGAGGGCGGTGACATCGCGGCCGACGAGCGCGGCCGGGAAGGACTTGTCCTCCGCGGTGACGGTGCGGGTGGTCGGGGCAGTGGGCTGCGTCGTCGTCATGGTATCCATCGTCCTCGGTCGGGGGTCGTTCGGTGCGGGGAGCGTCGTTCCGGGCGGTCAGCGCCCGATGATCTGTGCGAGCCGTGGCAGCTCGGCCTCGTCGGCCAGGGCGCTGCCGACGGCCACCACCTGCGCCCCCGCGGCGAGGAAGTCGGGTGCGTTGCGCGCGTGCATGCCGCCGGTCGCGACGAGGCGCATGCCCGGGAACGGGCCGCGCAGGGCGGCGAACCAGTCGGTGCCCAGCACGGAGGCGGGGAACGCCTTCAGCCAGGTCAGCCCGGCCTTCTGCGCGAGCTGAACCTCGGAGGCGGTGGCGACGCCGGGCAGCGACGGCATCCCGGCCGCCTCGCTCGCGCGCACGACGTCGAGGTCGAAACCGGGGCTCACCGTGAACGCCGCCCCCGCCCGCGCCGCGGCGCGGACCGTCGCCTCGTCGACGACGGTGCCGGCGCCCACGGACCTGCGGCGCTCGCGTCCGGCCGCGACGACGGCGGCGAGGGCCTCCTCGTCGGCCGGGCTCTGGATCGGGATCTCGACCGCGTCGATGCCCAGGTCCCACGCGGTGCGGGCCAGCTCGAGGCTGCGCGCGGTGCCCATGCCGCGCAGGATCGCCATCAGCGGCGCAGCGCGGAACGCCTCGTCGAACCAGGCGCCGGCGTCGGCCGTCGTGCTCATGCTGTTGCCTCCTGCGTCTCGTGCGCGGGGTCGATGCCCGAAGAGGCCGACCCGTCGCCCTCGCGGCGCCCGCCGTGCTCCGGGATGTCCTGCGTGCTCGAGAGGGCGCGGGCCGCCCAGGCGTGGCCGCGCGCGAGCCGTACGGCGGGCGGGGCCTGATCGAGCAGGGCGTCGAGCCATCCGGCGGCGAAGGCATCGCCCGCGCCGACGGCCTCGACGACCTCCACGCGGGGCGTCGCCACCGCGGTCCTGCCCGCGCCGGTGTCGTCGAAGACCTCGGAGGCGAACTCGACCGCCTCCACGTCGGCGTCCTTGACCACGAGGTGCGGCACCTGCGGGAAGAGCGCGCGCACGTCGTCCGCGGTCCGGGCGGACCACAGCACCTCGGCCTCGTCGCGGCCGACGAACACCACGTCGGCCCGTCGTGCCGCCTCCTCGATGGCCTCCGCGGCCTCGGCGGTCGTCTGCCAGAGCGTCGGGCGATGGTTCACGTCGAAGCTCACGAGCGCTCCGCCCGCATGCGCGCGGTCGATCGCAATGCCCACGAGGTCCCGGCAGCTCGCGGACAGGCGAGCGTGATGCCGCTCAGATGCACGATCCGCACCTGCGTCGCGTCGATCGCCGACAGATCGCCGGGACCCAGGCGCGAGGCGGCCGAGCCCTTCCGGTAGTAGGAGACGCCGCGGCCGGGGTCCTTCACGTACAGGCCCGTCGGCGCATCCGGATCGTGACGCACGCGCGCGATCGAGACGCCGCTGGCCTCGATGAACGCGCCCACGCGCCGGCCCAGCGGGTCATCGCCCAGGGCGCTGAACCACTCGACCGCGCGACCGGCGGACGCGAGGTGGCAGGCGACGTTGGACTCCGCGCCGCCGGTGCCCACGTAGAAGTCGCGGGCCGACTCCAGGGGCTCCGGCCGGGCGGGCGTCACCAGCGCCATCGTCTCGCCGATCGCGAGCACGTCGATGGGCCGGGACCGCGTCCTCGGCTCCGCCCGCGCGGCACGGGCCGCCGCGGTCTCCTCGCTGCTCACCTCGCGTCCTCCCGTCACCTCGCGTCCGCTCCTGGTCCTCAGGCCTTCACGCGGGCGACGACGTCGATCTCGACGAGGATGTTCGCGAGCTGCGAGCCGACGGTGGTGCGCACCGGGTAGGGCTCGGTGAAGAACTCGGCGTAGGCCTCGTTGAACTCGGCGAAGTCGGCGAGGTCCGCGAGGTGGACGGTCGTCTTCAGCACGGCGTCCATGTCCACGCCGTGCTCGGCGAGGACGGAGCGGACGTTGCGCAGCACCTGGCGGGTCTGCTCGCCGACGGAGTCCGCGACGGCGTTGTCGTTCGCGCGGTCCTGCGGGCCGAAGCCGGCGGTGAACAGCAGGTCGCCGCTGACGATGCCCTGGCTGTAGGGGCCCGCGGGCTGGGGCGCGCTCTCGCTGACGATGGCCTTCTTCTCGATGCTCATGGTTCTCCTTCGATGGGTGAGCGGTGGTGCTCGGGGTGGACGGATGGGTCAGGGGCGGGCGGCGGACGCACGGATGCCGCCGCCCGGCATCTCGCCGGTCAGTCTCCCGTCCGCGAGGACGGGGCGGCCGCCGACGATCACGTCGTCGATCCCCTCGGCGAGCTGCAGCGGCGCGGCGTAGGTCGCCGCGTCCCGCACGCCGTCGGGGTCGACGAGGGCCAGATCGGCGATCGCGCCGGGCCGGATGCGGCCGCGATCGCCCAGGTGGAAGCGGTCCACGGCCGCGGTCGACAGGTGCGTCGCGGCCTGCGACCAGCTCAGGAAGCCGTGCTCGCGCACATAGGTGGCGAGGTAGGACGCGAAGGTCCCACGGGCGCGGGGATGCGGGTGCGCGCCGATGAAGATGCCGTCGGACCCGCCCATGTGCGCCGGGTGCGCGAGCAGCCGTCCCAGGTCCTCGACGGGGCGCTGATGGTGCGCGGTCATGATGGCGTTCGCGTCCAGGCGAGAGGCGACCAGCACGTCCAGGGCCGCATCGACGGGGTCGGTCCCGCGGCGCTGCGCGATCTGGGCGAGGGTGAGGCCCGGCGCCCACGCGAGCTCCGGCGCGGAGGTGTGCGCGAGGGTGATCAGCTCGGGCCACTCCTCGCCGAGGCTCGGGTTCTTCGCCACGCGCGGGAACCACTCGCGGCGCAGGCGCTCCCGCTGCGCAGGGTCCTGCAGCAGCGGCACGAGGTCGTCGGCCCGCATCGCGTTCAGCTCCGGCGGCAGCATGGTCATCGCGAGGATCGAGCAGCCGCGCGTGTAGGGGTAGGCGTCGAAGCTCCCGACGACGCCCTGGCCGGTGAGCCAGTCCATGAGTCGCGCGGCCTCGTCGGCCGGGGTGTGGAAGTGCGAGATGTGCACGGGCACGCCGGCGGCGGCGCCGATGCGCCCGGCCTCCTCGACGCCCACCCGCGCGTTGTCCTCGTAGCCGCCGCGCATGTGCGTCACGTACGGCAGGGCCGCGGGCGCGAGCGGCGCGCACAGCGCAGCCATCTCGGCGGCGTCCGCGAAGATGCCCGGCGCGTAGTCGAGCCCGGTGGAAAGGCCCACGGCCCCGTCGGCTACGCCCTCTGTCACCAGGGCCACCATGCGCTCGAGCTGCGCGGCCGACGGAGCGTCCTGCGCCGGTCCCATCACCTCGTGGCGCACCGTCCCGGCAGGCACCAGGTAGGCCACGCCGAGCGGGATCCCGCCGTCGTAGCTCGCCAGCAGGTCGGCGACGCGGGTGCCGGGGGAGCGGTTGCCGGAAGAGCGGGTTCCGGGGGAGGTGGATCCCGCCCCGCCCGTGCGCCGCGGGTACCCCGGGTGCGCGCCGTTGATCGGTGCGAAGTACTCCGAGGCGTAGGCGCCGTCGCCCGGGGCGAAGGAGACGCCGTCCTGCCCGCCGATCACGGCGGTGATGCCCTGGCGCAGCAGCGCGAGCTGCACGTCCTCGTCGAAGACGGCGGCGTCGGCGTGGGAGTGCGCGTCCACGAAGCCGGGCATCACGAGGCGTCCGTCGGCATCGATCACGTGCGTCCCGGGGAGGTCGGCGCTCGCGCGTCCCGTGCCCGGCGCGGAGACCTCGACGATGCGCTCGCCGTCCACGAGCACGTCGGCGCGCACAGGCGCGGCGCCGTCACCGGGGACGACGCGCCCTCCGCGGATCAGCAGTCGGCCCATGTCAGGTCGTCTCCAGGGCGCGGAGCCGACCGGCGTCGGCCGTATCGGGGCGGATCGAGGCGGCGGCGGTGGCGATCGCACCGATCAGGCAGATGACGACGACGTAGACGATGACCGGCCAGATCTCTCCGCTCGCCCAGCCCACGAGCGCGGTCGCGATGAAGGGGGCGAGTCCGCCGCCGAGCGTGTTGGAGAGCTGGTAGCCGACGTTCACGCCGGTGGTGCGCTCCTCGACGTCGAACATCTCGGTGAGCAGGGTCGAGAGCGTCCCCTGCATCATGACGCCGGGGATCACGAACCCCACGATCATGCCGAGCCAGATGAGCGCGGGCACGTGCGTCCCGTACAGGAGGAACGCCGGCCAGACCAGCAGGGCGAAGCCGATGCAGCCGGCGATGTAGACGCGGCGCCTGCCCACCCGGTCCGAGAGCGCCCCGTAGGCGGGGGCGACGAAGAACTGCAGCACACCCACGATCATCGTCCCCAGGAAGCCCACCTGGGGCGGGACGCCGCCGGAGACCATGTACGAGAGCCCGTAGGTGAGCACGATGTAGCCCGCGATGGACTGCGGGAGGCCGATGAGGATGCCCAGGATCGTGTTCCGGGGGTGGCGCAGCACCTCGACGATGGGGGAGCGGCGCCGGATCCTGCCCAGCTCGATCTCCTGGGTGTGGGTCGTGAACTCCGCGGACTCCTGCAGCTGGCGCCGCAGCAGCACCGCGCACACGGAGAGCACCAGGGAGAAGACGAACGGGATCCGCCAGCCCCAGGTCATGAAGAACGAGTCCGGCCCCAGTCCCAGGCCCGCCATCATGCCCGCGGACAGCACGTTCGCGACCCCGGCCCCGCTGATGAGGAAGGCGCCGAACAGCCCGCGCCGGCCGACGGGCGCGTGCTCGACGACCATCGTCGCCGCGCCGCCCATCTCCCCGCCCACGAACAGGCCCTGGAGCATCCGCATCACCAGCAGCAGCACGGGCGCTGCGAGACCGATCATGTGGTCGGGAGGGATGAACCCGATCGCGGCCGTGGACAGGCCCATGCCGATCACCGTGACCAGCAGCGTGACCTTGCGGCCCATGCGGTCGCCGATGTAGCCGAACACGACGCCGCCGAGGGGGCGGAACAGGAAGCCGACGGCGAAGGTCGCGAAGGACTCGAGTTGGGCGACGAAGGGGTCGTTGCCCGAGAAGAACACCTGCGGGAACACGGCGGCGGCCGCGAGTCCGTACAGGTAGTAGTCGAAGTACTCCATCAGGGTGCCGACGGCGCCGCCGGCGATGGTGCGCGCCTGCCTGCGGCGCGGGCGCCCGGGCCCGGCGGTGCCGGGGCCGGCCCCGGCAGGACCGTGCGCGGCCCAGGACTCCGGGGAACGCTGAGGGGTCGCGGCGCTCATGAGCGCCTCGCGGCGGGGGTCGTCGTCATGGCTCGTGTCCTCCTCGACGTGGCCTGCGGATGGGGCGCGCCCTCACCTCGAGAGGGCGGGGCGCGCGGCAGAAGCGGGGTGATCGGAGCCGGTCGAGCGCCGATGCGGTGCGAGACTACCTAAATGTGTACTGAAATTCTAGGAGCCTGACAGAATGTCTGTGCACCCGGGTGCGATGATGGCGGTGCATCGACGAACGGAGAGTGCCGTGACGACGACCTCAGCTGCGCAGACCGACGTGCGCTTCGCCGACATCGACGAGGCCCATCGCGCTCTCGCGCCGGTGATGGAGGCGATCGCCGCCGTCGGCGGGCCGCACTGCGAGGTGGTCCTGCACGACCTCTCGGCGGGCGACCTCGAGCATTCGATCCACGCGATCCTCCACGGCGAGGTCAGCGGCCGAAGGGTCGGCGGCCCCTCCACCAACCTCGGCGCGGAGGTGCTGCACGACCAGAGCCGCGACCACAACGCCTTCGGGTATCGCGCCCGCACGGCCGACGGGCGCGAGCTGATCAGCTCCTCGGTCTACTACCGCGACCACGAGGGCCGCATCATCGCGGCGCTGTGCATCAACCGCGACCTCACCCCGGTGCAGGGCGCGATGGACGCGCTCACCGCGCTGCTCCCCGCCGCCACAGAGGACGCCGCCTCCGAGCCCCAGGAGCTCGTGGTCCCGAACGTCTCGGACGTCCTGGACGACATGATCGCCGAGGCCGTCGCCGCCGTCGGCAAGCCCGCACCGGCGATGACGAAGGCCGATCGCATCGAGGTGCTGCGACTGCTCGAGGGCAGGGGCGCCTTCCACATCAAGCGCGCCGCCGAGCGGGTCTCCGCGCGGCTCGGCGTCTCGCGGGTGACGACGTACGGGTACCTGGACGAGGTGCGGCGGGGCTGAGCGGCTCCGGTAGCGTCCCTGCCACCGGGCCGCGATCTGAGCGCGGTCTCCCACGGCGCCCCTCGACGAAGACGGTGATCCCCCGATGAGCATCCTCTCCACCTTCGACCTGACCGGCCGCACGGCGATCGTCACCGGCGGCTACCGCGGACTCGGCCTCGCCTTCGCGCGCGGTCTCGCCGAGGCCGGGGCAGACATCGTCATCGGCGCCCGCGACGGCGCCGCCTCCCAGCACGCGGCGCGCGACCTCGCCGAGGAGACCGGCCGGCGCACCCTCGGCATCGCCCTGGACGTCACGGATCCGGCGTCGTGCGAAGCGGCCGTCGCGGCGGCCGTGGAGCTCGGCGGGGGTCTCGACGTGCTCGTCAACAACGCCGGAGCCTGCTTCCACGCCCCCGCGCTCGACGTCACCGCGCAGGAGTTGCGCACCGTGCTCGACACGAACGTGGGCGGGGTCTTCGAGATGAGTCGCGCCGCGGCGCGCGCGATGATCCCCGCAGGTCGCGGCTCGATCGTGAACATCGGATCCATGTCCGGGGACATCGTCAACCGTCCCCAGCTGCAGCCGATCTACAACGCCTCCAAGGCCGCGGTCCACCACCTCACGAAGTCGCTCGCGATGGAGTGGGCGGAGCACGGGATCCGCGTGAATGCCGTCGCCCCGGGCTACGTGAAGACCGAGATGGCGCCCGTCGACGACCCCTCCCTGCGTCAGCGCTGGATCGAGGACGCCCCCATGAAGCGCTACGCCATGCCCGAGGAGATCGCCCCGGCGGTTCTCTACTTCGCCTCCGACGCCTCGAGCTTCGCGACCGGCTCCGTGCTCACGGTCGACGGGGGATACACGGTGGTGTGACGCCGGGTGGCTGCCGAGGATCCCGGGGTGCGGGCAGATCTCGCTCGTCGGCCCGCTGATCGCGCGCTAGCGTCGGCCCCTGCGCGTCTCCGACATGTATCCGGCAGCACTGCTCGCGCTCCTCGACGACGTGCAGCGCGCGTTCGTCGAGATGGGAGGTGACGCGCAGGAATGGCCCGATCCTCACCTCGGAGCCGACGGGCGAGACCGCAACCCGTCGGAGGAGGAGTACGAACGCGTCACCGACCAGGACCGTTATCGGATTCTGTGGACCCGCGCCGGTGCCTGGGCGCGCGTGCTCACCGCCCGCGACTGGGCGCAGCAGGAGATCGCCACGGGCGAGGAGCGCGAGCGTTGGCTGGCCGAACCCGGTGGGACTCCGGTGCGCACACGATGGCTGACTCCCCGTCGCCCTGGTGCCCGGGCCCTGGCGCTCGCCGAGACGGAGAGCGAAGAGCGCTTCCCCGGCCTTGAGATCGGCGTCGGGGACCCCGCTGCCGCGACCCGGCTGCTGCCCCAGTGCGGATGCGATGCGTGCGACGACGGATCGGCGGAGTTTCTGAGGCACCTCGACCAGCGGGTGCTCTCCATCGTCGACGGATCCTTCGAGCTCGAGTTCAGCCGGCACGGCTATCGCCAGCGCTCGAGCTTCGGTGCATCGTGCGGCACCGGGGGTCTCCGGCCGCGCGATTCGATGGTGATCTCGACCGGGCCATGGGCGGAGGACTGGACTCCGCTCTCGAAGTGCGGGCCGATCACCTTCGATCCTTCGTCTCACTAGTGGGCGCGAGGAACGGCGTCCCGACGTCATCTCCAGCGTCCGTGTCCCGGGGCGTCCCCTCACGCAGCCGCGCGCCGCGCCCTGCGCTCGGCCTGCCGGTCCGGGTCCGCCACCGGGGCGGCGGCGATCAGGCGCCGGGTGTACTTCTCGCGCGGATCGTGTAGCACCCGGGCGCTGCCGTCCGTCTCTACGAGCGCTCCGGAGCGCATGACCGCCACGCGACCGCACAGCTGGTCGACGACGGCGAGGTCATGCGTGATGAACAGGCACCCGAAGCCCAGGGACTCCTGCAGCTCCCGGAAGACGTCGAGGACCTGCGCCTGCACGGAGACATCGAGGGCGCTCGTGGGTTCGTCCGCGATCAGCAGGGCGGGATCGAGGGCGAGCGCGCGGGCGATCGCGACCCTCTGGCACTGGCCGCCGGAGAGCTGGTGCGGGCGGCGGTGGCGCCAGGAGTCGTCGAGGCCGACGCCCGCGAGCAGCCGTGAGGTGCGCTCCTCGAGCTGCTCGCCCGAGAGCCCGAGGATCTTCACGAGTGGCTCGGTGACGGTCCGCTCCACGGTGTACCGGGGGTTCAGGGAGGAGCGCGGGCTCTGGAACACGACGCCCACGCGCCGGCGCATCGCGCGGCGTTCGACGCGGCCCGCGGTGACCACATCGCGGCCCTCGACGAGGATCGAGCCCTGCGCGACCGGCACCAGGCCGACGATCGCACGGCCGATGGTGGTCTTCCCGCTCCCGGACTCGCCGACCAGGCCCAGGATCTCGCCGGGCGCGACATCCAGGCCGACCCCGTCGACCGCCCGCGACCGGCGCGCGCCGCGTCCGTAGTCGACGCAGAGATCGCGGATCGAGAGCGCTGTCTCCAGGTCACCCGCCGACTCCGCGCGGTCCGCGCCGTCGTGTGAGTCCCCGGTCGCGCCCTGGGACGGGCCCGCGGTCGTCCCCGGGTCCTCGCCCCCGGTCTCGCGATGCGGAGCCGGCTCCCGCCCGGGCCGTTCGTCGATCTCGAGGCGCGGCACGGCCTCCAGCAGAGTGCGCGTGTACTCCTCGCGCGGGGAGCCCAGCACCTCGCGTACGGGCCCCTGCTCGACGACCTTCCCGTCCTTGAGCACGACCACCGCATCGGCGAGGTCGGCCACGACGCCCATGTCGTGGGTGATGAGCAGCACCGCCGTGCCCGTCGACTCCCGCAGGCGGCGCAGCACGTCGAGGACCTCCGCCTGCACGGTGACGTCCAGGGCGGTCGTCGGCTCGTCGGCGATCAGCAGGTCCGGTCGGGAGGCGAGCGCCATCGCGATCATCACGCGCTGGCACTGCCCGCCGGAGAGCTGGTGCGGGTACCTGCGCAGTGCGCCCTCCGGGTCCGGGATGTCGACCTCGCGCAGGAGCTCGAGGCTGCGCTCGCGCACCTCGCGGCGGCTGGTCCCGGGGGCGGCGCGTCGCACCACCTCGGCCAGCTGGAAGCCGATGCTGAAGACCGGGTCGAGCGAGGCCGTGGGGTCCTGGAAGATCACCGAGACCCGTCGGCCCCGCAGCTCGGGCAGAGGACTGGGACCGTCGCCGAGCACCTCCACCAAGCGGTCCTCGCCGCCGCGCACACGGATCGAGCCGGTGATCCGGGCGTCCTCGGGAGCGATGCCGAGGATCGACATCGCGGTCATGGACTTGCCCGAGCCGGACTCGCCGACCACGGCCACGACCTCCGCCTGGTGGACCTCGAAGGACGCCCCGTCGACCGCGAGGACCTCGCCCTCGTCGGTCTCGAAGCGCACCCGGAGATCCGCGATCTCCAGGACCGCCGCGGAGTCCTCGTCGCCGTGCTCCAACGCGTCCGGCCTCGTGCTCATGGTCAGTCCTCTTCCTCGTGGGTGGTCGGGGAGCGCTTCTTCCGGTTCCCGCTGCGGCGCTCGGCCTTGAACGCCTCCCACTCCGCGAGCATCGCCCGGTGATGCCCCTGGAGCCAGGTCATGTAGTCGCGCCCGTTCTCCAGGCGCTCGCGGACGGGGGCGTCCGCCGGGTCGTCGGGATCGGTGGTCGCGAGGCCGCGGGCGATCACGTCGCGCTGGCGGTCGAGGTAGCGGCGCTCGGTCGCGAGCCAGCTGCCCCAGACGTCCGTCTCGGTGCGGAAGTAGTGGCGGCGGTCCCCGGGGATCACGTGCCGCTTGACGAAGCCCGACTCCACCAGGCGCCGGGTGGCCATGGAGATCGCCCCCGAGCTCGCCTGCAGGCCCTGCGCGAGCTGCGCCGAGGAGGTGTGGTCGGCCTGGGTCATCATCAGATAGCCGAGCACGCGGCCGTCGGTGAGCGGGAGCCCTGCGGCGTGGTTCATCATCACGGCGAGGTCCTCGACGAAGCCCTGGCGATCGGCGTCGAGGTACACGTCGTGCTCGGCAGGCTCCTGCGCGTCCTCGGTGCTCCTGCGCGGATCGCTGCGGTCCTCGGCCATGCTCTCTCCTCCATCCGTCCGGGGTCGTCGGCCTTGCGGGGGAGTGCCGCGGGCCGTGCTCCGGATCTTCTCATTCCGCCCGCCCTCATCCGTGGGCCGGTTCGAGCAGGGTTCGCAGGGTCTCCCCGAGCGTGGTCACGGTCAGCACCGTGACCACCAGGAACAGGGAGGGGAAGACCAGCATGTGCGGGGCGGAGAGGAACTGCCCGGTCGCCGCGGAGAGCTGCAGACCCCACGTGATCGCCGGGGCCTGGAGGCCGATGCCCAGGTAGGTGAGAGAGGACTCGGCGACGATCACGCTGCCCACGGTGATGGTGGCGAGCACCAGCAGCGGCGAGAGTGAGGAGGGCAGCACGTACCGGGTGGCGATCCACCAGGGCGAGAGCCCCATCGTGCGTCCCGCGGAGACGAACTCGGAGCGCGCGACGGCGCGGACCGAGCCGCGCACGAGCCGGGCCATCGTCGGCCATCCGAACAGGGCGAGCACGAGGGAGACCGTGAGCACCGAGCGCGTGCCCACGGTGTTCAGCACGACCACCGCGCCCAGCAGGAACGGGAAGCCGAGGAACACGTCGGTCAGGCGCGAGAGCACCGAATCGACCCAGCCCCCGCTCATGCCCGCGACGGTCCCGACCACGATCGCGACGATCCCCGCGAGCGCGGTGGTGAGGGCGGCGACGCCGATCGAGGTGCGCGCCCCGTAGATGACCTGGGCGTAGACGTCGCAGCCCTGGACGTCGAAGCCGAAGGGGTGGCCGGAGGTCGGCGAGGCGCCGCTGCGGGTGAGGTCGCAGAAGCGGGGATCGCCGTGCCCGAAGAGCCCCGCGAACGGGGCCGGGGCGATCGCGATCAGCAGGATGAGCGCGAGCAGGATCGCGGGGACGATCACCCCGGGCCGGCGCAGGGCGGGGGAGAGCACCCGGTGGCGCACGGGGGCGTCGGTGGCGCGGACGAAGCTGGTCATGACGTCGTCCCCCTGGTGCGGATCCGCGGGTCGAGCAGTGCGTGGAGGCCGTCCACGAGCAGGCTGGTGAGCAGGAAGACGAGGATCAGGGCGGTCGAGATGCCGACGATCGTGGCGCCCTCGTGGGAGCGGATCCCCTGGAACAGCAGGTTGCCGATGCCGGGCACGTTGAAGATCCCCTCCACGATGACGGTCCCGCCCATGAGCAGTCCGAGGTCCGTGGCCAGGTACGTCACCGGCGGGATCAGCGAGTTGCGCAGCACGTGCACGCCGATGATCCGTCGGCGCGAGAGGCCGCTCGCCGTGGCCGCGCGGATGTGGTCGGTCGCGAGGGTCTCGATCACCGAGGCCCGGGTGAGGCGGGAGACGGAGGCGAGCCCGAACAGGGCGATGACCAGCGCGGGCAGCAGGAAGGACACGGGCCAGCCCTGAGCGGTGCCCGCCACGGGGAACCAGTGCAGGCGCACCGCGAACACGAGCTGGAGCGAGACGCCGAGCACGAACACGGGGATCGCGGCGACCGTGATCGTCGAGATCAGCACCGCCCGGTCGACGGCCCTCCCGCGGCGCAGCGCGGCGGCGACGCCGAGGGCGATGCCCGCCACGACCTCGATCACCCAGGCGGTGAGCGCGAGGACGATCGTCACCGGCCAGCGCTGCGCCATCTGCTCGCCGACGGACACGCCGTTGAAGTCGGTGCCGAAGTCGCCGTGGAGGAGGCCTCCCAGGTAGCGCAGGTAACGCTGCCAGAGCGGCTCGTCCAGGTGGTAGCGGGCCTGCAGGGTGTGCACGGTCGCGTCGCTCAGCGGACGGTCCCCGCCGAGCGCGCGGATCGGATCGCCGGGCAGCGCGAAGGTCATCACGTAGATGAGGAAGGTGACGCCGAGGAAGACGATCACCAGCGTCCCGATCCGGCGCGCCGCGACCAGCAGCGCGCCTCTCATGACGCGCCGCCGTCGCCGGGGACGGGGAGATCGGCCGACGGCGCGTCCCGCGTCGGCCGCGTCGCGGCCACGTGCGCGGCGCCCGCGATCACCGCCCCGAGCTGCACGCCGACGAGGGTGCGCATCGGGATGGGCGTCGCCTCGGTGGCGGCGTCGGCCAGCCACTCCTCGTACAGGGCGGCCATCCGCTCACGCAGCGCGCGCAGGGGAGCGGGGGCGATGCCCGCCCGGGTCTCGGCCTCGATCGCCTGCAGCAGCATCCCGCCGTAGCGGAGGCGGAAGCAGCGCACCAGGTCCTCGCAGGCGAACTGCTCGGCGACGGTCGCCCGCCGCTCGGCCGGCTCGAGCGGCGCCCGGCGGCGGTCGGTCTCCGCGATCGCCCCGAGCATCGGGACGAACGCCCGGGAGGCCTCGAGGTACGGGGTCCGCAGGCTCAGGTGCCGTTCCGCCTCGTCGAGGATCTGCTGCAGGGCCTCGCCGGAGGCGCCCATCGTCTCGGCGGTGCGCAGCACCAGGTCCCGGTAGGGCTCGGAGGTGGGCGTCTCGTCGCCGGCGTCGGGGTGGGTCCAGTAGGGGAGCTCCGCGACCAGGCACAGCGCGTCGTGGCGCGCGCCCCAGGAGGCCGAGGAGGAGCCGCGGATCTGCGGCGCCGGATCGAGGCCGATCGACTCGAGGTACTCGTAGTACGTGGAGATGTGGTCCATGGCGAACACCGCGGTCGCGAGCGTGCGCAGGTGCGGCGATTCGGGCTCGCCGGTGTCGAGGGACAGGCCGAGCGCGTCGGGGATCGCGTGGAGGTCGGCGATCAGCTCCGGCTCGTCGTGGGAGAGGTAGTAGTAGACCCCGCCCATCTCCCCGTTGTGCAGGGTGACCAGCAGGTCGGGGCGCACGTCGTCGATGAGTCGCATGAGCGCGAGCGTCTCGGGGAGGACCGTGTCGAAGTAGGCGTCCCTGTAGTCGGTGGGGAAGGTCCACTCGACCTGGCTGTCCGGGGCCGGCCGGTAGAAGTGCCGCGAGTAGTGGGAGCGGTCGAAGGGATCGGCGAACCAGTCCTCGTTCAGCCGCATGCCGTCAGGGTCGATGGTCGGAACGATGTGCCACGTGGTCGCGAGCGCCTCCGCGGGGCCGTCGTCCTCGAGCATCATCTCGGCGAGGTGCAGGGCGGTCCACGAGCCGATGGGCTCGTTGGGGTGGACGCCGCCCACGATCACCGCCTGGTGGGGTCCGTCGCCGACGACGAACTCGTGGATCGGCTCGCCCAGCCGGCTGGTCCCGATGCGGCGCCGGCCCACGCGATCCGTGCTGCGCGCGAGGGCCTCGAAGCTCTCGTGCAGCTCGTCGACGGTGGGGAATCCGCTGTGGTCGGGGAGGGTCCGGACCAGATCCAGGATCTGCGGTGCGCGCAGGGGCGCTCCCTCGTGCGGGTCGGTGGCCGGGTGGGACATGCATGCTTCCTCTCGTCGGACGGCCGACGGCTCGTGGGCTGCCTCGGCCGTGGTCTCGGGGCCCGGGCTGCGACGCGGGGTCGGCGGGGTCATCGGACGGTCACCTCCGCGATCGCGACGTCGCCGCGGACGTCGGGCAGGTCGGTGATCTTCTCGCTGGTCACGTAGGAGTACTTGTCGAAGAACGTGGGGACGATGGGGAAGTCCTCGAAGGCGGCGTCCTGGACCTTCGCGTAGTAGTCGGCGGCCTCGTCCTCGTCGTCGGCCCCGCTCGCGCGGGCGAGCAGGGTGTCCACGTCGTCGTCCTGGTAGTAGCCGGTGCAGGGCGCACAGCCCCCGGTGGGGGTGAGCAGGGCGCGCAGGGTCCCCTGCTGGCTCGGGTAGAGGGCGCCCCAGTGGCCGAAGTGGGGTCCGTCGACCGTCTTCTCGACGAGCTCGGTGTTGAAGGAGGCGAAGTCCGTGGTGGGCTTCGCGACGGTCTCGACGCCGAGGTTCTGGCGGATCTGGTTCGCGTACCCCTGGTAGAGGGCGTCGAGGCCGGCGCCTCCGGGGTAGACCAGGGTGATCGTGCCGTCGAAGCCGCCGGCCTCGGCGAGCAGGGCCTTCGCGTCCTCGGGATGGAACTCGCAGTACTTCCCGCACACGCCCTCCTTCGCCCCGATCATGCTGGGCGGCGTGAGGGAGGTGGCCGGTTCGTAGAGCCCGCCGAAGAACGCCTTGTTCACGGCGTCGCGGTCGATCGCCATGGAGATCGCCTCGCGGACGCGGGGGTCGTCGTAGCGCTCGTCCCAGAGGGGGAAGCCGAGGTAGTCGATGCCCGCGGCGTCGTAGGTGTGCAGGCGGTCGCCGAAGTCCGCGGACGCGCTGGTCATCTTCTCCGCGGGCAGGGTGAGCACGTCGGCGCTGCCGGAGAGCACGTCGGTGTAGGCGGTGTTCTGGTCCTGGTAGCTGCGGAAGGTGACGCGCTGCGTCCGGGGCGCCTCGCCCCGGTACCCGTCCCAGGCCTGCACGGTGAACTCGCCGCCGGGCTTCCATGCCCCGGTCATCGCGTAGGGGCCGTTGCCGACGGGCTTGCGGTCGTAGGCGTCGAGGTCGTCGTAGGCGGCCTCGGGCATCGGGAAGAACGCGGTCTGCGAAGAAGTCAGCTGGAGAGGGAAGGAGCTGTCCGCACCCGTGAGCGTCACCGTGAAGGTGTGCTCGCCCGTGACGTGGAGTCCGCTCATCGTCTTCGTCGTCGGCTTCCCGGACTCGGGATTGAGATCCGCGTACCCCGTGATGCCGGCGAGCTGGCCGGAGTCCTCCCAGGCGTGGGGGCCGTAGGCGACGTAGTTCCAGGCCTTCACGTAGCTCTCGGCCGTGACGGGCTCGCCGTTCTGGAAGGTCCAGCCGTCGCGCAGGGTGATGGTCCAGGTGACGTTGTCGTCGCTGGTGACGCTCTTCGCGGCGACCCCGTGCACCGTGCCCTCGTCGTCGACGGACACGAGCGGGGAGAACAGCGCCCGCATCTGGTCGTAGGCGACGGTCTGCCGGCCGGGGGTGAGGTGGTCGGGCTCGCCGGTCGCGAACACGAAGCCGTCGGGGTCGCTGTGCTGCGGCGTGCCCACGGAGCACCCGGTGATCAGCGTGAGCGTCGCGGCCCAAGCGATGAGCGTGAGCGCTGCTCCTCTGCGCATGGTTCCTCCGGTGGGTCGTCCTCGACCGCCGCTCGGGGGCGACGTGGGTCGACCGTATGGGAGCAGTTCTTTCAAGTCTCAGTGAATAGTGAAAGTTTATAGAATCGTGATCTGCTGGAGCGGCGGCGGCGAGCACCTCGTGGGAACGTGTCGGTCATGCGCCACACACCCTCGTACCTGCTGACGGATCCCGACGAGGTGCGCCGCCTGATCCGCGGCAACCCCTGGGCGACGATCGTCTCGCCCGCCTCGGGACTGGTCGCCTCCCACTACCCCTTCCTGCTCGAGGAGCCGGCCGAGGGCGAGGACCCGGGGGACGGGATCAGCCTCGTCAGCCACGTCGGCCGGCCGGACGAGGAGGCCCATGAGCTGGGCCGCCACGAGGTGCTCGTGATCATCCAGGGCCCCCACGGGTACGTCTCGCCGGGCTGGTACCCGCCCGATCAGTTCATCCCGACGTGGAACCACGTCACCGCCCACCTCTGGGGCACGCCCGAGATCCTCTCGGACGAGGAGAACTTCACCGTGCTCTCCCGGCTCGTCGACCACTTCGAGCAGCGCATGCCCCACCCCGTCTCCCTGCAGATCGACGAGGAGAGGGCGAGGGGCATCGCACGCGGGACCGTCGGGATCCGCGTGCGGGTCCGGCGCTTCGACGCCCGCGCCAAGCTCAGCCAGGACAAGGAACCCGCGGTGATCGAGTCCGTGATCCGGGCGCTGCGCGCACCCGGGCCCTACGAGAACCCGGCGCTCGCCGCCGAGATGGTCCGCGAGCACGGGGAGCCGAACTCGCAGCGGTCGGCCCCGCAGGATCCCTCGTCGGATCGGGCTGAGGACTGATGCCGACGCCGACGCTGCTGCAGGAGGTGCGTCGCATCGGGGCCGACGCGGCGCCGGTTGACCTCCGCATCGTCCAGGGGGTCATCGAGGAGATCGCACCGGCCGGCGGGCTCGCGGCGCGCGCCGACGACGAGGTCGTCGCGGCAGGCGGCGCCTGGGTGGGCCCCGGCCTCTGGGACCACCACACGCACATGGACCAGTGGTCCCTCGCGCGGCGCCGCATCGACGTCTCCGCGTGCGCGAGCGCGGCCGAGCTCGTCCGCACCATGGCCGCCGCGGCAGGGAGCGGTGACCGCGACCGGGACCCGGTGCTCATCGGGCACGGCTTCCGAGACGGGGTGTGGCCCGATCGCGCGGAGCGGGCCCTCCTGGACGCCGCCGTGCCCGACCGGCCGGCGGTCGCGATCAGCCACGATCTGCACACGGTCTGGGCGAACGGCCCCGCCCTGGACCTGCTCGCGCGCGGGCTCGGCAGGCCCCTCCCGGAGGACGGGGTGCTGCGGGAGGCCGATGCCTTCGACGCCACCGGGCAGCTGTCCCGGGTGCCCGAGGAGACCCTGGACGGCTGGATCCGCGAGGCCGTCCGGGACGCCGCGCAGCGCGGCGTGGTCGGCGTCGTCGACCTGGAGATGGGCTTCGGCATCGAGGCCTGGCAGCGCCGCATGGCGGCCGGTGCCGATACTCTGCGCGTGCGCTCCGGGATCTATCCCCGCGACCTGGAGCGCGCGCTGCGCGACGGACTGCGGACGGGCGAGGCCGTCGAGGGCACCGAGGGACTGCTCACCGTCGGGCCGTTCAAGCTGGTCCTGGACGGGTCGCTCGGCACCCGCACGGCATGGGTCGAGGACGCCTACGACGCCGACGGCACGGACCACGGACTGCGCGCGCTGCCCGCCGAGGAGGCGCTCGCCCTCACCCGCAGGGCGCACGACGGCGGCTTCGTCCCCGCGCTGCACGCGATCGGCGATCGCGCGGTGGCCCTCGCGCTCGACATCTTCGAGGAGACGGGGGCGCGGGGGAGCATCGAGCACGCGCAGCTCGTGAGCGAGAAGGACCTGCCCCGCTTCGCGGAGCTGGGCGTCGAGGCGAGCGTCCAGCCGGAGCACGCGATGGACGACCGCGATGTCGCCGATCGCCACTGGAACGGACGCACGGGGCGCGCCTTCGCCTTCGGCTCGCTCGTGCAAGCGGGCGCGCGGCTCCGCCTGGGGTCCGACGCCCCCGTCGCCCCGCTCGACCCCTGGATTTCGATGGCGGCGGCGGTGACGCGGGAGCGCGACCGCCGCGAGGCCTGGCATCCCGAGCAGCGGATCCCGCGGGAGATCGCCTGGAGGGCGTCGACCGACGGGCGCAGATCGATCGGCGTCGGGGACACGGCTGACCTCGTGCTCACGGCCGAGGATCCCCTCGCGGTGCCGGCATCGGCGCTGCGGGACATGGAGGTGCTGGGGACGATCCGCGCGGGGGCCTGGACGCACCGCGCGCTCTGAGCCGCGCGGCCGCCTCGGATGTCGGCAGACGGCCCGCGGGTGAGATGCTCGGGTGGACCCGACCCGGCCCCGGCACAGAGGAGACCCCGCACCATGACCCGACCCCGCCTGGGACTGTTCACCCGGCTCCTCGAGGAGGCGGGTCCCGCCGACCGCTACCGCTTCGCGCTCGAGCAGATCGCCCGGGCCGACGAGCTCGGCTTCGCCTCCGCCTGGGTCGCCCAGCACCACTTCGGCGAGCACGAGGGCGGGCTGCCCTCGCCCTTCGTGCTGCTCGCCGCCGCAGCGCAGCGCACGCGCGACATCGCACTGGCCACCGGCGTGCTCACCCTCCCGATCGACGATCCTCTGCGCGCGGCCGAGGACGCCTCCGTGCTCGACGCCCTGAGCGGCGGACGCGTGCAGCTCGGGATCGCCGCCGGCGGCACACCCACGTCGTTCCCCGCCTTCGGCCGCGAACCCGCCCGGCGCCGGGAGCTCTTCGCCGAGCACCTGGACGTGCTGCGGGACGCGCTCGCCGGCCGCGGGATCCGCGGCACCGGGTCCCGGATCTACCCGCCCGCCGGGGACCTCGGCCGGCGCATCTGGCAGGCGACGTTCTCCGTCGACGGCGGCCGACGCGCCGGTGAGGCCGGCGACGGACTGATGCTCTCCCGCACCCAGGTGCGCCCCGAGGACGCCCTCGACCAGCCCCTCCACGAGCTCCAGCTGCCCATCATCGAGGCCTACCGCAGCGCGCTCCCGGAGGGAGCATCCCCGCGGGTCCTCGCCTCGCGCACGGCGCTCGTCGTGGACCCCGAGGACCGCGACCGCGCCCTCGCCCTCGCGGAGCCCGGGCTGCGCGCGCTCGCCGCGGGCCAGAGCGGATTCGACGCCGCCGGGGCGAGCATCGAGGAGCTCGTGACCATCACCGACACCCACGTGGGGACCGTCGAGGAGGTCTGCGAGACGCTCGCGGCCGACGAGACGCTGCCCGCCGCGACCGACGTCTCGTTCCAGGTGCACTCCATCGCCGCGCCCCACGAGATGACCCTGCGCAGCCTCGAGCTGCTGGCTATGGAGGTCGCCCCGCGCCTCGGCCTCGCCACCGGGCCGGAGGCGGCCGCGTCCCTGCGCGCAGGGACCTGATCCCGTCGCCGTCGGGCGAAACTCGCCCCGCCTCGTCGACGTCGCCCACGCCCCGGGACCGGCGCCACGGGATCACGCGTGAGGAAGCAGATGCTCCGCGTCCGGCAGCGGGATGCCGAAGCCGGGCGCGTCGTCGAGGTGCAGCACCCCGTCCACGGGCCGCAGCAGCGCGTCCTCGACGCCCCGCACTGTGCCGGGCACGCCCTCGACGAGCTCGACGTTCCCGCAGCCCGCAGCGAGGTGCGCCGCGTACCGGGTCTTCAGCGGCTGGCCCCACGCGTGCGGTGAGGCCCGGGTCCCGGCGGCCTCGACCTCGGGCATGAGCCGGCGCCAGGGCGTGAGGCCGAAGGACATCACGTCCATGAGCAGCACGTCGATGCTGCCCGCGGCGGCGATAGGCAGCAGCGCCGGCACGTCCGGGGTGGTCTCGCCCTCGGCGATCAGGGTGGCGGGGGAGTGCTCGTCGAGCCAGGCACGCAGCTGTGCGAGGTCGTCGGCGTCGTCGAGGAAGGGCTCCTCGACCCAGTGCAGGCCGACGTCGGCCACCGCGTCGAGATAGCGCAGGAACCCGGGCAGGTCGTAGCCGTCGTTGGCGTCCACGAGAAGCTGCGCCCCGGGCATCGCCTCGCGGACGGCCCGCGTCACGGCGACGTCGCGGGCGTCCCCCTCGGCGCGGGGCATCCAGCGGTTGCCGCGTCCGATCTTGAGCTTCACGTCGCGGTAGCCGAGAGCGGCGTCCGCACGGCACTCCTCGAGGATCCGCGCGATGCCGCGCGGGGAGTGCTGAGGGGCGAGGTCGTCGAAGTACAGCGCGCCGTCGTACACCGGGACGTCGATGGTCCCGCGTCCGCCCAGCAGGGCGTGGACCGGCTGGTCGAGGACGACGCCGAGGAGGTCGTGCAGCGCGATGTCCACCCAGTGGTCCCGGGGATCATGCACGCCGCTCGTGGGGTCGATGAGATCGGAGAGGCGGCGGCCGATCAGAGTGTCGACGTCGCCCGGAGGGCCTTCGAGGAGGCCCCATCCCGTGCGGCCGTTGTCCGTGCGCATCACCACGACGTCGGCCCATGGGCCGTTCCCGTGCTCGCCGAGGCGCGCATTGCGGCCGATCGTGCGGGGGTAACGGGTCTCGAGGCGGTGCAGCTCGACGGAGCGGAGCGTGGGGTCGGCGGTGACCATGGGGTTCCCATCGGAGGGGGCGGCGGTTGGCGGGACCCTCGAACTCATCCTGCCCGATCCAGGGTCCGCCTGATCGTCTCCTGCACCCGCCGGGGCATTCCAGGTCTGTCCACGGCCCGGCGCCCCGCGACCTGGATCGGGATGAACTCTGGCCATTGAAGACTGAAGCCCAGCAGCTGCTCGACGTCGGCGGCCGGGTCGACGTGCAGCCCGGCGGCCTGCTCGTAGTCGTCGAGGAACCACATGGCGGCGTCGGCCGAGAAGAGCACGGCGAGGTTCAGCCGACAGTGCCCCACGTCCAGACCGCGGTCGGCGAGGCCCGCCGTCGGCCAGTCGACGACGGCGCGGATCCGTGGTCGGTCCGTGCCCTCCCACAGCACGTTGAAGTGCTGGAAGTCGCCATGGGAGAGCACTGCGGCCGACGGGTCCGGGGCGCGGGAGGCGAGCTCGTGCGCGTCGCGGGCGAGACCGGCGTCGCCGAGCGCGACGAGCCACGGGTGCTGCGCGTAGGGCATGTACTCGCAGGTCTCGAGCGCCGGCGGGGGCACGGCGTGGATCCGCACGAGCATCTCCGCGAGCCGCCGCACCCATTCCCGCAGTTCCGGCGGATCGAGCTCCACGCGGCCCGGGAGGAACGAGGTCACGGTCGAGGGCAGACCCGACCCGCTGCCGTCGGGATCCGCGGCGAGCAATCGGGGGATGGGAAGCCCCGAGCCGGTCAGCGCCTCGAGCCCGGTCACCTCGCGCCGCACCAGGTCCTGCTCCTCCGGGCCCGTGCTGCGCCAGCGGCGGACCACCAGGTCCTCGCCGCCGGAGGCCGGCCGCAGCTGGAGCATCTGGCCGGTGATCCCGCCGACCAGGGGCCGCACGAGCGCGACCTCGCCGACGAGCGGCTCGAGCCAGCGGCACAGGTCCGGGTCGAGATCGCCCTCGGTGCACTCGGCGCTCACGCGGTGCACGCCCCCGTCGACACGGTCTCCGTCTCGCTGTCGAGCTGCGCGATCACGGGCAGCAGCTCGGCGTTGGTCATCGCGTAGGCGACGTCGTCGTCGGACTCTCCGCGCGCGAAGACCACACCCGCGACACCGCCGTCCGAGTCCAGCAGCGGACCGCCCGAGTTGCCGGGCTCGACCTCCGCGTCCAGCACGTAGATGTCACGGCGCACGCTGCCCTCGCCGTGCGCGTCGTGCACCACGGCGCTGCCCGAGGCGCGCACTGTCGCCGACGACGAGCGGAACGGCCCGCCGTGCGGGTAGCCCTGGATCACGGCCGAGGTGCCGTCGTCCAGCGTGTCGACGAGCTTCAGGGGGGCGGCGTCGACGTCGGCCGCGATCACGGCCAGGTCGTTCTCGACGTCGAAGTGGACCACGCGGCCCTCCCGGGCGGTCTCTCCGGGCAGCTCGACCATCGGATGCTCCACGCCGGCGACCACGTGGGCGTTGGTGACGATGCGATCGGGCGCGATCACGAAGCCGGATCCGGTGGAGATGGTGCCGCAGCCGTTCGTCGGTCCGGAGACGCGCGCGACGGACTGCGCGGCCTGCGTGAGGTCCGCCTGGTCGAGGTCGACGGGGGCCGACGTCGGGACGTCGGCCTCGCTCAGTCCCTCCGGCGGGCTCACGATGGTGGGCATGGGCAGGGCGCCGACGACCTCCGCGCGCAGCTGGGCGAGGGCGTCGTCGACGGGCTCGGGTGTGGCGCGGTCGATCTGCTGCAGGACCCGCGAGGACGCGACCGTGCTGGAGACGCCGGGGATGCCCGCGGAGACAAGTCCTGCGCCGCCGAACATGACCACGACCAGGCCCAGCACGAGCCCGAGCACCCCGCCGAGCAGACGTTCGAGGATGCGCAGGTGGATGCGGTCTGCGCCCCGACGGATCAGTCCGCCGATGCTCGAGCCGATGCCGCAGCCGACCACGAGCAGCAGGAACAGGGCGCCGAGCACGGCGACCGTGCGCCACGGGGGATCCACCGCCGCGGAGACGTGGGGGAGCGCCCAGACCGCGGCCGCGGCGCCGGCCGCGAGCCCCAGCAGGGCGCCGAGAGTCGCCGCGAAGCCCGAGCGCAGTCCGGCCGCGAGCGCGGCCAGCACGATGACGACGGCGACGACATCGACGATCCAGACCATCGGTCCACCTCCTCAGCCGTGCGCGATGCCCCCATGATGCCGGGTGCGCGCGAGGAATGGCTGATCGTCGTCGGGCCCCGGTCGCCGGCCGGCCCCGGGGGCGTGGCGCATCGGACCGCGGGGGAGGGCTGTGACGCGCTTCATCGTCGAAGAAGCACCAGGTCATACGGTGATTCCGGGGGCTCTCAGCGAACTGTGAGGTCCGTCGTCGCGATCTTTGACGAAGAGCAGCAAGATTCAGCGCATGTCCTCCTCTTCCCATGCCTCGGATCGCCCTGCCCTCGATGATCACCACCGGGGCGGAGGCTCCGGACCGGGCGGCGGGCCCGCGCACGGCGACGGCCGTGAGGGTGATTCGGACTCGCAGGTCAAGAAGCTCTCGCCCTCCGGCCTCGTCGCGGGCGGCGCCGCCGCGGCGACCGCCTCGGTGATCGGCGGACAGCTCGGCATCGCCGGGACCGTGCTCGGCGCGGCCCTGACCTCCGTGGTCTCCGCCGCCGCGCTCGCGCTCTACACGGACTCCGTGAACCGCAGCAAGCAAAAACTCAAGCAGGTGCAGGTCAAGGCGCTGAAGCCCGGCGCACGCGCGTCCGCGTCCTCGATCGACGACCTCCCGCACTCCTCGCGCACGAGCCGGCGCGCCGCGCAGCAGGACGCCGCGCCGGGCGCCGCCTCGCTCGGCGCCGACGGCGCGGAGATCCAGCAGGGTGCGAAGAAGTCCAGGGCGCCGAGGATCATCCTGCTCGCGCTCGCGATGGCCGTGATCGGCATCGTCGCGGTGTTCGGCATCCAGAGGGTCGTCGGCACCGAGCTCTCGCCCGGCACCGGCCAGATCCAGCGCTCGGTCACCGGGACCGAGCACGTCTCCACCCGGGACGGCTCCACCTCGAACGACGACTCGACCGGGGACTCCTCGACGACCGACGACTCCGAGAAGGGCGACGGCACCACCGGGGACGACTCGGACGACTCCTCGGGCTGGAACCCCTTCGGCGGCGACGACTCCTCGGGCTCCGGGAGCACCGACGGGGACAGCGGCGACTCCGGGAAGTCGGGCTCGGGCAGCTCCGGCGGGTCCGGCAGCTCGGGGGACTCCGGCGACAGCGGTTCCGGGAGCAGCGGCTCGGGAACGGGCAGCGGTTCCGGGAGCAGCGGCTCCGGGGGCAGTGGCTCGGGATCGGGCTCAGGCTCCGGGTCGGGCAGCGGCTCGGGCTCCGGAGGGTCCGGCGCGCAGGGCGGTTCCGGCACCGGTCAGTGACGCGGGGCTCGCGCCCCGACATCGCCAGGAGCTCGGCGACGGCCATGCGAGCCGCGCCGATCTCAGCGACGGTGCCGGTGCCACCACAGCGCGGCCTGCACGCGCGACTCCACCTGCAGCTTGGTGAGCAGGTGCGTGATGTGGGTCTTCACGGTCGTCACCTCGACCACGAGGTCCCGCGCGATCCGCTGGTTCGACAGCCCCTGGGCGAGCAGGCGCAGCACCTCCTCCTCGCGTCGCGTGAGCTCGACCCCCGGTGCGCTAGGCGTCGGGCGCTGCTCGTTGCTCGTCGTCGGGGCCACGGCGGCCGACGGGCTCATCAGGCCCGACGGGCCCGCCGGGGTCGACGAGGCCTCCGTCGGTCCGCTCCGCAGGGCTGCGACCACGGCCCGGGTCGCGGCGGGCGAGAGGACGGCGTCACCGCTGGCCACGGCGTGCACGGCCTCGAGAATCCTGCGCGGCTCCTCCGTCTTCACGAGGTAGCCGTCGGCCCCGGCCGCGAGCGCGCCCAGCACATACGAGTCGAGGTCGAAGGCGGAGATCACGAGCACCCGCGCACCGGCCTCGCGCAGCGCCGGCGTGATCTCGATGCCGGTCGCCCCGGGCATGCGCACGTCGGTCAGCGCCACGTCCGGGCGCTGGGCCCGTGCATGCCGCACGGCGGCGTCGCCGTCGGCCGCCTGAGCGACGACCTCGGTGCTCGGATCGGCCTCCAGCAGGGCGACGAGCCCCGCGCGCACCGCCGGGTGGTCGTCGGCCACGAGCACGCGGGTCGGCGTCTCCGGCTCCTCGCGGGCGGGGGATGAAGTGGGGGCGTCGGACATCAGGAGACCTCCGTCGTGAGCGGGGAGTGGTCCCGTATCGGGACCCGGACCTCGACGCGCCAGGTCCTCGGGTCGGTGGCGTCGGGTCCGGCGCTGAGGGATCCGCCGACGGCGAGGGCGCGCGAGCGCATCGTCGTGAGGCCGAGCCCCGGGGAGTCGTCGGCGCGGACATGGCCGGGGACGAACGCGTTGGTGCAGATCAGGCGGGCGGCGTCGTCGTCCGCGATGACATGAAGCCGGCGCGGCGCCCGGCCGTGGACGAGGGCGTTCGCGACGGCCTCCGCGCCGATCCGCAGCAGCGCTGCCCGCAGCGTCGGATCCACGCGCGACGGATCCTCGACCGCCGGGTCGACCTGCACGAGACTGCCCCCGTCAGCCCCGTCAGCCCCGTCAGCCCCGTCAGCCCCGTCAGCCCCGTCAGCCCCGTCAGCCCCGTCAGCCCCGTCAGCCCCGTCAGCCCGGTCAGCCCCGACGCCGCCGACCGCCGTGTTCGCCCCCGCATCGAGTCGCGCCGCGAGCGCATCCCAGCTGAGCGTCACCTCGGGCTGGACCGCGCTCTCGTCGGTGAGCATGGTGATCACCGAGCGCAGGTCCCGCAGCGCCGCCTGTGCCGAGTCCCGGGTGGTGACGAGGGAGCGCTCGCGCGCGTCCGCCGAGGGCAGCTGCGCCGCGAGCCCGGCGTGCAGCGTGACCGCGCTGAGATGCCCGGACAGCACGTCGTGCAGGTCCTGGGCCAGGCGGCGCCGCTCGGTCTCCACCGCCCGCTCTGCCCGCTCGGCGGCGAGCTCCTGCTCGGCCGAGGCGAGACGCTCCGCCGTCGCCCGCGCCAGATGCAGGTGTCGCACCTCCCAGCCCCAGGCGAGAGGAGTCCCGACGACCACGACGATCAGCAGCAGCCCCACGATGATTGACGGGCGTGGCTGCGGCCAGGTGGAGGTCACCGCGATCATCGCGATCGAGATCGCGGCCCCGGCGCCGCTCGTCACGCGCGCCAGGCGCCGGGACCCGTAGGCCACCGGCGACCACAGCGCCTCGAAGAGCAGCACGTAGCCGCCGATCGTGGAACCGCCCAGCACCTCCGCGCAGGAGAGGGTGCCCGTCACGACCAGGGTCACCGCCGGCGCCCGGTGCCGCAGCGCCGTCGCGAGTGCCGCGGGCACGAGCAGCGCGATCGACGCTCCGTTCGACCACAGCGGCCCCTGCGCCAGCAGACCCTGGGCGCCGATCCCGAGGCCACCGATGCTGCCGAGCACCACCACGACGACCACGTAGAGCGCCGCGACGAGCACATCGCGGCGCGGCAGCCACGGTGCGTGCTCGGGCTCGGAATCCATGACCATGAGGCTAGACGGCGCGGCGAGGGCCGGCACCGGTGATCGAGGGGTCCAGCACCAAGGGATGACGCACCGGTCCCGCGGGACCGGAAGCCTGGAACCCATGGAAGCTCTGACCCACGCCTCGGGCCCGCTCGGACTGGTGGTGCTCGCCCTCGTCGACTCGACGTCCGTGGGCACCCTCGTGATCCCCGCGATGCTGCTCGTCCTCGGACAGGGCGGAGCACGGCGCGTGGCCGCTCGCACCGTGCTGTACCTCCTGGTCATCGGGGGTTTCTACCTCGCGCTCGGAATGGTCCTGCTGGCCGGGCTGCTGCCGCTCATGCAGTCCGCCCAGGGACTGCTCGAGACACCCGCGGTCGCTGTTGTCCTGGCGGCGATCGGCGCCGGCCTGCTCGCCTGGTCCTTCCGCCTCGACCCGAAGGCGATCCGCAAGCGCGGCGGGGACCCCGAGGCGTCCGCGCGCCGCTGGTCCGAGCGTGTGCGGGAGTCGGCAGGGAAGCCACGGGCCCTCGTCAGCCTCGCCCTGCTCGCCGGCATCATCGAGGCGGCGTCGATGCTCCCGTACCTCGCAGCGATGGGGATCATCGGTCAGATGGGGCTCGGGTTCGCGCCCGGCGCGCTGGTGCTGGTCGGCTACTGCGCCGTGATGATCCTGCCCGGGCTCGTGCTCGCGGGCGTGCGGGCGCTCGCCGGCGCCCACGCCGACCGTCTGCTCCAGCGCCTGCACGACTGGGCGATCCGCAGCGCCGCCGAGACGCTCTCGTGGGTGGTCGGGATCGTCGGCGTCATCCTCCTGCTGCGGAACCTGGGGACGGTGCTGGACGTGCTCGGCATCGGATGAAGCGGTGCGGCGAGGACCTCCCGCGGGTGTGAATCATGCCACCCCGCCGTGAACGATCACGAGGTCGCGGACCTGCGGAAGCTCTGCGCGCCACCGATGCGGAACTCCGGGCTCTGTGCGGCGCCCCACAAATAGTCGCCGAGCGCTAATGTGGGCCTCGACTTCGCAAGGAAGAGGAGTATCCATGAGACCGCTCGTGCCACGCCGCACGGCCCTCGCCGGGGGCGCTGCAGCCCTCGCCGCGGGCCTCGCGGCATGTGCCCCCACCGGCGCCGGGAAGGTGAACGCGGAAGCGGTCATCCCTCCGTCGGACGGGCCCGTCACCCTGACCTACTGGGCCTGGCTGAAGGACCTCCAGAAGGTCGCCGACAAGTTCAACGCCTCCCAGGACCGCATCACCGTCAACGCCACCTGGATCCCGGGCGGCGACAGCGGCGGCTACGCCAAGCTGCTGAGCGCCGTCGCCGCCGGCGGCGGCCCCGACATCGCCCAGGTCGAGCTGCGCGCCGTCCCCGAGTTCGCCCTCGCCGGCGCGCTCACGGAGCTCGGCCGCTACGGCTTCGCCGACGACGAGAAGTCCTTCGACCCCGGAGCCTTCGCGCAGATCAAGGTCGGCGACTCCCTGTGGGCCGTCCCGCAGGACACGGGCCCCGGCGCGATGTTCTTCAACAAGGACGTCTTCGAGGGAGAGCTGGGACTGACCCCGCCGAAGACCTGGGACGAGTTCCGCACGGCGGCCGAGGAGGTCTCCAAGGCGGGCAAGACGATCATGACGCTTGACCCGGGCGACGGCTCCGTCCTCACCTTCTGGGCCATGCAGCGCGGGTCGATCTGGTTCGAGCCCCAGGACGACACCTGGGTGCTGAACATGGCCGACGATCCCACCATGGAGATGGCCGACTTCTGGGACGGCATCTTCGCCGACAAGCTCGTCTCCACCGGCTACGGCCCCTTCTCGACCCCGTGGTACGCCGCGGCGGGATCCGGGGACGTGCTCTCCTACATCGGCGGCTCCTGGGGCGACGCCCTCATCGAGACCGTCCCCGGCGGCAAGGGCAAGTGGGCCGTGGCCGACATGCCCCGCTGGAAGGACGGGTACGCCTCGGGCGGGCTCGGCGGCTCCTCGGCCGCCGTCCTGTCCACGAGCGAGCACCCGGCCGAGGCCCTCGAGTTCCTGCGCTGGATGTGCACCGATCCCGACGGGATCGACGCCATGATCAAGAATTCGGGCATCGGCTGGTCCCCGGCCGCCGACTACATCGGCAAGACCCGCGAGAAGCCCAGCGAGTTCTTCTCCGGCCAGAACTACAACGTCGATGTCATCGAGCCGATGGCCAAGGGCCAGAACCTCGACTGGACCTGGGCTCCCCTCATGCAGCGCATCAACGCGCGACTGGGCGACGGGATGCTCGACGTCGTCGGCGGCTCCAGCACCTTCACCAAGATGCTGCCGCAGGCCCAGGACGACATCGCCGAGATCATGCGCAAGATCGGCCTGAAGGTGGAGATCGCCAAATGAGAAGCAAGAGCGCTCCCTGGGTGCTGATGGCACCCTTCCTGCTGCTGTTCCTGTTCACCATGGTGCTGCCGATCATCATCGCGATCGTGCAGTCCTTCATGACCGTGCAGCGCACGGGACTGGTCGGCGAGGACGGCGCCGTCAGCCGCTTCGCGGGCCTGGAGAACTACCTCGCGGCGCTGACCAACCAGAACTTCACCGACTCGATCCTGCGGATGCTGCTGTTCGGCGTCGTGCAGGTGACCGTCATGATCGTGGCCTCCACGATCCTCGCGCTGCTCCTGGAGAGCGCGAGCGCGCGGTGGCCGGGCCTGTTCCGCGCCGCCTTCTTCCTGCCCTACGGCATCCCCGGCGTGATCGCGACGATCCTGTGGTCCTTCCTCTACGTCCCGGGTCTCAGCCCGATCGTGGACGCGCTGAGCTGGGTCGGCATCGACGTCGACTTCCTGGGCCCGAACATGGTGCTGTGGTCGATCGCGAACATCGTGACCTGGACCTACACCGGCTACAACATGCTCATCATCATCGCCCAGCTGAAGGCGATCCCCGGTGACATCTACGAGGCCGCGAAGATCGACGGGGCCGGGCCGCTGCGCGTGGTCACCTCGATCCAGCTGCCCCTGATCCGCCCGGCGCTGATGCTCACGATCATCTTCTCGATCATCGGCACCCTGCAGCTGTTCGCCGAGCCACAGGTGCTCTCCACCATGAGCTCGGGCATCAACTCGGAGTACACGCCGAACCTGTCCGCCTACGCCTACGCGTTCCAGTACAACGACCTGGGCATGGCCTCGGCGGAGGCGGTCATCATCGCTCTCGCCGCGTTCATCCTCTCGGCCGGCGCGCTGGGCATCTCCAACCGTCTGGGGAGGAAGTCATGAGCACCTCGACGCAGACGCAGGGATCGTCCGCGCACTCGACCGGGGGAGCGGGCACGACGCCCGCGACCTCGACGCGCACGAAGTCCGGCAAGGCGGCCCGCGAGTCCCGCACCGCCGGCACCAAGCCGACCACCACCATCATCGTCACCGCGATCCTGGTGATCGTCGCGCTGTACTTCCTGGTGCCCGTGTACTGGGTGATCGTCAACGCCACGAAGTCCACCGAGGACCTCTTCGGCACCAACGGCTTCTGGCTGGGCAAGAGCTTCCAGCTGTTCTCGAACCTGGGCGATGTGCTCACCGCCAACGGCGGCGCGTTCCCGCGCTGGGCGCTGAACTCGCTGCTGTACTCCGGGGTGGGCGCGGTCTTCGCGTGCTACTTCGCGGTCGCCGCCGGGTACGCCCTGGCCAAGTTCGAGTTCCCCGGCCGCAACGCGATCTTCGCGTTCGTGCTGGGCGGCGTGCTGGTGCCCGGCACAGCGACCGCGCTTCCGCTGTTCCTCGTTTTCAGCAAGATCGGGCTCACCAACACCTACTGGTCGGTGCTGATCCCGTCGCTGCTGAGCCCCTTCGGACTGTTCCTCGCCCGCATCTACGCGAGCGCGGCCATTCCCGACGAGGTCCTCGAGGCCGCCCGCATGGACGGTGCGAGCGAGATGCGGATCTTCCACACCATCGTGCTGCGCCAGCTGGTGCCGGCGATCGTGACCATCCTGCTGTTCCAGTTCGTCGCGATCTGGAACAACTACTTCCTGCCGCTGGTCATGCTGGCCGACGAGAAGCTCTACCCGATCACCCTGGGCCTGAACAACTGGCGGGCCCAGACCGATCGTCTGCCGGAGTTCTACCAGCTCACCGTGGGCGGCGCGCTGCTCTCGGTGATCCCGCTGGCGATCCTCATCATCGTGCTGCAGCGCTTCTGGCGCGGCGGCCTCACCGAGGGCTCCGTCAAGGGCTGACGCCCGGCGCCTTCCGCGCGGCGCCGCCGTGGCGCCGCCGTGGCGCCGCTGCACCCCAAGATGTGAGGGTGGCGAGCCAAGAGTGTCCACTCTTGGCTCG
>NZ_JBHTSV010000006.1:0-156982 GCF_042794925.1 Brachybacterium sp. NPDC056505
CCCCTGAAGGAGGCCGCCGGGCCCGTCGGACGCCGGTGCACGGGGCACCGTGTGCGCGCGGTCGATCACCGACCGTCGCGCGGGTCGGGGCTCAGACGCCGACCGGAGCGTCCTCGAAGGTCGCGGTGTCGATCACGGCGCGGAAGTAGACCTCGCCGTTGACCACGCGGTCGTAGGTCGCGTCGACCTCGTCGACCCCGATGACCTCGATCTGGGCGCCGATGCCGTGCTCGGCGCAGAAGTCGAGCATCTCCTGGGTCTCGGCGATGCCGCCGATGTTGGAGCCGGCGAGCACCTTGCCGCCGCCGATCAGTGCACCGAAGTGCAGCGGCTGCGCGGCCGGCGGGAGGCCGACGACGGCCATCACGCCGTGCGGCTTGAGCAGCCGCAGGTAGCTGTCGACGGGGATGTCGGCGCTGATCGTGTTGAGGATCAGGTCGAACTCGCCGCGGTGCTCCTCGTAGAAGCCGTCCTCGGTGGTCGGGAGCATCCGGGTCGCGCCCAGATCGATCGCGAGCTGCTCCTTCTTGCGCGAGCGCGAGAGCACGGTGACCTCGGCGCCCATGGCCGCCGCGAGCTGGACGCCCATGTGGCCGAGGCCGCCGAGGCCCAGCACGGCGACCTTCTTGCCCTCGCCGACGCCCCAGCGGGCGAGCGGGGCGTAGGTCGTGATGCCGGCGCACAGCAGCGGGGCGGCGACGTCGAAGTCGAGGCCGTCGGGGATGCGGCACACGAAGCGCTCGTCGACGACGACCTTCTGCGAGTAGCCGCCCTGGGTGATGGTGCCGTCGACGTCCTTGACGTTGTAGGTGCCGACGCTGCCGTTCAGGCAGTCCTGCTCCTGGCCGGCGAGGCACTGCTCGCACTCGCCGCACGAGTCGACCATGCAGCCCACGCCGACGCGGTCGCCCACGGAGTACTTCGTGACCTGGTCGCCGACGGCGGAGACGACGCCCGCGATCTCGTGGCCGACGGTGAGCGGGAAGTGCGCCTCGCCCCACTCGTTGCGGATGGTGTGGATGTCGCTGTGGCAGATGCCCGCGGCCTTGATGTCGATGACGACATCGGCGGGTCGAGGGTCGCGACGCTGGATCTCTGCGACCTTGTACGGCTGGTCGGGGCCGGTCTTCTGCAGGGCCTTGACGGTGAAGGGCACGGTCGTCTCCTCGGAGCTCGGGTGCGGATGGATGCCCGCCGGGCTGTCCGGAGCGATGCTCCTTAGACGGGTGCGATCTCGCGAACGCACCCCTGCGGCGGGCGACCCCTCAAGCGTAGTCCCGCAGGTCCCCGCGCGATCGGCCGACGAGATTCTCCAGACACTCGGGAATCCCCGGCGGCTCCGACCGTCGGCCGCGGCGCGCGTCAGCGCAGAGGATGGGCGAGACGCAGCGGAGGCACGAGCTCCGCGCGCTCCGCCCGGCCGTCGGCGCGGCGCTCCGGCATCGGGGCCGCTCAGCCGACCTGCTGGAGGCGGACGATGTTGCCCGCCGGGTCGCGCAGCGCGCAGTCGCGCGGCCCCCAGTCCTGATCCGTGGGCTCCTGGATGACGTCGGCCCCGGCGGCCTCGATGCGTGCGAACTCGGCGTCGACGTCGTCGGTGGACAGCAGCACCATGGCGAAGACGCCCTTGGCCATGAGGGAGGCGACGGCGGCGCGCTCCTCGTCGGTCGCGGCGGGGTCGACGACCGGCGGGGCGAGGACGATCGAAACCGACTCGTCGTCCTTCGGGCCGACGGTGATCCACCGCATGGCGCCCTGGCCCACGTCGAGGCGGACGTCGAAGCCGATGACGTCGCGCCAGAAGGCGAGGGAGGCGTCGGGGTCGGTGTGAGGGAGGAACGAGGTGCGGATGCCGATGCTCATGGCCCCATTGTGCGCGCGGGCGAGGCGGGGTGTGCGGATCGCCGTCTGCGCGCGGTGGGTCATGGGAGGAGCAGCAGCCGCCCGGTGCTCGGATCCCCCCATGTGACGCACGGATCGCGCGTGCTGCGGGCGGGCTCTGTGCATCGGACCCCGGCAGTGGCAGGATGTCCGCTCGTGGTCACTGAACCAGGCCGTGCCCCGCATTCTCGCGGGAGCATCACCCCCGCAGCCGCCCCGTCGGCTGAGTCCCCTTCCACGGCAGACGCCCCGAGCACCGAGGCGCCGGGCGCGGGCTCCCCGCGCGCGGCCTCATCGGACGCGGAACCCTCGGACCCTGCTCCGCACATGTCCCCCGGGACCCGCTCGACTCCCCCGCCGCGCGGCCCGCGACGCTCCCGTCGGGCCCTGCTCGATCCCGACGGCCGGCCCCGCCGCCGCCAGCCCGTCGCGGCTCTCATGCTCGGCGCCGCGGGCGTCGTGTTCGGCGACATCGGCACGAGCCCCCTGTACTCCCTGCAGACCGTCTTCAGCACCCACCACAACTCCGTCGCCCCCACCGACCAGGACGTGCTCGGCGTGATCTCGATGATCGTGTGGTGCCTGATCCTCATCGTCACGGTCACCTATGTGGGCGTGATCCTGCGGGCCGACAACCAGGGCGAGGGCGGCATCCTGTCCCTCGCGAACCTCATCCAGCGCAAGCTCGGCAAACGCTCAACGCAGGCGTCGATCGCCCTGATCCTCGCGATCATCGGGGCGACCCTCTTCTACGGCGACTCCGTGATCACCCCGGCGATCTCCGTGCTCAGCGCCTTCGAGGGCCTGCAGGTGGCGAACCCGGCGCTCGGCGCCTGGGTGGTGCCCGCGGCGGTCGTGGTCCTCACCGGGCTCTTCCTCGTGCAGCGGTGGGGAACGGGCGCGATCGGGAAGGCCTTCGGGCCGATCATGGTGTGCTGGTTCCTCGCGATCGCCGCGCTGGGCCTGCCGCACCTGCTCTCGAACCTCTCGATCCTGCGCGCCATCTCCCCCAGCTATGCGATCGTCTTCGCGCTGGACCGGCCCGTCGTCGCGTTCATCGCGATGGGCGCGGTGGTCCTCGCGATCACGGGCGCCGAGGCGCTCTACGCCGACATGGGCCACTTCGGCCGGCGCCCGATCGCCCTCGCGTGGCTGTGCCTGATCCTGCCGTCCCTGCTCATCTGCTACTTCGGGCAGGGCGCGCTGATCCTCTCCGACCCCTCGGCGATCGCCAGCCCCTTCTTCCGCCTCGCCCCGTCGTGGGCGCGGATCCCGCTCGTGGTGCTCGCGGCGATGGCCACGGTCATCGCCTCCCAGGCGGTCATCTCCGGCGCCTTCTCGGTCTCCCGGCAGGCGACCCGACTGGGCCTGCTGCCGCGGCTGAAGGTCCTGCAGACCTCGAAGATCCACGGCGGGCAGATCTACCTGCCGGTGGTGAACCTCTTCCTGTTCCTTGGCGTGCTGACCCTGGTGCTCGCCTTCCGCTCCTCGGAGTCCCTGGCCTCCGCCTACGGGCTCTCGGTGACGGGCACGCTCCTGCTCGAGCTGTCCCTGTTCCTCCTGCTGGCGCTGCGCGTGTGGGGATGGCCGCTGTGGCGCGTGGTGCTCATGGCCGTCATCGTCGGGGGGCTCGAGCTCGCCCTGTTCGCGGGCAACGTCATCAAGGTCGCCTCGGGCGGCTGGCTGCCCCTGGTCATCGCCGCGGCGCTGCTCGTGGTCATGCTGACGTGGCGGCGCGGGGCGCGCGAGTACTTCGGGCGCCGTCACGCCCTCGAGGGGCCGATCGACGAGTTCGTCCGGGAGATCCGCGAGAAGCATGTCCGACGGGTCCCGGGCCTCGCGGTGTACCCGCACGGCGATCCCACGACGGTCCCGCTCGCGCTGCGCTCGAACCTCCGTTTCAACCGCATGGTGCATCGCAACGTCGTCATCATCACGATCCGCAACGTGGGGGTCCCGCACGTGCTGCACGATGCCCGCGTGCAGGTCAGCGACCTCGGCGATCCGCACGACGGCATCGTGCACGTCACCTACAAGGTCGGCTTCAACGACTCCCAGGACCTGCCCGCGGCGCTCACCGAGGCCGTGGGCCTCTCCCCCGAGCTGCGGGTGGACCCGAGGAAGGCGATCTACTTCCTGTCCGTCTTCCGCATCGAGCCCGGCGAGGACCGCTGCATGCCCCACTGGCAGAAGGGCCTGTTCCGTCTGCTCGAGAAGTTCTCCGCGAACAAGACCCACGCCCTGCACCTGCCGCCCGAGCGCACCGTCGTGATGGGCGCCGAAGCGCAGGTCTGAGCTGCCCGGTCCGGCGACGAGTCAGAGGGCGGCCTTGCCGAACCTCCAGTAGCCGGTGAACTCGATGCGCTTCTTGGGCACCTCGTGCGCGACCAGGTGGCGGCGCCCCTCAGCCACGAGCGCCTGCTCTCCGGCGAGGTACGCCTGCAGCTCGGCGCCGTGCACCGGTGGCAGCTCGCGCAGCGCCTCGAGGGCGAGCACACCGGGGCGGTCGTGCGGGTCGGCGCGCAGGATCCAGCGCACCTCCATGTTCTCCGGGGCCTCGTGGGGCTGCTCGTCGGCCGCCTCGGGGATCTCGAGGATCGCGGTGCCGCTCGTGCTGCGCGGAAGGTCGCGCAGGATGCCGAGGATCGCGGGCAGCGCGGACTCCTCGCCGACGAGCAGCACGGAGGCGGCATGGGCCAGGAGATCGAATCCGCGGCCCTGGTCGATCATCATCACCTGCTCGCCCTCCTTCGCGCGGCGTGCCCAGGGGCCGGCGATTCCGGCGTCGCCGTGGGAGACGAAGTCGATGTCGAGCTCGCCGTCCTCGGCGCGCAGCTCGCGGATGGTGTAGCTGCGCACGGGCGGACGCTTGCCAGAGCTCGTGGTCAGGTACTTCAGCGCCCCGGCGAGGCCGAAGCCCTCGGGCACGCGCGAGTAGTCGGTCCCGCCCTCGGGGTGCGGCAGGAACAGACGCACCCACTGGTCGAAGCCGTGGGCCGGGATCGTGGTGACGTCCTCGCCCTCGAGGGTCACGCGGATCATGTGCGGGCCGACCTGCGCGGTGCGGGCGACGCGCGCGAGGTGGTGCCCGCGGAAGCGGCGGGCGTCGGTGAACGCCATGGGTGGTGGGCCTCCTCGGATCGTCGGGCCGACGATCGGCCCGCAGTGAGGTGAGCCTATCCGAAGTGATCGAAGCCGAGGTCGGCGAGCACTGCGCCGTCGAGCACCACACCGGGCTCCTCCCCCGGCGCGAGGGCGCGCACCAGGCCGATCCGTCGGAACCCCGCGGGGATCTCGCCCTCCTCGAAGGTCGCGAGGAGGGCATGCTCCTCCCCGCCGCCCAGCACCCACTGCCAGGGGTCGGCGCGCTCGGTGAGGAGATCCGCGGCCGGTGCGAGCGCGTCGGCATCGGCCGCCAGCACGGCGCGATCCAGGTCGAGGACGACGCCGCTCGCCCGTGCGATGCGTCCGCCGTCGCGGGCGAGTCCGTCGGACACGTCGAGCATGGCCCGAGCGCGCCCGGGGCATGCCGTCCAGCCCAGGGAGATCTCGGGGTCGGGTGCGTCGTGCCAGGCCACGAGGGCGGCAGGGGTCACGTCGGGGCTCCGGCCGCCGTCGGCGCCGTCGTCCCCACGATCTCCGACCAGCGCCTCCCCCTCTCCCGCGAGGACGAGCGCGAGACCGGCGGCGGAACGGCCGATCAGAGGGCTGCCGAGCGCGAGCACCTGGTCGGGCCGCGCTCCGTCCCGTCGGACCGGCGCCTGCCCCTCCGGGAGCGCCCCGACCGCGGTGACGGTGATCGAGAGCGCGTCGGCCGCACCGAGGTCGCCGCCCACGACGCTCACGCCCTCGCGCGCGCACCTCTCGGCGAGACCGCGGCTGATGCCCTCGAGCAGCTCCGCGGGCGTCTCGCGCGGAGCGGAGACCGAGACGACGACGGCCTGCGGGCGCGCGCCCATCGCGGCCACGTCGGCGAGGTTCTGCACCGCGGCCTTGCGACCGATCCATTCCGGCCGGGTCGCGGACAGCAGGAAGTCGTGCCCCTCGGTGAGGGTGTCGGTCGTGATGACCAGTCGCGGGGAGGCCAGGCGCACCACGGCCGCGTCGTCGCCGGGGCCCAGCTCGACGTCGGAGCCCTGGGCGAGCCCGGGCGTGATCCGCTCCAGCAGGCCGGACTCGGTGAGGTGCTCGATGCGCGTCATCCCCCCAGTGTGCCCGAGGTCAGGCCCGATATCCTCGGGGGATGCGTCGCGCTCTGCCCCGCCTCCCCGCGCTCCCCGCCCTGCTCGCCGGGGCGCTGGTGCTCGGCTGCTCGGCGTGCGCCACGGTGCGCGTGCCCGCGGGCGAGGACGCCGCGGATCCGGCGTGCGCGCAGATCGTGCAGGACGCGCCGGAGCAGCTCGAGGGCCAGTCGCGACACGCGACCAGCAGCCAGGGCACTCTCGCCTGGGGCAGCGGCGACGAGGCGATCGTGCTGCGCTGCGGCGTCGCTCCCCCGGGTCCGACCACGCAGATGTGCACGACCCTCACCGACGCCGACGGCACCGGCGTGGACTGGATCATCGACGAGGACGGCTCGTCGGACGGGATCGTGCGGTTCACGACCTACGGACGCACCCCGGCGATCGACCTCACCGTGCCGCGCGAGGTCGTCGGCGACCAGGCCTCGGCCGCGGCACTGGACCTCACCGACCTGGTGACGTCGATCCCCGCCGAGCGCCACTGCCTCGGCGCCGACGACGTCCAGTAGGCCCCTCAGCGCAGACCGATGCGGCGGGTCCGCGCCTGCTCGAGCAGGTCGCTGATGAGGCTCGTGTAGTCCATGCCCATGTTCTCCCAGAGCACGGGGAACATCGAGGACGGCGTGAAGCCGGGCATCGTGTTGACCTCGTTGACCACGACCTCTCCCGTCTCGGTCACGAAGACGTCCACGCGGCCCAGGCCCTCGAGGCGCAGCGCGGTGAAAGCGCGCCCGGCGACCTCGCGCACGCGCTCCGCGGCGCCGTCCGGCAGGGCCGCGGGCACCTGGATGCTCACGGTCCCCTTGCCGAAGTACTTCGACTCGTAGTCGTAGAAGTCCAGGTCGTCGCCCACGATGACCTCGCCCGGCTCGGTGGTGCGCGGATCGTCGCCGCCGCGGCCCTGGAGCACGCCGCACTCGACCTCCCTGCCCACCACGCCCTGCTCGATGAGGATCAGCGGATCCTCCGCGAAGGCGGTCTTCACGGCGTGCTCGAGCTCCGCGGGGTCGGTCACCTTGGAGACGCCCAGGCTCGAGCCGGCGCGGGCGGGCTTGACGAACCACGGCGCGGCGAGGCGCTCGCGCACGCTCCCGGTGACCTCCTCGGCCCGCTGCGCCCACTCGTCCTCGTGGACGCTGATGGACGGGGCCGACGCGATGCCCGCGGCGTCGAGGGCGGCCTTCGTGGCCGTCTTGTCCATGCAGGTGGCGGAGGCGAGGACGCCGCTGCCCACGTAGGGGATGTCGAGCAGGTCGAGGGCGCCCTGGACCGTGCCGTCCTCGCCGTAGGGGCCGTGCAGCAGGGGGAGCACCGCGTCGACCTCCGCGAGCGGCTCCACGCGACCGTCCCGGACCACGCGCAGCGGCACCGGTGCGCCGGGGGTCTTGGTGACCGCGGGCAGGAGCACCTCGTCCCCGTCGGCCGGGACCTCGGGCGGGGTCGCCCCGCGCAGCTGCCAGTCGGCGGGGTCGTCGCTCACGTGCAGCCAGCGCCCCTGGCGGGTGATGCCGATCGCGACGACGTCGTACCGCTCACGGTCGATCGCGCCGAGGATGCCGCCCGCTGTCACGCAGGAGATGCCGTGCTCGCCGGAGCGGCCGCCGAACAGGAGCGCGATGGTGGAGGTCATGGGGTCGAGAGTAGTCACTCGGGTCGCACGGAGCGCGCGAGCAACGCCGTGGTGACCTGCTCGATCGGGACTCCGTGATCGACGACGTCGACGACGCCGCGGGTGATCGGCATGTCGATCCCGAGCCTGCGGGCGGTCTCGTCCACGGCGCGCGCGGTGGCGACGCCCTCGGCGGTCTGGCCCACCTCGGCGGCGGCCTCCCCGACGTCCAGTCCCCGTCCCAGCGCGTGGCCCATGCGGTGGTTGCGCGAGAGCGGGGAGGCGCAGGTGGCGACGAGATCGCCCATCCCCGCGAGTCCCGCGAAGGTGCTCGCCTGCCCGCCCACGGCGACGCCCAGGCGGGTGATCTCGGCGAGGCCGCGGGTGATGAGGCTCGCGCGGGCGTTGTCGCCGTAGCCGAGCCCCGCGGCGGCGCCGACGGCGATCGCGATCACGTTCTTGACCGCTCCGGCGACCTCGACGCCGATGACGTCCTTCGAGGTGTACGGGCGGAAGGAGGGGGCGGCGCACCAGGTCGCGACCGTGCGCGCGAGCTGCTCGTCGTGCGCGGCGATGACGCTCGCGCACGGCTGGCGCCGGGCGATCTCCACGGCGAGGTTCGGACCGGACAGCACGGCGACGCGCTGCGGGTCGACCTCTCCGGCCTCGGCGATCACCTGGCTCATGCGCAGGTCGGTGCCGCGCTCGATGCCCTTGGCGAGCGAGAGCACGGGCACCGCGGGCAGCGTGCTGCCTCCCGTGCGCCAGGCGGAGAGGTTCTCGCGGAGGCTCTGGGCGGGCAGGGCGAGGACCACTCCGTCGACCCCGTCGAGTGCCTCGTCGATCTCGGAGGTGGCGGTGACCCGCTCGGGCAGACGGACGTCGCCGAGATACGCGGGGTTGGCCCCGTGGTCGCGGATCTCGCGGGCGGTCTCCTCGCGCCGCGCCCAGAGGACGGCCTCGCAGCCGGCGTCGGCGAGGACCAGCGAGAAGGTGCTCCCCCAGCTGCCGGCGCCGAGCACGGCGATGCGGGTCATCGGCCGAGGAACCTGCCGCGGCCGAGGGCCCGACGGGGCGCACGGTCGGTGACGGTGCGCGGACCGGTGGTGCGGGGTCCGAGCGCACGGCGGCGCACGGTCGCGGGCGCGCGCCGGGCGAGCGCGTTGACGGCCGCCGCGTGCATCATGCGCCGCGGCGCGAAGGCGATGCGGCCGCGGACCGAGCGGTACTTCACGGCCGTGGTGACCTGCAGCAGCTCGCCGCCGGGCAGGAGCGCCACGCCGATCCGCACCGAGAGGTTCTGGTCGTCGTCCTTGATCAGCGCCTCGCTGCCGCGGACCTCGTCGGTCACGTACTGCTTCTCGGGCGGCGGGACCATGTCGAACAGGCGCACGGCCTCGTCGCGCAGGGCGCGCAGGCCGCGCGTGCCCAGCGGCGTGTTCTCGTGGGAGAAGATCGCCTCCGCCCACACTCGCGGGTCCTCGACGTCGACCCCGCGGGTGGGGACGATCACCACATCGCAGTAGTCGGGCACGGGGATGTCACGCAGCGCGAGCGAGCTCGCCGCCGCGCTCGTCACCCCGTCGCCGCGATCCTCGGAGGCGCGGTCCCCAGGCGTGCGGCCCGCTGACGCACGGTCCCCAGGCGTGCGGTCGACGGTCGTGCCCTCGAGGATGTCGTCGTGCTGCTCGCTCATGCGTCCTCTCAGTCCTCCCAGTACTCGGCGCCGAGCGCCGTGAGCTTGTCGCGGAAGGCCTCGTAGCCGCGGTCGATGAGGTCGATGCCGTGGATCGAGCTGACGCCGTCGGCGCCGAGCGCGGCGATGAGGTACGAGAACCCGCCGCGCAGGTCGGGAACGGTGATGTCGGCCCCGTGCAGCTCCTGGGGCCCGGAGATCACGGCCGAGTGGTTGAAGTTGCGCCAGCCGAAGCGGCAGCTCGAGCCGCCCAGGCATTCGCGGTAGACCTGGATGCGGGCGCCCATGTCGTTGAGGGCCCGGGTGAAGCCCAGGCGGTTCTCGTAGACGGTCTCGTGCACGATGGAGATGCCCTCGGCCTGGGTGAGCGCGACGACGAGCGGCTGCTGCCAGTCGGTCATGAAGCCGGGGTGGACGTCGGTCTCCATGGCGATCGAGCGCAGCGGCTCGTCGGGCCGGAAGAAGCGGATGCCCTCCTCGGTGATGTCCAGCCCGCCGCCGATCCGGCGGAACACGTTGAGGAACGTGGACATCGGCTTCTGCTGGGCGTTGCGCACGAAGACGTCGCCCTTGGTCACGAGCGCCGCGCAGGCCCAGCTGGCCGCCTCGATGCGGTCGGGGATCGCCACGTGCTCGTAGCCGCCGAGGCGCTCGACGCCCTCGATCGTGATGGTGCGGTCCGTCTGCAGGGTGATGAGCGCGCCCATCTTCTGCAGGACGGCGATGAGGTCCTCGATCTCCGGCTCGACGGCCGCGTTGGTGAGCTCGGTGAGGCCCTCGGCGCGCACGGCCGTCAGCAGCACCTGCTCGGTCGCGCCGACGCTCGGGTACTCGAGATGGATCTTCGTGCCCTTGAGCCCGTTCGGCGCGGTGATGTGGATGCCCAGCTCGCGCTTGTCCACGTGGGCGCCGAACTCGCGCAGCACGTCGAGGTGGTAGTTGATGGGCCGGTCGCCGATGCGGCAGCCGCCCAGGTCGGGGATGATCGCCTCGCCCAGGCGGTGCAGCAGCGGGCCGCAGAACAGGATCGGGATCCGCGAGCTGCCCGCGTGCGCGTCGATCTCGGTGGCGTGCGCGCGCTCGACGTTCGAGGGGTCCATGCGAATCAGGCCCGCCTCGACGTCGCGCTCGATCTTCACGCCGTGGACCCTGAGCAGATCCGCGACGATCTGCACGTCGCGGATGTCGGGCACGGAGCGCAGCAGGCTGGGCTCCTCGCCCAGCAGCGCCGCCACCATCGCCTTGGAGACGAGGTTCTTGGCGCCGCGCACGGTGATGTCACCGTTGAGCGGGCGCCCTCCGCGCACGTGGAATGTCGAGGTCATATCGTCCTTGAAGCGTTCCGGGGACCCCCGGGCGGGGTCCGTCCTCCGATCCCGACAGAGTACCGGAGGGCGATGTGGCGGGGCTGGACGTCGGCCGCTGCTCAGTCCGCGGCGCGCGCGGGCAGCGTCTTGGGCATCCAGCGCGGTCGCCTCGTCTCGAACGCGGAGATGTCGGCCTCGTGGCGCAGGGTCAGGCCGACGTCGTCCAGGCCCTCCATGAGGCGCCAGCGGGTGTACTGGTCGATGTCGAAGCGGAAGGTGGCGTCGGCCGCATGGACCTGCTCGTTCTCGAGGTCGACGGTGATCTGTGTGCCCGGCGCCTCCTCGAGGATCTTCCACAGCTGCTCGATGTCGTCCTGGGAGAGCTTGGCCGCGACCAGGCCCTGCTTGCCGGCGTTGCCGCGGAAGATCTCGGCGAAGCGGCTCGAGAGCACGGCCTTGAAGCCGTAGTCGCGCAGCGCCCAGACGGCGTGCTCGCGGGAGGAGCCGGTGCCGAAGTCGGAGCCGGCCACGAGCACCGAGCCGTGCGAGTAGGGCTCCTGGTTCAGGATGAAATCGGGGTCCTTGCGCCAGTTGACGAAGAGGCCGTCGTCGAAGCCGGTCTTGGTGACCCGCTTGAGGTAGACGGCGGGGATGATCTGGTCGGTGTCGACGTTGCTGCGGCGCAGTGGGACGCCGACGCCGCTGTGGGTGGTGAACTTCTCCATGGTCTGTGCTTCCTCGCTCGTGGGTCGTCGGCCGATGCGTGCTCGCGCTCAGGCGATGCGCAGTCCGCCCGGGAGCGGCACGCGCTCGGCGCGGGGCGGCTCGGCCGCGGGGTCGACGGGCTCGAGGTCCGACGGGGAGCTCAGGGTGCCGCGCACCGCGGTCGCCGCGGCGACCACCGGGGAGACCAGGTGGGTGCGGCCTCCCTTGCCCTGCCTGCCCTCGAAGTTGCGGTTCGAGGTCGACGCGCAGCGCTCCCCCGGCGCGAGCTGATCGGGGTTCATGCCCAGGCACATGGAGCAGCCGGCCTGGCGCCACTCGGCGCCGAAGGCGAGGATCTCGCGGTCCAGGCCCTCCTGCTCGGCCTGCAGCTTCACGCGCGCCGAGCCGGGGACCACCATCACCCGCACGTCCGGGTCCTTGCTGCGCCCGCGGATCACGTCCACGAAGGCCCGCAGGTCCTCGATGCGCGAGTTCGTGCACGAGCCCATGAACACGGTGTCCACGCGGATGTCCTTGAGCGGCGTGCCGGGCACCAGGTCCATGTACTTCAGAGCGCTCTCGGCGCTCGCCCGCGACGTATCGTCCGTGAAGTCCTCTGGTGCGGGGACCGCGGCCGACAGCGGCAGGCCCTGCCCGGGGTTCGTGCCCCAGGTGACGAACGGCTCGAGCTCGTCGGCGTCGATCACGACCTCCGCGTCGAAGGCCGCGCCCTCATCGGTGCGCAACGACCTCCAGTACTCGACGGCCTCGTCCCACAGCTCGCCCTCCGGGGCGTGGGGACGACCCTTGACGTACTCGAAGGTGGTCTCGTCGGGGGCGACCATGCCCGCGCGGGCACCGGCCTCGATCGACATGTTGCAGATGGTCATCCGCCCCTCCATGGAGAGGCTGCGGATCGCCTCGCCGCGGTACTCGAGCACGTAGCCCGCACCGCCGCCGGTGCCGATCTTCGCGATCACCGCGAGGATGATGTCCTTCGCGCTCACGCCCGGCTTCAGGGTGCCGTCCACGGTGATCGCCATGGTCTTGAAGGGGGCGAGCGGCAGCGTCTGGGTCGCCATCACGTGCTCGACCTCGCTGGTGCCGATGCCGAAGGCGAGCGCACCGAAGGCGCCGTGGGTGGAGGTGTGCGAGTCGCCGCAGACCACGGTGATGCCCGGCATGGTGAGCCCCAGCTGCGGGCCGACGACGTGCACGATGCCCTGCTCCCGGTCGCCCAGGGAGTGGATGCGCACGCCGAACTCCTCGGCGTTGCGGCGCAGGGTGTCGATCTGGGTGCGGGAGGTGATGTCGGCGATCGGCTTGTCGATGTCGACCGTGGGGGTGTTGTGGTCCTCGGTCGCGATGGTCTGGTCCACGCGGCGCAGGTCGCGGCCCTCCTGGCGCAGTCCGTCGAAGGCCTGGGGGCTGGTCACCTCGTGGAGGAGCTGGAGGTCGATGTAGAGCAGGTCGGGCTCGCCGTTCTCTCCCCGGCGCACCACATGGTCCTTCCACACCTTCTCCGCGAGCGTGCTCGCCATGGCTCCTCTTCCTTCCCTCGTGATCATCCGGCGTCCGCGCCGGATGAGGTCCGGCACGATGCCGGGTCGGCCTCCGGTGCGGGCCCGGTGCGGGGCCGACGGGCCCGACGGCCCGGGGGCCGACGAAGTCGTCGCGCGCACCGACGCTCGGCCGGAACACTGCAATCGTCGCGAGGGAAATGCCGCTGCGCACTTGCGTCTCAACAAATAAGACGGCAATATCGGAGCATGGACACCACCACGGAGGAGGGCGGAAGCGGCGTCGGCGTGCTCGACAAGGCCGCAACCGTCCTCGGAGCCCTCGAAGCAGGCCCTGCGACCCTCGCCCAGCTCGTCCAGTCCACGGGACTGGCCCGCCCCACGGCCCATCGCCTCGCGGTGGCACTGGAGCATCATCGCCTGGTGGCGCGCGACATGCAGGGTCGTTTCATCCTGGGGCCCCGCCTCGGGGAGCTCTCCGCCGCCGCGGGCGAGGACCGTCTGCTCGCCGCCGCGGGCCCCGTGCTCACCGCGCTGCGCGACCACACGGGCGAGTCCGCCCAGCTCTACCGCCGCCAGGGCGACCACCGCATCTGCGTGGCGAGCGCCGAGCCGCCCATCGGCCTGCGCGACTCCGTGCCGCTCGGGTCCACCCTGACGATGAAGGCCGGCTCGGCCGCCCAGATCCTGCTGGCCTGGGAGGAGCCGGACCGCCTGCACCGCGGCCTCCATGGCGCCCGCTTCACCGCGACCATGCTCTCCGCGGTCAGGCGCCGCGGCTGGGCCCAGTCCATCGGTGAGCGCGAGGCGGGAGTCGGCTCCGTCTCGGCCCCGGTGCGCGGTCCGGGTGGGCGCGTGATCGCGGCCCTGAGCGTCTCGGGCCCGCTCGAGCGCATCACCCGACAGCCCGGCCGCCTGCACGCCGCCGCCGTGATCAGCTCCGCAAACCACCTCAGCGAGGTCCTGCGCCGCGCGGGCGGCTGAGCCGGGGCGGAGCGGCCGCAGGGCGATGGCTTCGGGGGCCGCCTCGTCACTGCGCGGTGGCATCAGGGGGCGCCCTGTCACGGCGCGGTGCCGTCACGGGGCGGCACATACGGGACCTCTCTGCCAGATATGGCAGAGAGGTCCCGTATACGCCGCTCAACAACACGAGCGTCTGCCCGCATGCAGAAGGAGCCGGCATCCGCGTGGATGCCGGCTCCTTCTGTCCTTGCTCGTACCCCGTACCGGATTTGAACCGGTGTTACCGCCGTGAGAGGGCGACGTCCTAGGCCGCTAGACGAACGGGGCCTGTGCCGATCCGGAGACCGACTGCCGATCCGAGGATCGACGCTCCGGAGCGATGACCCGACGCGCAGGTCATGGTTCCGAGATGCGATCCCGAGGACCGCGATGCAGGTCCTGGACCTGCCGCAGATCGAGGATCTGCTGGTACCCCGTACCGGATTTGAACCGGTGTTACCGCCGTGAGAGGGCGACGTCCTGGGCCGCTAGACGAACGGGGCGCGGACTTCGAACTCCTCGCCTGAGCGAGGGTGAAGCGCTGGGGTACCAGGACTCGAACCTAGAATAACGGTACCAGAAACCGTCGTGTTGCCGATTACACCATACCCCAAGGTCAGAGCACCTTTCCGAGGACCGGGGTCCGCGGTGCGGGTGCCGCAACGAGATAGAACATTACCCGGTCCGCGTGCTCGTCGGCAAAGCGATCGCGGCCGTGACCCCTGTGAGGTCTCCCACCTCGCAGTATCTGCGCTGGTCAGGGCGCGGTTCTCGGTGCCCGAGGGAGCGTTCGTCGGTGGGGCGCCTGAGAAGCACGCCACGAAGGCCTGCGAGTTCTGCGGCCTGCGCGTCCACGTCCGGCTCGTCGCCCACGTACGCGGTGCGGGCGGGATCGACGCCGAGCAGGCGGGCGCCCTCGCGGAAGACGCGCGGATCGGGCTTGCCCACGCCGAAGGTCTCGACGGTCACGAGCAGCGGGACGACGTCCGCGAGCCCCGTGGACTCGAGCTTGCGCTCCTGCAGGGAGCGAGAAGCGTTCGAGACCGCGCCGACGGACACCCCGGCCTCGCGCAGCGCGAGCACGGCGGGTCGGGCGTCCTCGAAAGCAGTGCACGCGGGGATGAACTCCGCGTCGAAGCCACGGGCGAACGCCTCGTACTCGGTGTCCGAGAAGGAGGCGAGGCCCAGCCAGTGCGCGATCTCGTCGATCCGGGCGTGGCGCTGGACGGCGTAGGGGACCTCGCCCCGCGTGTAGGAGCGGTAGTGATCCCCCGGATCGGCCGACCAGCGCGCGATGATCGTCCCCTCGTCGGCGCCCATCGCCTGTTCGTCGACGCCCGTCGCCCGGTCGTCGATGCCCGTCACGTGATCGTCGGAGCCCGAGGCGAGCTCCGAGCTCCCGGCCTGCATGGACGCGCCGTGCCGCGCCCTCAGCATCGGGATCAGCGACCGGCCGAGGGCGCGGGCGAAGGCAGCGGCCGTGTCGACGAGTGTGTGGTCGATGTCCAGGAGCACGGCGTCGACCCCTGCCAGGTGCTCGGCGAGGTGCGCCGGAGAGGGAGTCGGCCCGTCGGCCGACGCACCCCGCTCCGCCGCACCCACCGAGCTCACCCCGTCATCGCTCACGACGCGTCCACTGCCCCGACACCCACGGAACCGGGCGCTCAGGCGAGCCCGGCGAAGACCTCGCGGCCCGCACGCAGACGGGCGAGGGAGGAGTCGCGGCCCAGCAGCTCGATGGACTCGAACAGCGGCGGGGAGATGCGGCGGCCGGAGATCGCCGAGCGCAGGGGGCCGAAGGCGAGGCGCGGCTTGATGCCCATGTCCTCGACGATCGCGGCGCGCAGCGCCTCCTCGAGGCGGGCGGCCGTGAAGTCGTCCTCGGCGATCGCCTCGACCTCCGTGATCGCGCGGTCCACAACCGCGGCGGGGTCCTCGCCCATCTTCTTCAGGGCGTCCTCGGCGATGGTGAGATCCGCGTCGTCGATGAAGAGGAAGCGGAGCATGTCCGGGGCCTCGCCCAGCAGGTTCATGCGGGGCTGGACCAGCGGGCTCGCCGCGGCGAGCACCGAGTGCTCGTGCTCGGTGATCGGGTCCGAGACGATGCCGGCCTTCTGCAGGTAGGGCACCATGCGCTCGGTGAACTCGACCGGATCCAGCATGCGCATGTGGTCCGCGTTGATGGCGGTCGCCTTCTTGAAGTCCACGTGGGCGGGGTTCGGGTTCACGTCGCTCGCGTCGAAGCGCTCCACCATCTGCTCACGGGTGAAGACGTCCTGGTCGGCGCTGTAGCCCCAGCCCAGCAGCGCCAGGTAGTTGACCATGCCCTCGGGCAGGAAGCCCTGGTCGCGGTAGTTGAAGAGGTTGGACTCCGGGTCGCGCTTGGAGAGCTTCTTGTTGCCCTCGCCGAGCACGTACGGGAGGTGCCCGAAGCGCGGGATGGCGGTCGCGACGCCCACCTCGATGAGCGCGCGGTACAGGGCGATCTGGCGGGGCGTGGAGGAGAGCAGGTCCTCGCCCCGCAGCACGTGGGTGACGCCCATCAGCGCGTCGTCCACGGGGTTGACCAGCGTGTACAGCGGCTGGCCGTTACCGCGGACCACCACGAAGTCCGGGGTCGAGCCCGCCTTGAAGGTGATCTCGCCGCGCACCATGTCCTCGAAGGTGATGTCGTCGTCGGGCATGCGCAGGCGCCACACCGGCAGGCGGCCCTCGGCGCGGAAGGCGGCCTTCTGCTCCTCGGTGAGGTCGCGGTCGAAGCCGTCGTAGCCGAGCTGCGGGTCGCGTCCGGCGGCGCGATGGCGCTCGGTGATCTCCTCGGGCGTGGAGAAGGACTCGTAGATGACGCCGGCGTCCTTGAGCTTCGCGATCACGTCGGCGTAGATCTCGCCGCGCTGGGACTGACGGTAGGGACCGTCGGGCCCGCCCACCTCGACGCCCTCGTCCCAGTCGATGCCGAGCCAGCGCATGGCGTCGAGCAGCTGGTGGTAGGACTCCTCGCTGTCGCGCGCGGCGTCGGTGTCCTCGATGCGGAAGATGAGCGTGCCGCCGTGGCGCCGCGCGTGCGCCCAGTTGTACAGGGCGGTGCGCACCATGCCCACGTGCGGGGTGCCGGTGGGGCTCGGGCAGAAGCGCACGCGGATGTCGGCGCCGGTGGCCTCGGTGGTCGGTGCGGTGGCGGGAGCGTGGGTCACGCGGGAGGACTCCTTCGGGATGCCGCGGGAGGCGGCGGGCGGGTGATGAGAGGTGCGGGGGCGGCCCGTCGCCTCAGCGGCGGACGACGGGGTTGGTGAGCGTGCCGACGCCCTCGATGGTCACGTCGATGACGCTGCCGGCGCCGACCGAGCGCACGCCGGCGGGCGTGCCGGTGAGGATGACGTCGCCCGGGAGCAGCGTCGTCACGCGGGAGATCTCCGCCACGAGCTCGGGGACGCGACGGAGCATGTCGGCCGTGCTGCCGTCCTGGGCGAGGTCGCCGTCCACCGTCGACCCGATCGCGAGGGCCGACGGATCGACGTCGGTCTCGATCCAGGGGCCGAGCGGGCAGGAGGTGTCGAAGGCCTTCGCGCGGAACCACTGGTTCTCGGCGCGCTGGGCGTCGCGGGCGGTGAGATCGTTCGCGCAGGTGTACCCCAGGATCACGTCGGAGGCGTGCTCCGCGTCGATGTCCTTGGCCATGCGCTGGATGACCACGGCGAGCTCCGCCTCGAGGCTGACCTCGGTGCTGTAGGCGGGCAGGACGATGGGCTCGTCGGGGCCGATCACGGCGGTGTTGGGCTTGAGGAAGTAGAGCGCCTGCTCGGGGACCTCGGTGCCCATCTCCGCGGCGTGCGCGGCGTAGTTCTTGCCGACGCACACCACCTTCGAGCGCGGGATCACCGGGGCCAGCAGGCGCACGTCCGCGAGCGGATGCCGCTTCCCGCTGGGCCGGATCTCGGTGTACAGGGGGTCTCCGGTGATGCCGTAGACGTACTCCGTGCCGTCCTTCTCCTGGACGATGCCGAAGCTGGGGTCGTCACCGGTCGTGTATCGGGCGATGCGCATGGCTCCCAGTCTAGGGCCGACGGCGCGGGCGGGTCCCCCGCGATCCCGGGCACACGGGGCGGGGCGGCGACGACGGCGGGTGCCAGACTGGCCGGGTGCCCCTTCCGCCCTCCGACTCCCCCGCGGCGCCCGACGACGTCCCCGCCGGGAGCGCCGATGTGCCCGCCCCGCGCGCCGTCCTCTCGGCCGAGGAGGCGAGGACACTGCGCCGCGCGCACGAGGAGCGGGCGGACGCCCTGACCGCGGAGCACCGGGAGCGCCGCCGCCGCGGGGAGAAGCACCCCGTCGAGGACTTCCTGTTCACCTATTACCCCTTCTCCCCCGCGCGCCTGCGGCGCTGGCATCCCGGCTGGGACGTCGCCTACGACGCGGCGGCGGATCCGGGGCCGGGCGACGGCACGGTCGGCGACGTCCATGACGGGGTGCGCTCGTGGTACCTCGACCGGCCCGGCGACACGGCGCCCACGGACACGGCGTCGCGCACCGGGGGCCCGCACCGCGGTCCGTCGACGCTGCGCCGAGCCGACGTCTGCCGCTATCTCGCCGAGCGGGCCGACGCGCTGGTATTCATGGCCCGCCTGCTCCGCTCGTCCTCGCTGCGCGAGCGCCGGCCGAACCTCGCGTGCTTCGGGCTCCACGAGTGGGCGATGGTCTATCGCCTGCCCGAGGGCGCGCAGCGCCACGAGGACCTGCCGCTGCGTCTGGGCCGGGAGGAGACCGACGCGGTCGTCGAGCGCGAACGACTCGTGTGCTCCCACGTGGACGCGTTCCGCTTCTTCACGGCCGAGGCCGTGCCGCGCAACGCGACGGCGCCCACGCGCGACACGCAGGTGCGACGCGACAACCCCGCGTGCCTGCACGTGGGCATGGACCTGTACAAGTGGGCGATGAAGCTCGTGCCCCTGGTCCCTTCCGACCTGGTCCTCGACTGCTTCGAGCACGCGCGCGCAACGCGCGTGCTCGACATGGAGGCGAGTCCGTACGACGTGCGCCCGCTCGGCTTCGGGGCCGTCCCGATCGAGACGTCCGACGGCAAGTCCGAGTACCAGCGGCGCCAGCGGGAGCTCGCTGCGGGCGCCGACGAGCTGCGCGAGCGGATCCTCGCGCACGTCGAGCCGCTCGCCGCGCTGCTGCCCGCCGCCGGCTGACGGCGCGGGCGACGACGGCGTCCGACAGGACGATGCGCCCGAGGTGATCGCGCGTCCGATCGCCGCGCTCCCGTCCGGTGCACGAAGGACGGGCCGGCACCCGCAGGTGCCGACCCGTCCGAGGGGAAGTGCGCGAAGACCTGGATCAGGAGTTCGCGGCCTCCTGGTAGGTGGACTGGATGACGTCGCCGAAGTACGGCCCGTACATCACGTTGGCCTGGCTGGTGTAGCCGAAGCTGTTCACCGAGTTCTGGGCGCCCGAGGCATCGCCGCCCAGGAACCAGGGGCCGCCGGACGATCCGCCGGTCATGTCGCAGTCGATGCCCTGGTCGTCGGTGTCGCCGAGGGTGTCGTCGAACGCGGTGCCCTGGCAGTTCTCAAGGCTCTCGCCGTCGAACGGCGCGGCGGCCGGGTACCCGTAGGAGGTGTACTGCTGGCCGCGCTCGGCGTTGAAGGCCACGGCCGAGCCGCCGACGGTGTCGGTGAGGGCCGCCGATCCGCTCTCGGGCGAGACGACCGCGAAGGCCGCGTCGTAGTTCATGTCCTCGCTGCTGATCCACTGCTGCGTGGAGTAGAGGTCGGAGGCCGTCCACTTGCCGTAGGGGGCATCACCGTGGTCGTAGCCGGGCACGAAGGTCCAGTTCGTGGCCCAGGTGCCGTCCTCGTTGGTGCAGTGGCCGGCGGTCGCGACAGTGGACTTGTTGCCCGAGGAGACGGCGTTGCCGGAGCACACGTAGTCCGTGCCGCCCTGGGTGAAGAACACCTTGCCGATGTGGTCGGTGCCGCCCGCGGCGGCGGTCTCGGCCCCGTCCGTCGCAGACTGCTTCTGCACGGACTTCTGGACGGCCGGGTCGGCCTTCTGGGAGGGCACGGTGCTGGGCTCGGACGAGGCCACGTCACCGCTCGGGGCGTTCTTGTCGTCGACGAGCGCATCGGCCGACTTCGCGTTCTCCATGCGCTCCGGGGTCCAATAGTCCGAGGCCGCCTTCTGCTCGGTGACGGACGGGGCGTGGCTCTCGCCGCCCCAGTCGTTGTCGCCCGGGTCGGCGCCGGCGAACGAGGCGCTGCCCATGACGAGCCCTGCAGCGAAAAGACCGCCGCCGGCGAGGTGGAGGCAGCGGCGCAGACGCGAGGAGCCGGGCCGCGAGGAGGATTCGGAAACGGTGCGAGGAGTGATCACCGGAGGTCCTTTCGGGTGGGATCGGGATGGGCCCGGAAGGGCCGCGGGCGCCACCGTAGACCATGTGATGCGTCACACAAAAGTCACGCCAACCGGTCCGATCCGGACAAGGCGGGACGCATCGCCGGGAACCGAAACCCGTTTCCTCAGAGCGATTCTCCGCGACCGGTATCAGCATTTCCGCTGGACGGCTCGGGCGATTCCTCGGAGGCGTCGCAGTCGCTCTCGGATTCCTCGGAATTCGTTCTCCGAGAGCCCGGATCGAGGCGGATCTCGGCGGGGATCGCGGCGTGTCGCCGCTCCTCGTCCCAGTAGTCGGAGGGGGCGGGCGCGTGCTCCTCGCGCTCGCGGGCGGCGGGGTCGTCGGATCGCTTGGGGGTCATGCGTGAGTCCTTCCGTGAGGGCGGTACGCGGGGCGCCCGGGTGCGGGGCATCGATCATCAGGGCGCGGCGCGGACGGCAACCGTGTCTCGAACGTACTCGGTCTCTGTGCCGCACCGGTCTGCGGCGACCGTCCGCCCCGCCCATGGGCTGCCGCAGCACCCTCGATACTGTGGTGATCCCGAAGCGCCGGTCCGCACGTCGACACGAGCGGGTCCGTCACGCGCGCTCACGACCGAGCTCCCCGGGCGGCTGATGGCGGGGCGTCCGGCCGTCCCCCTCCCCTGGCAGACTGTCCCCATGCCCTCGCTGACCCCCTTCCTCCCCCCTGTGCCCGCCGATCAGGATCAGGTCGTCGACGGCTTCATCGCCTCTCAGGAGGCTTCGGGCCGCTCTCTGTACCCGCACCAGGAGGAGGCGCTGCTGGCGATCGCCGCCGGCGACCACGTGATCGCGGCGACGCCCACGGGATCGGGGAAGACGACGATCGCCTACGCGGCGGTCTTCGCTGCGATGGCCCGCGGCGAGAAGGCGTACTACACGGCGCCGATCAAGGCGCTCGTCTCGGAGAAGTTCTTCGATCTCGTCGCGATGTTCGGCGCCGAGAACGTGGGCATGATGACCGGCGATTCCTCGGTGAACCATGACGCCCCGATCATCGTGTGCACCGCCGAGATCCTCGCGAACCATGCGCTGCGCGACGGGCAGACGTCCGATGTGCGCGTGGCCGTCATGGACGAGTTCCACTACTACGGGGACTCCCAGCGCGGCTGGGCCTGGCAGGTGCCTCTCATCGAGCTGCCCGCGTGCCAGTTCGTGCTCATGAGCGCGACCCTGGGCGACGTCTCCTTCTTCGTCGAGGACCTCGAGGCTCGCACGGCCCGGGACGTCACCGTCGTCGACGACGCCCCCAGGCCCGTGCCGCTGGACTTCCGCTGGTCGCTCGACCCGCTGCCGGAGACGATCCAGACCGTCCTCGACGACCGCGACGCCCCTGTGTACATCGTCAACTTCACCCAGAAGGACGCCCTGGACCAGGCGACCGCGCTGATGGGCACGAAGATCCTGGGAACCGAGGAGAAGGAGCGGATCCGCGAGCTCATCGGCGACTTCCGCTTCTCCAAGGGGTTCGGCCAGACCCTCTCGAAGCTCGTGCGCCAGGGCATCGGCGTCCATCACGCCGGCATGCTCCCGAAGTACCGCCGGCTCGTCGAGCGCCTCGCCCAGTCGGGTCTGCTGAAGATCATCTGCGGCACCGACACCCTGGGGGTCGGCATCAACGTGCCGATCCGCACCGTGCTGCTCACGGGCCTCGCGAAGTTCGACGGCAAGCGCATGCGACTGCTAAACGCGCGCGAGTTCCACCAGATCGCCGGGCGCGCGGGCCGCGCCGGGTACGACACCGTCGGCCATGTCGTGGTGCAGGCGCCCGAATGGGCCGTGGAGTTCGCGAAGGAGCAGGCCCGCGTGAAGGCGCGGGAGGAGGCCGGCAAGGCGCCCAACAGCGCGAAGAAGCGCAAGAAGGAGCCCAAGCCGCGGATCCCCGACGGTGCGATCAACTGGACCGAGCAGAACATGACCAAGCTGATCGAGTCCCCGCCCGAGACGCTGCGCCCGCACGTGCAGATCACCCCGTCGATGGAGCTCGCGCTCATCGCCCGTCCCGGCAGCGCGGTCGCCTCGGCACGGCACCTGATCATGGAGTCCCATCAGACGAGCAACCAGAAGCTGCGACTGGTCAAGCAGGCGGCCGACATCTTCCGCGGCCTGCGGGAGGCGGAGATCATCGAGACGCTCGAGAAGGACGATCACCTGGGTCGGCGCATCGCGCTCGTGGAGGATCTGCAGCTGGACTTCACGATGACCCAACCGCTCGCGCCCTTCGCGATCGCCGTCATCGACTCGCTCGACGAGGACTCCGAGTCGCTCACGATGGACACCGTCTCGATCATCGAGGCGATCCTGGAGGACCCGATGCAGATCCTGCTGGCCCAGCAGAACGCGGCCCGCGGGGAGCTGCTCGCCGAGCTCAAGGCCGACGGCGTCGAGTACACCGAGCGCATGGCCCTGCTGGACGAGGTCACCTGGCCCAAGCCCCTCGAGGAGGACCTCGAGGCCGCCCTCGAGATCTACCGGAAGAACCGCCCGTGGGTGCGCGAGGGCGACCTCTCGCCGAAGTCGATCGTGCGCGAGATGTACGAGACGGGCCAGACCTTCAGCGAGTTCGTGCAGCGCTACGGCCTGCAGCGCTCCGAGGGCATCGTGCTGCGCTACCTGTCCGACGCCTTCCGGGCGCTCAGCCGCACGATCCCCCAGGACCTCCGCACCGACGAGCTCGAGGACGTCATCGAGTGGCTGGGCGTGCTCGTGCGAGGCATCGACTCCTCCCTGCTCGACGAGTGGGAGGCGCTCACCCATCCCGAGGACGAGGCCGACGCCGCGAGCGAGGTGCGGCCGACGTCCCCGCGGGGTCTCTCCGCCCAGACCAAGGTGCTGCGCCAGATGGTCCGCGCCTCACTCTGGCAGCGCGTGGAGCACTTCGCCTTCGAGCGCGAGGAGCGCCTGGGCGAGCTCGACGGCGCCTCCGGCTGGGACCGCAAGGCGTGGTCGAACGCCATGGACGAGTACTACGACGCCTACGACAACGTGGGCATCGATGCCCCCGCGCGCTCCCCGCAGCTCCTCCAGATCCGCGAGGAGTCCAAGCGCTGGATCATCCGCCAGGTGATCGACGACCCCGACGGCAACCACGACTGGGGCATCGAGGCCGAGCTCGATCTCGAGGCGACCGACGAAGCCGGCGAGCCCGTCCTCTCGATCACCCATGTCGGCGAGTTCGGGGCCGAGCCGGCCTGAGGACGGCCCGCGACGCTGCGCCTCAAGGCGTCCGTCGTTCCCACGCGGCGTGCTGCTCCCAGGTGTCCACGTCTTCCATCGCGACCTCTGGGACCGAGACGGGCTCGAGCGCGAGCGGGGCGAGCAGCGAGCGCACCGAGCGGTCGCGGGCGCCTCCCTCGCGGATCGACGCCTCGAGCGCGGCGCGATCGGCGAGGACCGCGAGCAGCTCGCGGCGGCCGTCGGCGTGCGCGGCGATCACCCCGTCGAGGGCGGCGTCCGTGTCGGGCCGACTGTCCGCCCCGGCCTCACCAGCCGCTTCTTTCGATCCGGTCGGCCCGTCCGGTCCGCCGGGGTTCCGATGCCCGACCTGCTCGGCCCGCGCAGCCTGCAGCGGGCCGATGAAGCCCGCGGCGCCGGGAAGATCGCACGCCACGACGAGCACGTCTCTCGGCCCGTCGGCGGAGCCGTTCCCGAGGTCGCCCGCGGACTGCCCCTCCTCGTGGGCGCGCAGCAGCGCAAGGCCCGCGGCGATGCCTGCGACGGGGCCTCCGGCGGGCGGGTCCTCCAGGGTGCGCAGGACTCCGCTCGGCACCTCCACGCTGTCCGGGGCGACGACCACGAGCGGGGCGCAGCCGGATCCCGCGTCGAGCACACGGTCCAGGAGACGTCGGCCGCCGAGCAGGAGGTCGGGTTTGGAGACGCCGCCCAGGCGGCGGCCCTCACCGCCTCCGAGCACGATCATCGCGGTCGTCGTGCTCATCCCCTGCTGCTCCCGTTGATGGGAGGGGTGCCTGTGGTCGAGGAGGTGCCCTCGAGCAGCTCGGGAGCGAGACGTGCGAGCTCCTGGATGCCGCCGCGCAGGTAGCGGACGTCGTCCGACCCGTGCGAGGAGAGCAGGCGTGCCGCGCGCACCGAGCGCGGATCGCGCTCGCAGTGCACGATGACCGATCGGCGCGGGCCCGGTGCCGGGGCCACATCCTCCAGGAGGTCGCGCCGGGTGCCGTCCTCGGCGCGGGCCTCGAGCTCGGCGAGAGGGAGCAGTCGGGCGCCGGGGATCCGCAGGCGCGCCGCCTCCTCGGGATCGCGCACGTCGAGGATCACGGGCGCCGTGGCGGCGCGGTCGCCGTCCTCGGCCGCGTCGCCTCCCGCGCCCTGGGCATCCCGCACATCACGCAGGCGCGCGGCGAGCTCGTCGGCCCCGACCGAGGGCGGCGCGTCGGGCCCGGCGCAGAACAGCTCGTAGTCGACGAGCCCGGTCACCGGCTCGGCCTGCGGATCACGGGCGAAGGGGATCTCGCGGGTGCGGGCGCTGAGCGCGTCGTAGACGAGGACGCGGCCGATCAGGGGCCGGCCCACCCCGCAGATCAGCTTGAGGGCCTCGGTCGCCATGAGCGTGCCGATGGTGCCGCACAGACCGGGCAGCACGCCGCCCGTGCTGCAGCTGACCACGTCCTCCGGGGCAGGGGGCGCGGGGAACAGGTCGCGGTATCCCGGGCCCCGCTCGTGCCAGGCGATGGAGACCTGCCCGTGGTGCTGGAGGATCGCTCCCCACACGAGCGGGATGCCGGTGAGCCGCGCGGCATCATCGACGAGGTAGCGCGTGGGGTAGTTGTCGCTCCCGTCGAGCACGAGGTCGTACCCGGAGAGCACCTCGAACGCATTCTGGGAGGTGAGCCGCACACGATGCTCGTGGATCCTCACCGCCGGATCCAGGTCGCGCGCGGCGTCGGCGAGCGACGCGGTCTTGGGTCGACCCACGTCCGCCGTGCGATGGGCGACCTGCCGATGCAGGTTCACGAGGTCCACGACGTCGTCGTCGACGATGCCGATGGTGCCGACGCCCGCCCCCACCAGGTAGGGCACGCTCGCGCTGCCCAGTCCTCCGGCGCCGATCACGAGCACGCGGGCGGCGGCGAGGCGGCGCTGCGCGATCTCATCGAACCCCGGCAGCGAGAGCTGGCGTCGGGCCCGCTCGGCCTGCTCGGCGGTGAGCGGCGGCCCCGGCGCGACCAGCGGCTCCACAGCAGGTGCGGCGAGAGTGTCCATAGCTGCCCATGGTAGGCGCGCAGGGGTGCGCGGGGGCCGGGCGGACGCGGGTCCGGTGTCCGTTCGGGCCCGCTCCCCCGGGCTCCCGTCATCCCCTCCCCGGACTCTTAGACTGGAGGCATGTCCACGCTCACCGTTCGCTTCTTCGCCGCCGCGGCGGACGCCGCCGGCACCGAGCAGGAGACCTGGGAACCGGACGACGCCCCCACGCTGGGCGCTCTGCGCACCCGGCTGGTCGAGCGTTTCGGGGACCCCATGCGACGCGTGCTCGCCACCGGGTCGTTCCTCGTCGACGGCGTGGTGCGACGGGACGACGGCCCCGTGGACGGCGATCGCGTGGACGTGCTGCCGCCTTTCGCGGGCGGCTGACGCGACCGGCCGGTTGACGCGACCGGGCGGTTGACGCGACGCGGAGGTCAGGCGCCCGTCGGCGCGGCGGCGTCCTCGAGATCCAGGTCGACCATGAGGTCGTTCGCGATCGGCTCGAGCACGCCGCGCACCATCTCGACGTCGCCCGTCTCCCCGTCGGCGCCGGGCAGGCGCACGAGTGCCTCGGCCTCGAACAGCACCCCGCCGCCCTCCGGGGCGTCCAGTGTCCAGGAGCGGAAGGACTCGATGCTCACGCCCTGCTCGGCCAGCGCGCGGCTGACCTGATGGACCATCCCGGGACGGTCCTGGCCGAGGAGGTGGACGCGCAGCGGCTGCTCGTCGGGCGCGGCGGAGCCGGGTGCGCGACCGCGCGCATCGGAGGCGCTCTCCGGCGCGCGCGTCACCTCGATGCTCCATCCGACCTCGGAGAGCAGGTCCGCCACGGCGGCCTCGAGCGCCGTGGCGCGCTCCTCCTGGATCTCCACGAGGACGATGCCCGCGAACGTTCCGGCGAGACGGGCGAACTGGCTGTCGAGCCAGTTCCCTCCCTGGGTCTCGACCACGCGGGCCAGGGCGGAGACGAGTCCTTCGCGATCCTCACCGATCGCGGTCAGCACGAGTTGCGTCATGCGGCCGAGCCTAGACGACGCCGTCAGGGCGCGTCGCGGTGCGTCGGTCGGAGGTCGCCCGAGCATCACCGCCGCCGAGGCGGGCGGCCTGGCGCAGCAGGTGCTCGCGCTCAGGCAGGCTGCCCGCATTCCGCGCGGCACGAGCGTAGAGCTCTGCGGCGAGCTCGGTCCGCCCCGCCTTCTCGTGCAGGTATGCGGCGGCGGCCGTGCGGCGGGGCACGTCCTCGGCGACCTCGGCGAGTGCGGCCAGGCCGGCGAGCGCGCCGTCGGCCTCCCCCACGGCGATCGCGCGGTTCAGCGCCACCACGGGGCTCTCGGTGAGTGCCAGCAGGTCGTCGTACCAGCCGACGATCTGCACCCAGTCGGTCTCCTCGACGGTGCGGGCGTCCGCATGCAGCGCGGCGATGGCCGCCTGGGCCTGGAAAGGACCGAGCGAGTCGTGCGCGAGGGCGCGCTGGAGGATCCCCACGCCCTCGGCGATGCCGCGGGCGTCCCACAGGGAGCGGTCCTGGTCCGCGAGCGGTACCAGGCCGCCGTCCGCGGCGAACCGGGCGGGACGCCGGGCATGGTGCAGGAGCATGAGCGACAGCAGCCCGGCCGCCTCGTGATGATCCACGGCGCGGTGCAGCTGGCGGGCCAGACGGATCGCCTCCGACGCGAGGTCGACCTCTCCCCGGTATCCCTCGTTGAAGATCAGGTACAGCACCTGCGCCACGGTGGAGACGTCGCCGGGCGCATCGAGCCGGCGTCCGGCGATCGTGCGCTTGGCGCGGCTGATGCGCTGGGCCATCGTGGCTTCGGGAACCATGTGGGCGGCAGCGATCTGTCTCGTGGTCAGGCCGCCGACCGCGCGGAGGGTGAGAGCAGCGGCGGCGGACGGACTGAGCGCACGGTGGGCGCACAGGAAGAAGAGCTCGAGGGTGTCGTCGAGGCCCTGGGCACCGGACGTCGTCACGCCGGGATCCGTGTGCGCTCGGTCCTCCGCCTGCCTCGTGCTGAGCGCCTGGTCCGCGTCCTCCCTCCTGCGGCGGGAGGACGCGGAGCGCACGGCATCCACATGGCGTCGCCACGCGACGGTGACGAGCCACGCGGCGGGATCGCGCGGCGGTTCCCGTGGCCAGCGCTCGAGCGCCTGGACGAGTGCCTCCTGGACGGCGTCCTCGGCGTCGGCGAAGTCGGCCCCGCGACGTCGCATCGCAGCGATCGTCGCGGGGACCAGCTCGCGGATTCGCCGATCATCGATCGGCGGGCGCGTTCCTCCCTCGGGACCCACGGCAGGACCTTCAGTCCTCGGCGGGCGTGCCCTCGCCGAGGAAGGGGCGCACCTCGAGCCATTCGTGGATCGGCAGGCCGTCCTTGCCGGGCTCCGCCGAGAGCTCGGCGGCGAGCTCGATGGCGCGCTCGCGGCTCTCGACGTCGATGACCATCCCGCCGGCGATGAGGTCCTTGGACTCGGGGAAGGGGCCGTCGGTGACCGGGGGCTTCCCCTCGCCGCCGTATCGGACCCACAGGCCCTCGTCGGCGAGCGCGCCGGTGGCGACGAACTCGCCGCTCTCGCGCAGCCGGTCCATGAAGTCGTCCATGTACCGGAGGTGCGCCGTGACCTCGTCGGGTGTCCACGTGTCCATCGGGTGGTCGTTCACCCCCTCGGGGGCGCCGCGGTAGTGCTTGAGGAGCAGGTATCGGGCCATGTGGATCCTCCTTGTGCGGGGCGGCCGTCGGCCGCCGCTGTCATGCAGGGGTCGGAGCCGCCGGACGGTTCTCGACATCATCCTCCGAGGGGGATCGCGAGGGCTTCCGGGCCTCGATGAGGTGACGGCTCGAGTGGGCGACGAAGGGGCCGTCGGACCGGATCTGCTCGTGCAGGTCGCGCAGGCGTTCGCGGTGGGCGTCGACGGTGAAGCCGGGGACCCACCAGATCACCTTCCGCAGCAGGTAGACCACGGCGGCGACGTCGAAGATCTCGATGCGCAGCCGCGCGGTGCGCAGGTCGACGACCTCGAGACCGGCGGCTCGGGCCTGGTCGGCCTCGACCTGGGGATCGCGCCCACGGCGCTGCTCCGGCAGCGGTCCGAGGAAGAACTCGATGACCTCGAAGGCGCTCGCGGGGCCGACGTGCTGGGCGAAGTAGGTCCCTCCGGGTCGCAGCACACGGGCGATCTCGCCCCAGTGGATCGTGGCCGGGTGCCGACTGGTGACCAGGTCGAAGGCGCCGTCGGCGAAGGGCAGCGGCGGCTCATCGGGGTCGGCGACCACGGCGACCCCGCGCGGATGCAGCAGCGCCGTGGCGCGCGCGATGTTCGGCGGCCAGGACTCCGTGGCGACTGCGAGCAGCGGGAACCTCGATGCCTGGGCGAGCACCTCTCCCCCGCCGGTCTGGATGTCGAGCGAGGCAGACGCCCTCTCGAGGCGCTCGCCTAGCCGTCGTGCGTAGCGCCACGGCGGGCGTTGCTCGGTCGCGCGGCCGTCGAGCCAGGAGAAGTCCCAGCCGGAGACGTCGGCCTCCGCGCCGATCCGCAGCAGCTCGTCGAACGAAGTGGTCATGGCGCAACGCTAGGGCCGACGGGGCGGCGGCGCCACGGGATTCCTTCCGGTCAATCTTATAGATTGCTAGCATTTGAACAGAGACCCCGCAGACGAGACAGAGAGCGAGCCCATGACCGATGACATACGCGCCCTGACCCTGATCGTCACCGAACCCTCGTCCGCAGCCGCCGCACTGCACTCGATTCTCGATTGGGAGATCGAGGCCGACTTCGGCGCGTTCGCATCCCTCACACCCCCCACAGGGATACCGCTGTGGCTGAACGCCCCGGCGGACGGCGAATCGACGTCCTCGGGCATCGTCCTGCACCTCGCGGCCGATGACGTCGACGAGGCATTCACCGCCGCCGTCGACCGCGGAGCGCAGGCGGTGCGCACTCCACAGGACATGGACTTCGGAGAGCGCTCCGCCTCGGTCGCCCTCACGGCGCTTCCCGGAGTGACCCTCGAGTTCTCGCATCCGATCACGCCGCCAGCCCCCGCGGCCGACGCAACCCCGCACCAGAGCGGATCCGACTCGGAGTCCGCGCCACTGCACGACGGAGCCACCGCCGATCCGATCGAGCTCCGCCTCGCGTCTCCGGACGACGTCGAGGCGATCCACACCTTCGGGGTCGACATGCTCCCCGCCCACTACGGGCCGATCATCGGCGAGGGGGCCGCACAGGATCAGGTCGACCGCTGGTGGACACGAGAGGCCATCGCGCGATCGGTCGAGGAGGGGCGCCACGTCATCGCCCTCGCCGCAGGCCGGATCGTGGGCGTCGCCGAGCGCGGAGGCCGGGGCGAGGACCACGTGCTGTACAAGCTGTATCTCGCGCCCGAGGCTCGCGGTCATGGTCTCGGCCCCCGCCTGGTCGAGGGCATCATCGATCAACTTCCGAGGGACGCGCAGCGCCTCGTCACGGAACACTTCGCGGGCAACACCCGGGCCGCCGCCTTCTATGCGCGGGAGGGGTTCGTCGAGGACCACGTGGAGCCGCACCCGTCGGGCGACCATGCGCGGGACACCGTGTGGCGGGTGCGGGATCTGGGACCGGAGAGCACGCGCTGACCTTCGCCCTCTCCACCCACTGCGACCTCACCCCATCGGCCGCCGGCGGCCACCCCTCCGCCTTTGGTCTCGACCTCCGCCGACCTTCCGCCAGAAGTGTCCACCAAACGTTGACACCCTGTCGTCGGCGGCGGAGTCTCGAGGACATGAGCTCCGCAGCCCAGAACCCCGCACCCGAGCATTCCGTCCCTCATGCATCCGCAGCGCCGCAGCGTCCGGCGCCGCGGATCGTCCCGCCGGTCGTCCTCGACCGTGTGCCGTGGAAGCGCGTGGGCCTGTTCGTCCTGCTCGCCTACGGCATCTTCGCCCTGTTCGCCGCGCCGTTCTGGTTCCTCCCCGGGGGTATCGCGAACCCGCTGTTCACCCTCGTGATCGCCGTGGGCATGTGGGCCCCCGCCCTCGCCTCGATCATCATGGCCAAGGGCGTGGAGAGGACGAACTGGCGCACCCGCGTGGGTCTGCGCTTCCGCGGACGCTGGCGCGGGATCCTCGCCTGGTCGGTGATCGGCATCGTCGCCATCGCGGCCGTGATCCTGCTGACCTCCGTGATCACGGTGCTGCGCGGCGTCCCGGGCGATCTCACCGGCGGCACCTGGCTGGCCGTCGGCACCCAGCAGATCTCCGACCTCACGGGCGCCGACATCCCGCCGGTCGCCTTCGTCCTGATCATGGCGTTCAACCTGGTCTTCGGCCTGGTCGTCACGGCCTTCGCGACTCTCGGCGAGGAGATCGGATGGAGGGGCTGGCTGTGGCCCGCCCTGCGCCCGCTGGGCCGGGTGCGCGCCGCGCTCGTGATGGGCGTGATCTGGGCCCTCTGGCACACGCCGGTGATGGCGATCGGGTACAACTACCCCGGTGTCGCCCGCTACGTCGCGATCCCGTTCTTCATCCTCCCGTGCATCGTGATGTCGCTGCTGTTCTGCGGACTAGCCGACCGCGCGGGCGGCAGTCCCCTCCCCTCGGCCTGGGCGCACGCGGCGGTGAACGCGCTGGGCGCCACACTGCTCGGCATCTTCAGCACGATGGCGACCGGTGCCGCCCTGAATCCGCTGATCGACACGCAGGCCGGGATCATCGGAGTCGTGCTGCTGCTGATCGCGGCCGCCGTCATCGTCCCGTGGAGGGCACGGCGACCGATCGTGCGAGGGCTGCCGTCCGCGCCTGTCCCGTCGGACGCCTCCCCTGCGAGCGCCCTCGCGTCGGACCCCGCCCCGTCGGCGCCCGGATCCGGCGGGATCGAGGGGTGAGCACCGAGAGACCGGTCCGAGGGGCCGACGCGGAGGCGCAGCTCCTCGAGGAGCTGCGCTTCTCCGCGTCACTGTGCACGAGCGCCCTGGGGAGCGCGGAGATGGGAGGCGAGGAATCGCTCGCGGCCGCGGCGCAGCTGGTCGCCTCCGCGGACCGCACTCTGCACCGCTTCGTCGCCGCCGCGCGCGCCGAGGGAACCTCGTGGGCGCACATCGGCAGCATCCTGGGCATCACCCGTCAGGCTGCGCAGAAGCGCTTCTCCTCCCCGCCCCGGCGGGTCATCGCCGAGGCCGAGACCCCTGACCCCTCGCTGGTCGCGCGCGCGGTCGAGGTGATGGAGCACGCGGCGGCGGGCGAGGCCGAGCTCCTCGATGAGATCGCGAGCCCCCGCATGCGGCGCGCGCTGGGCGAGGGCGGCGCCGCGCCGGTGCTGGCGGGCGTGGAGCCGGTGTTCGGCGCCTGCCTCGGCCGCGGGACGCCCGAGGCCCGCGTGATCGCGCGGGTCACGCTGGTCACCGCGCGGGAGCGTCGGGAGCGCGTCGACGCCACGGTGAGCGTCAGCCTCACGGCCGAGGGTCGCCTGCTCGGCCTGCATTACGACGTCGCCGAGCCGAGTACGCTCGACGCCGTCCGGGAGCCCTGAGTCCGAGCCTCTCGACTTCGGGGCGGCAGCCGGTGCACGCGCCGCCGGCCCGACCCTGGCCCCGGCAGGGACGCCGACGATCCGAAGGAGCACCCTATGGCACCCGAGTCCTCGATCCCTGCCCACGCGACGGCGGACACCTGGGGCATCGTGCTCGGCGGCGGGGGCGCCACGGGCAACGCCTGGCTGATCGGCGTCCTCGCGGGACTCCGCGACGGCGGCCTCGATGCGGCCGACGCGGACCTCCTCGTCGGCACCTCCGCGGGAGCGACCGCCGCGGCCCAGGCGGCGTCCGGCGACCTCGCCTCGCTCTATGCGGCCGCCCTCGAAGCGCCGCCCGCTGCGACGCCCTCTCGCCCGCGCGACGCGCCCCCGCAGGAGGGCCGAGCACCGGATGCGCCGCGGGCCTCTCCGCCCGTGGATCACCTGGCCCGCACGCAGCGGATCATCGACGCCTCGGAGGATGCCTCGCACATGCGGCGACTCCTGGGCGCCGCGGCGCTGGACCTCCCGGACGCTCGCTCCGACGCCTGGACCGGACGCTGGCGGGGCATCGTCGGCGGGCGTCTGCCCTCGTCCCGGTGGCCGGAGGTCCCGCTGCGGATCACGGCGCTCGACGCCGAGAGCGGCGAGGGCGTCGTCTTCGATCGCGACGCGGGCGTCGACCTCGTGGATGCGGTCGCGGCGAGCTGCTCGAGCGGACTCCCCTATCGGATCGGAGACCGCTGGTTCCTCGACGGCGGCTTTCGGCGCAATGAGAACGCCGACCTTGCCCGCGGCATGGCGAGGGTGCTGGTGCTCTCCCCCTTCGGCGGGCGCTCCCGTCATCCATTGGCCTGGAGCATGCAGCTCTCGGCGCAGGTCGAGGAGCTGCGCGCAGCCGGCGCCGAGGTGCAGATGATCGTGCCGGATCCCCGGACGCAGCCCCTCATCGGAGCGGGCGCCATGGATCTCTCGAAGCGACCGGGGACGGCGCGCGCCGGTCACCGGACAGGGCTGCAGCACGCCGGGTGACGGGGATCCACCGCCGTCCCCACCTCGCCGCGGACGCGCCTGCGCCCTGAGATCGGTGTGCGGTTCGTCTCCTGCCGAGCGCTCGCGTAAGGGAAGATGGAGGCATGGGCGAGCTGCTGGTGACCTACCTGGTCGTGGTCTTCGGACTCGGCCTGCTGGCACGCCTGCTGCGGCTCCCGCCCCTCATCGGCTACCTCGGCGCGGGCTTCCTGCTGCACGCGATCGGCGTCGCGGAGCTCTCCGCCCTGCCGATGCTCGCGGACCTGGGCGTGGCCCTCATGCTCTTCGCGATCGGCCTCCACCTGGACCTGCGCGTGCTGCTGCGCGTCGAGGTGTGGCTGACGGCGGGCGCGCACATGCTCGCCATGACCGTGATCGGCGCCGTGTTCCTCGCCGTCCTGGGCCTCGTCGGCCTCGCCGGTCCGGAGCCCCTGCACAAGCTGCTCGAGCTCGCGCTGGTCCTCTCGTTCTCCTCCACGATCATGGTGCTGAAGGTCCTCGCCGACCGCGACGACGAGCAGTCTCTGTACGGGCGCATCTGCATCGGCGTGCTCATCATGCAGGACGTGATCGCCGTGGTGCTGATCGCCGTCTCCACCGGCAGCGCGCCGAGCCCGTGGTCGCTGGGCCTGCTCGTCATCGTGCCGGTGCTCGTGGTCATCACGAGGCGCTGGCACCGGCTGGGCGACGGCGATCTGGGGGCGCTGTTCGGGCTCGCCATGGCGCTCGTGCCCGGGTACGCGCTCTTCGAGTACCTCGGCCTCTCGGGCGGGCTGGGATCGCTGCTGATGGGCGTGATCCTCTCCAAGCACACGGGAGCCGACAAGCTCGCCCGCACCATGTTCACGCTCAAGGAGCTGCTGCTGGTCTGCTTCTTCGTGGAGATCGGCTTCGAGGGCGTGCCGACGCTGCGGGACGTCATCGACGGGCTCTCCCTGCTGCTCCTGCTGCCCGTGCAGGCGGCCGTGTACTGGCTGCTGCTGTGGCTGCTGGGGCTGCGCAATCGCACGAGCGTGCTCGCGTCGCTGCTGCTGGCGAACTACTCCGAGTTCGCACTGATCCTCGCCGCGGTCGGCGTGCAGGCCGGATGGCTCTCCACGCAGTGGCTCAACGCCCTGGTGATCGCGGTGACCGGTGGATTCATCCTGTCCTCGCTGAGCAACCCGCTGGCCACCACGTTCGGCACGCGCCTGGCGATGCGACTGCCCAAGCATGCCCCCGAGCGGCTCCACCGGGACGACCGGCCCATCGATCTGGCCAACGCGGAGGCCGTGGTGCTCGGCATGGGGCGGGTGGGCCGGATGGCCTACCTCCAGCTGCGTGACGTGCACGGCTACCGGGTGCTCGGGGTCGAGCACGACGCGGCGCTCGTGACCACGCTGCGCTCCCACGGCTTCCGTGTGGTCGAGGGAGATGCGACCGACCGCGACTTCTGGCTGCGGGTGCGGGAGGACGCCGGCGTGGTCGTCGTGGTGCTCGCCATGCCCACGCAGACCGCGAACCTCGGGGCCCTCGGCGAGCTGCGCCTGGTGGGCGGCGAGCGTCCGGGCCGCGTGATCTCGGCGATCGCGAAGTACACGGAGGACGTCGACGAGTTCGAGCGCGCGGGCCTCTCGACCGTCGTCCACCTCTACGCTGGCGCCGGCGAGACCCTCGCCGACCGCGCCGCGGAGGCGCGGGCGGAATGGTCCGACGGCATGCCGAGGTCCGACGGGTGAGCACGGGCCTCCGCCCGTAGCGGCCCGTCAGTTCGCCCCGCCGTCAGCCCTCGAAGTACTCCGGCCGCTCCAGGTCCGCGAGCACGCCGGGACCCGTCGGCGCCCAGCCCAGCTGCTCACGGGTGATCGCACTGGAGGCCGGCCGGTCCGCGGTCGCGTAGGGCGTGTACGCGCCGAACGCCCGCAGCGTGGCGAGGCCGCGCGTGCTCACGGTCGGAACACCCAGCCCTGCGCCGATGGCCTCCGCGATGGCGCGGAAGGGGACGCCCTCCTCGGCCACGGCGTCATAGCGCGCGCCGGGGACCGCCCGCTCGATGGCGCCGACGAAGACGCGCGCGGCGTCGACGTGGTGCACGGCGGGGATCCGGTTCGCGCCGTCGCCCGCGAAGGACGAGCGGCCGTGCCGGCGGGCGAGCGCGATGAGGTGCGGCAGCGTGAAGCGGTCGCCCTCGCCGTGCACGCACGGCAGCCGCACCACGGAGGCGTTCGTCCCGGCCGCGGCGAGGCGCATGAGCGTGCGCTCGACGTTCCTGCCCAGCAGGCCCGCGCGGTCGGAGGCGCTGTCCTCCTCGGTGATCAGGGGGCCGGCGCTCCGCACGGGCGCGAAGCCGCCCGCCGCGACCAGGGGCCGCGGGCTCCCGGAGAACGCGGCGGCGATCGCCTCGAGGGCCGCGCGCTCGGTGCGCGCGGCGCGGCGCATGCGCAGCGGGCTCGCGTTGTCGAAGGCCGTGTGGATCGCGGCGTCGGTCCGCCCCGCGGCGGCGTGCAGGGCAGTCGGGTCCTCGAGGCTCCCCCGCACCGGCTCGGTGCCGGCGGCCGCGAGGGCGTCGGCCGAGCGCTGCGAACGCGCGAGGCCGAGCACCTGATGCCCGGCCTCGCGCAGCTCGCGCACCACGGCGGCGCCGATGAACCCGGTGCCCCCGGTGACCAGGACCCTCATGCCGCCCGCCTCTGTGCGCCGCACGCTCGATGCGCCGTCGTCACGCGAGGCGGTGCAGCCATCCGTGGCGGTCCTCGACCGTGCCCGTCTGGATGCCGGTGAGCTCCTCGCGCAGGGACAGCGTGATCTCGCCCGAGCCGCCGTCGCCGACGGTCCACGACCCCTTCGGGGAGCGGAACTCGCCGATCGGGTTGATGACCGCTGCGGTGCCGCAGGCGAACATCTCGACGATCTCGCCGCTGGTGATCCTGTCAGTCACCCAGTCCATGCTCATCTTCTGCTCGGCGGGCTCGAGGCCGCGGTCGCGGGCGAGCTGCAGGATCGAGTCGCGGGTGACGCCCTCGAGGATCGAGCCGGTGAGCTCGGGGGTGAGGATGCGCCCGTCGTTCGTGATCGCCATGACGTTCATGCCGGAGAGCTCGTCGATGGTCGTGTGGGTCTCGGAGTCCAGGAACAGGACTTCGTCGGCCCCGTGCTCGGCGGCCTCCTTCTTGCCCAGCAGCGAGGAGGCGTAGTTGCCGCCGCACTTGGCGTCGCCGGTGCCGCCGGCGCCCGCGCGGGCGTAGTTGTCGGAGACCCAGACCACGAGGGGCTGCACGCCGCGCGGGAAGTAGGCGCCCGCGGGCGAGGTGATCACGTAGTAGTCGACCTGCTGTGCGGCGCGCACCCCCAGGAACGCCTCGGAGGCGAACATGAACGGCCGGATGTACAGCGAGTCCTCGCCGCCGGCGGCGGGCACCCACGGCTCGTCGGCCGAGACCTGGGCCTTCAGCGACGCGAGGAAGTCCTCGGTGGGCAGCTCGGGCAGGGCGAGACGGCGGGCGGAGCGCTGCATGCGCTCGGCGTTCTTCTCAGGACGGAAGGTCCACACGGAGCCGTCGGCGTGACGGAACGCCTTGAGGCCCTCGAAGATCTCCTGGGCGTAGTGGAAGACGGCCGCGGCCGGGCTCAGCGTGAGCGGGCCGAAGGGCACGACCTCGCCGCCGGTCCAGCCGTCGTCGGCGGTCCACTGCGCGTGGGTCATGAAGTCGGTGAAGTGCTCGCCGAAGCCGGGCTTGGCGAGCACCGCCGCGCGGTCCGCGTCGGACTGGCTGCGGGTGGTCTCGGTGAGCGGGAACTCGAGATGGGACATGGAAGGACTCCTTCGGGGCGACGTGTGCAGGATACGGCGAGGCGGGGGCGATGCGACGCGGGCACGGCCGATGTGCCGGGGCACGGGACGGCCGACGGGCCGGTGGCGCCGGTGCGGCGGAGAGGCCGGCGGCGCCGATGCGGCCGACGGGGCGGGCGGACGGGGGCGGGTGCCCTCGTCAGCCCTCGCGTACGGCCGCGTCGCCGGATACGCCCGCGACCAGGGCGTCGCCGATCTGCGTGGTCGTGCGCGCGCCGAGTTCGGCGCGGCGGGAGAGGTCCTCGTCGACGGCTGCGCGCACGCGGGCGGCGGCGTCGGCGAATCCCTCCTGCTCGAGCAGGAGGGCGACGGAGAGGACCGTCGCGGTGGGGTCGGCCTTCTGCTGGCCGGCGATGTCCGGGGCGGAGCCGTGCACGGGCTCGAACATCGAGGGGAAGGCACCGGTGGGGTTGATGTTGCCGCTCGCGGCGAGGCCGATGCCGCCGCTGATGGCGCCGGCGAGGTCGGTGAGGATGTCGCCGAAGAGGTTGTCGGTGACGATGACGTCGAAGCGCGCGGGGTCGGTGACCAGGAAGATGGTCGCGGCATCCACGTGCAGGTAGTCGACGGCGACATCGGGGTGCTCGGCGCCGACCTTCTCGACGATCCGGCGCCACAGGTGCCCGGCGTTCACGAGCACGTTGTGCTTGTGGACGAGGGTGAGCTTGCTGCGGCGCGCCTCGGCCTGGTCGAAGGCGAAGCGGACCACGCGCTCGACGCCCACGGCGGTGTTCAGCGAGACCTCCGTGGCGACCTCGAGGTCGGTGCCCTCTCGCATGGTGCCGCCGTTGCCCACGTACGGGCCCTCGGTGCCCTCGCGCACCACGACGAAGTCGACGTCGCCGGGGTCGGCGAGCGGCGAGGTGACGCCGGGGGCGAGACGCGTGGGGCGCAGGTTCACGAAGTGGTCGAAGCCGAAGCGGAGCTTCAGCAGCATCCCGCGCTCGAGGATCCCGGAAGGGATGTCGGGATCGCCGACGGCTCCCAGCAGGATCGCGTCGTGCCCGGCGAGCTGCTCCATGTCCTCGTCGGTCAGGGTCTCACCGGTGCGGTGCCAGCGGCCCGCGCCGAGGTCGAAGTCGGTGGTCTCGACCTCGACGCCCTCGGGCCGGAGGGCGGCGCGCAGCACCTTGAGACCCTCGGGGACGACCTCGTGGCCGATCCCGTCGCCCTCGATGACGGCGAGTCGGATGCTCTTCGTGCTGCTCATGGCTCCTGCGTTCTCCTTCGTCGGATCTGCGGTGGTGCCGGCGGGGCGTCGGCGCTCGACGCCCCGCCGGGCGGGTTCAGTAGGTGATGTCGACCGCGAGCGAGGCGCTCGCGCCGACGGCCTCGCCGATGCGGTCGGCGAGGTCCTGGTCGACGCCCTGGTCGAGGTTGAGGACCACGAGGACCTCTCCCCCGCGCTCCTCGCCGCGGCGGGAGACCTGCATGCCGGCGATGTTCACGTCGGCGTCGCCGAGGAGTGCGCCGTAGGCGCCCACGAGCCCGGGGCGGTCCTGGTAGGTGATGAGCAGCAGGTGGTCGCTGAGCTGGACGTCGAGGTCGAGGCCGTCGACCTCGGTGAGCTTCTGCGACTGCTCCGTGCCCGAGAGGGTGCCGGAGACCGAGACGACGCGGCCGTCGCGCAGGGTGCCGCGGATCTGCACCACGTTGCGGAAGCGCTCGGAGTCCTCGCTGGTGACGAGGTCGACGCGGATGCCGCGCTCCTCGGCGAGGACCGGAGCGTTGACGTAGCTGACCTGCTCGGTGACGACCTGGCGGAACACGCCGCGCAGGGCGGAGAGCTTGAGGGCGGTGACGTCGCGGGTGGCGATCTCCCCGCGCACCACGACCTCGAGCAGCTCCGGGCCCTCGGCGGCGATCGCGGTGAACAGCTGGCCCAGGCGGTCGGCCAGGGCGATGCCGGGCCGCACGAGGTCGTCGATCGCGCCGCCGGCGACGTTCACGGCGTCCGGCACGAGCTCGCCCGCCAGCGCCAGGCGCACGGAGCGGGCGACGGCGACGCCTGCCTTCTCCTGGGCCTCGGCGGTGGAGGCCCCCAGGTGTGGAGTGAGCGTGATGTTCGGGAGGTCCAGCAGCTTCGCGGCGGTCTCGGACTTCGCCGGGGGCTCGCTCGAGTAGACGTCGAGGCCGGCGCCGGCGATCCTGCCGGTGCTGAGGGCGTCGAAGAGCGCCTCCTCGTCGATGAGGCCGCCGCGGGCGGCGTTGACGACGTGGAGGTTGGGCTTGGCGATCGCGAACTGCTCGGCGCCGATGAGGCCGACGGTCTCCGGTGTGCGCGGCATGTGCACGGTGACGACGTCCGCGGTGCGCATGAGCTCGTCGAGCTCGACGACGCGGGCGCCGAGGTCGGCGGCGCGCGCGTGGTTGATGTAGGGGTCGTAGGCGAGCAGGTTCACGCCGAAGGGGCGCAGGCGCTCGGCGACGAGCTGGCCGATGCGGCCGAAGCCGACGATGCCGACGGTCTTCTCGAGGAGCTCGACGCCGGTGAGCTGCTTGCGCTCCCACTTGCCGGCCTTCACGGAGGCGTCGGCACGGCCGAGGTTGCGCAGCGAGGCGAGGATCAGCGTGATCGCGAGCTCGGCGGCGGAGACGATGTTCGAGGTGGGGGCGTTGATGACCATGACGCCGGCGGCGGTCGCAGCGGGCACGTCCACGTTGTCCAGGCCCACGCCCGCGCGGGCGACGACCTTGAGGTGATCGGCGGCGGCGAACACCTCGGCATCGACCTGGGTCGCCGAGCGCACCAGGATCGCGTCGGCGTCCTTGACGGCCGACAGCAGCGAAGGACGGTCGGTGCCGTCCACGGTCTGGATCTCGACGTCGGACCCCAGGACCTCGAGGGTCGCGGGCGACAGCTCCTCTGCGATGAGCACGACGGGACGCGTCACGGAATCTCCTCCGGTGCGGATGGCGGTCGTCGCACGCATCCTCGAGAGCGACGGGTACGGGGACAGCCTAGACCGCTGTCCGCCATGCGGGCGGGAGGGTCATCGAGTGAGACGACGCCTCGTGTGCCCGATCGACCTCGGGCACGCGAACGGCGGGCCCTCCCCTCAGGGAGAGCCCGCCGCCCGTGGATCAGCCGATCAGTGGGATCAGCGCGCCGCGCTGCCCTCGACGTAGTCGGAGTCCAGCTGGTCGTTGTTCCAGGAGAACATGCCGCGCAGCTCCTTGCCGACCTTCTCGATCGGGTGGGCGGCCTCCTTCTCGCGCAGCTCCTTGAACTCGGGCGCGCCCTTGTCCTGGTCGTCGATGAAGCGCTTGGCGAAGGCGCCGTCCTGGATGTCGGAGAGGACGTCCTTCATGGCCTGCTTCGTCTCGGAGGTGACCACGCGGGGGCCGGAGACGTAGTCGCCGTACTCGGCGGTGTCCGAGCAGGACCAGCGCTGCTTGGTGATGCCGCCCTCGTTCATGAGGTCGACGATCAGCTTGAGCTCGTGGAGCACCTCGAAGTAGGCGATCTCCGGCTGGTAGCCGGCCTCGGTGAGGGTCTCGAAGCCCGCCTGGACGAGGTGGCTCACGCCGCCGCACAGCACGGACTGCTCGCCGAACAGGTCGGTCTCGGTCTCCTCGGTGAAGGAGGTCTTGATGACGCCCGCGCGGGTGCCGCCGATGCCCTTGGCGTAGCTGAGCGCGAGATCCCAGGCCGTGCCGGTCGCATCCTGCTCGACGCCGACGATGTCCGGGATGCCGCGGCCGCCCTCGAACTCGCGGCGCACGGTGTGCCCGGGAGCCTTGGGGGCGATGAGGATGACGTCCACGTCGGCCGGGGGCTTGACGAGGTCGTAGCGGATGTTGAAGCCGTGCGCGAAGGCGAGGGCCTTGCCCGCCGACAGGTTCGGCTCGATGGACTCGGAGTAGATGGAGCGCTGGCTCTGGTCGGGCGCGAGGACCATGATGACGTCGGCCCACGCGGTCGCGTCGGCGGCGTTCTTGACCTCGAAGCCGAGCTCCTGGGCCTTCTGGGCCGAGTTCGAGCCGTCGCGCAGGGCGATGACGACCTCGACGCCGCTGTCGCGGAGGTTCAGGGCGTGCGCGTGCCCCTGGGAGCCGAAGCCGACGATCGCGACCTTCTTGCCCTGGATGATGGACAGGTCGGCGTCGTCGTCGTAGAAGATCTCGGCCACAATGTGCTCCTTCGTTGGTGTGTCGGCTGTTCGGGCGACGCTCTCATCGTAGTCCGGGGACAGCCTGGCGTGTCTTACGTGTTGAGAAGTGGACTTCGGTATCTGAGACCGGACGGGCGGGCCCGTCGGCCCGCCCGTCCGGGGAGGCCATGTCGGCCCCCGTCGGACGATCAGTCGGGCAGGAACTCCTCGACCAGCGACTCCGGGCCGCGGCTGATCGCGACGGCGCCGGACTTCACGATCTCCCGGATCCCGAAGGGCTCGAGCATGTCCAGCAGCGCGACGAGCTTGTCCTCGGTGCCCGTGGCCTCGATGGTCACGGCCTCCGCGCCGGCGTTGACGACCTTCGCGCGGAACATCTGCACGATCTCGAGGACCGAGGTGCGGGTCGCGTTGTCGGCCCCGACCTTCACGAGCACCAGCTCGCGCTGCACCGTGCGGCGCGGCTCGAGGTGCACGATGTGCAGCACGTTCACGAGCTTGTCGAGCTGGCGCACGATCTGCTCGAGCGGCTGCTCGGCGACGTCGACGACCACGGTGATCCGGGAGATCTCCGGGTGCTCCGTCGGGCCGACGGCGAGGGAGGAGATGTTGAAGCCGCGGCGCGCGAACAGCGCCGAGACGCGGGTGAGCACGCCCGGCTTGTTCTCCACGAGCACCGAGAGGGTCTGGGTGTCGTGCAGGGCCGCGGCGTCCGCGCGGGAGCTGTTCTGCGTGCTGTCGGGACGGGTGTCGTTCGTGGTGGTGTCCATGTCTCAGATGTCCCTCTCCCACTCGGGGCTCATGCCCTGGGCGATCTGGATCTCGTCGTTGGAGACGCCGGAGGGCACCATCGGCCACACCATGGCGTCCGCGCTGACCGTGAAGTCGATGACGACGGGGCGGTCGTTGATCTCCATGGCCTGCTGGATGGTCGCGTCGATGTCCTCGTCCCTCTCGCAGCGCAGGCCCACGGCCCCGTACGCCTCGGCGAGCTTCACGAAGTCCGGGACCCGGCGCGTGCCGTGCCCCGTGTTCAGGTCCGTGTGGGAGTAGCGGCGGTCGTAGAACAGGTTCTGCCACTGGCGCACCATGCCCAGCGAGCTGTTGTTGATGATCGCGACCTTGATCGGGATGTCGTTGATGACGCAGGTCGCGAGCTCCTGGTTGGTCATCTGGAAGCAGCCGTCGCCGTCGATCGCCCACACCGTGCGGTCGGGCGCACCGACCTTCGCGCCCATCGCCGCGGGCACCGAGTAGCCCATGGTCCCCAGGCCCCCGGAGTTGATCCAGGAGTTCGGGCGCTCGTAGTGGATGAACTGGCTGGACCACATCTGGTGCTGGCCCACGCCGGAGACGAAGATCGACTCCGGCCCGGAGATCTCGCCGATCCGGGAGATCACCTTCTGCGGCGCGGTGAAGCCGTCGTCGGTCGCGGTCCATCCCAGCGGGTAGGTCTCGCGCAGGTTGTCCAGCACCTGCCACCAGGCGCTCAGGTCGCGGGCGCCCTCGCGCTCGATGCGCTCGCGCAGCTCCGCGGTGAGCGCCGAGGCGGCAGCCCCCGCATCGCCGATCAGCGCGACGTCCGCGTGACGGTTCTTGTCGATCTCCGCGGGGTCGATGTCGATGTGGATCACCTTCGCGCGCGGGGCGAAGGAGTCGAGCCGACCGGTGACGCGGTCGTCGAAGCGGGCGCCGATCGCGATCATGAGGTCGGCGCGCTGCAGGGCGGAGACCGCCGCGACGCTGCCGTGCATCCCGGGCATCCCCAGGTGATGGGGGTGGGAATCGGGAAGGGCTCCGCGTCCCATCAGCGTGGTGGTGATCGGGCCGTCGGTGAGGTCGACGAGCTCGCGCACCTGCTCGCTCGCCCCGCCGCGGATCACACCGCCGCCGATGAGGAAGGCGGGGCGCTCGCTGGCCATGATCAGCTCGGCGGCCTCGCGCACGTCCTTGACGGGCGGCTGCGTGACGGGCTGGTACCCGGGGAGGCTGACGTCATCGGGCCAGACGAACTCCGTGATGCCCTGCTGGGCGTCCTTGGTGACGTCCACGAGCACCGCGCCGGGCCGGCCGGTCGCGGCGATCTCGAAGGCCTGCTTGATGACGGTGGGGATCTCCGCCGGGTCCTTGACCAGGAAGTTGTGCTTGGTGACGGGCATCGTCATGCCGACGATGTCCGCCTCCTGGAAGGCGTCGGTGCCGATGAACATCGAACCGACCTGACCGGTGATCGCGACCATCGGGATGGAGTCCATCTGGGCATCGGCGATCGCAGTGATGAGGTTCGTCGCGCCCGGCCCGGAGGTCGCCATGCACACGCCGACCTTCCCGGTCGCGTGGGCGTAGCCGCTGGCCGCATGCCCCGCACCCTGCTCGTGGCGCACCAGGATGTGCCGCAGGGTTTCCGCGTCCATGAGCGGGTCGTAGGTGGGCAGGATCGCCCCGCCGGGAAGGCCGAAGACGACGTCGGCCCCCGCGTGCTCGAGCGACATGATCAATGATGCGGCGCCGGTGACTCTCTTGCCTGTCATCGGAACTCCTTCGGTCTTCGCGGATGGGGCTGTGCAGATCCTCGGCCGATGTCCCCCGCTCCACCCGTGGCGGGGACTGGGCCCCGCGTGGGCATCAAAAAGCCCCTCGGCCTGGGGCTCTCGAGGGGCGCGCGGGACGTCTCGTTCTGGAACGGTGGCGTCAGCCGCGCTCTGGAAGTACGAGAATGATCGTCTGCATGCTGGCGACTGTAGTGCGCCCCACACCCGCGCGGCAAACCGTCCACCCTGTGGGACGGGCGCTCAGAGCAGTCGCCGCGAGAGCGCCCAGGCCGTGAGCTCGTGCCGCGAGGACAGCTGCAGCTTGCGCAGCACGCTCGACACGTGCGTCTCCACGGTCTTGATGGAGATGAACAGCTCGGAGGCGGCCTCCTTGTAGGCGTACCCCTGGGCGATCAGGCGCATCACCTCCTGCTCTCGACGGGTGAGACGGTCAAGCTCCTCGTCGCTCGCGGCCTCCTCTCCCCCTGCGGCCCCGAAGGCATCGAGCACGAAGCCCGCGAGCAGCGGGGAGAACACCGCGTCGCCGGCCACCACCCGGTGCAGTGCCGCGGAGACGTCTGCGCCGGAGGTGCTCTTGGTGAGGTACCCGCGCGCCCCGGCGCGGATCACGCGCACCACGTCGTCGGCGGCGTCGGAGACGCTGAGGGCGAGGAACACGGGCTGGCGACCCGCGTGCGTCGGGTCCGTCCAGGGCGCCGCAGACGCCCCGGGCGCGGGCTGCTCGACGCCCGTGGTGCGGGCGATCACCTCGGCGCCTCCGCCTCCCCGTCCGCCGGGCAGGTGGACGTCCAGCAGCACGGTCACCGGCCGGAGCGCCCGGATCGCCTCGACCGCCTCCTCGACCGTTCCGGCCTCGCCCAGCACATCGATGTCGGCGGACAGCTCCGCGCGGAGCCCGGAGCGGAAGATCGAATGGTCATCGACGATGAGAGTGGTCAGCCGCTCGGCCGCGGGGGTGCTGGACGTGGTGCTCATCGGTGCTCCTGTGGTGACGGGACGGTGGTCGTCGGCGCGGAGGCGGCGGTCGACCGCTCGGTCTCCCCTGCACCCTGGGCGCGCGGGAGTCGCAGCACGACGCGCGTCCCGGTGCCACCGGGGCCGGGCTGGATCCGCGCGCTGCCGCCCAGACGCCGCATGCGGCCGATGATCGATTCGCGCACGCCCAGCCGCTCCGGCCCGATGGATGCGAGATCGAACCCGGGACCGCGATCGGAGACGGTCACCTCGAGCATCCCGTCCGAGGCCTCGGAGTACACGCTGATCGTGCCTCCGGCGTGCCGGGCGGCGTTCAGCATCGCCTCCCGGGCCGCGGCGAGCAGCCCCTCCGGCGCCTCCGGCACGGCCCGGCCGGTGGTGACCACGTCGATCCTCACCGCGTGCTCCTGCTCGCACTGCATCGCCGCCCGCCGGAGCTCGGCCGCGAGGTCGAGCGGCCCGGCGGTCCCGCTGCCGGCGGTCTCCGCGAACAGCCAGCTGCGCAGCTCGCGCTCCTGTCCGCGTGCCAGGCGAGAGGCCTCGGATCCGGGCTCGGCCTTCTGCTGGATCAGGGCCAGCGTCTGCAGCACCGAGTCATGGAGGTGGGCGGCGAACTCCGCCCTCTCGACCTCGCGGGCGCGCGCGGCGCGCTCCTCGGCGAGATCCCGCACCAGGCGCACGGCCCAGGGCGCGAGGACCACCCCGACGCCCAGCAGCACGGAGGTCGCCGCCACGAACACGGTCCACACATTGGGCTCCGCGTCGGAGACGAAGAACAGCAGGATCCCCAGCACCACGAGGGCGAGCGCCCCAGCGACCCGTGCGACCTGCGCCGACGGGCCGCTCGCGCGTCCGATCCGCAGCTCGTGCAGCTGCCGCCAGGCGAGCCCGGCGCCGATGAGCACGAACACGGCGGGCACGAAGAACGCCAGGGGGATCTGTGCTCCCAGTCGCGAGGCCACCATCGCGCCGCCCGCGAGCAGGAGGGCGAGTCCGAGGAGGATCTCGGTGACGGGCGCTCGTCCCAGCGCGGACCTGCTCGACGGGCCGCTCCGGACTTGGCCATGCGCCTGATCGTCCTCGGCGCCTGCTGCGCCCGCCGTCGCGGGTGAGGCTGCCCTGGTGAGGGAAGCGCGCGGTGCCGGTGAGTCGGCCCCGGCGAGGGGCGTCGTCGCCCACAGCCACACGTACAGCAGGGCTCCGGCGCCGCCCGTCGCGGTGAGCACGCAGGCTCCTGCCCTCACGGCGGCCAGGGGCAGACCCGTGTGCTCGGCGAGACCCGCGCACACTCCTGCCACGGCATGCTGCCGGGGCCGGATGATCCTGGTCGTCCTCACGCCCTCATCCAAGCAGGCGCCGGTTCCCTCCGGCACTCCCCCGGGCCGATCCCAGGGTTCTGCCTCCACATCCCAGGGGATTCTCGGGGTGCTCCCCGATGGTGCGGAGCCCTCTGCCCGGCAATGCTGAAGCCATGACGACCCCTCCCCACGGCCCCGACTCCCCCGGCGCCTCCCCGGACGCACCGCCCGGCGAGAGCGCCCCGCACACCGAGAACGACGAGACAGGACGCCCCCGCTTCGGCTTCTTCGCCTGGATGCGCGACCTCGGACTGATGCGCAGCGACGAGCGCTGGATCGCCGGCGTGTGCGGCGCCATCTCCGAGCGCACGGGCCTGGACCCCCTGCTGGTCCGCGGCATCGCGATCGTGGTCGCCCTCCTCGGCGGGCCTGTTCTCATCGCCTACGCGATCGGCTGGGCACTGCTCCCCGACAGCCGGGACGAGATCGTGCTCGAAGACCTCTTCGCGGGGATCTTCGCTCCGGCCCAGATCGCCATCGGCGTGCTGATCCTCCTGGGCCTCACCCCCTACGGGCAGGGACTGTGGTGGCGGGGCGCGCCGGACTGGTGGAGCATGCCGGGCTGGCTCGAGACCACCATGCGCACCGCCTGGGCCCTCGTGCTGGTCGGAATCCTGGCCTGGCTCGTCGTGCTCATCGCACGCCGCACCGGTGACCATGCCGGCCACGGCCGTGACCGCCCACACGGGACGCGCGGCAGGTCGGCCGCCTCGGCGAACACAGAAGGGCCCTCCCAGGGTCAGCACTGGTCGACCCTCGGCGCCGCGCCGCGCGCCCCGAGGGCCGCCGGGCACCACGGCGCCTCCTTCCAGCAACGGTCGGCCGACCGGCGCGCCCACGAGGAGGATCTGCGACACCGCCGCGAGGAGAGGCTCGCCGAGCGCGCGGCGAGATGGCGCAGGCGCCAGCCCTCCGCAGGGTTCGTCGCGATCGGCCTCGGCATGGCCCTGGTGGTCGGTGCGCTCGTCGCCCTCTCGGCCCAGGCTCTGGGGTGGTCCGACGCGCCGCTCATCGTGGGTCTCGCCGGCGCCCTCGCCGTCCTCGCGATCGCCACCGTGGTGGCGGGCATCCGCGGCCGGGAGAGCGGCGGTCTGGGACTGTTCTCCTTCATCGCCGTGATCGCCCTGGTCATCTTCGGGGTCGTCCCCGCCGGCACGCAGATCAGTCCCTTCGGTGACACCCGGTGGACGGTCGACGCCCAGAGCACCGGCACGACCGAGCGCTTCGCGATGATCGCCGGAAGTCCCGGCCTGGACCTGCGTGACCTCTCGCCGGCTGATCGCGGGAGCGATGTGGAGATGTGGCTGGGAGCGGGGGCCACCCAGGTGCTCCTTCCGGACGACGCTCCCGTGCGCGTGGAGGTCGACGGCCTGGTCGCCGGAGTCCGCACCCCCGACACCCGCGACTCCCAGCCCGACGGGACTCTGCTCGCCTCGACCGAGCTCGAGAACCCGGCGGCCCGCACCGCCGACGATGAGGACATCACGACCGTGCACGTGCGCGTGCTGTTCGGCACCGCCGACATCGACATCCAGGAGACCCCGTGAGCGAGCACCAGCCTCTCGACACCGCACACGCGCCCGACGCGAGCACCGACCACGGCCCGGAGGGGACAGGGGAAGATCGCGACGCCGAGAGTGCGGACGCTCGGGAACGGCGGGGGCCCGTGTTCGGGACCATCTTCTGGGGAGCGCTGCTGCTGGTCGTCGCGCTCCTCGTCGGGATCCATTCCGTCCCCGCCGTCGCGATCGATCCGACGGTGCTGCTGATCGGAGCGGTGGTGGCGCTGGGGTGCCTGCTGGTGGTCGCCGGCGTCGCGGCCGCCCTGCGTCGGCCCCGCCGCTGACCGTTCACCGGCATCCGCGCAGTGGCCGCGCGCTCAGTCCAACGGCCTCCGGGTCGCGCCGTAGGTCGCAGAGCGCACCAGGTGCGCGTAGACCTTGAGCGCCTGGGAGACCTGGCGCTCACGGCTCTCGGGACGCCAGGGCAGGTCGCCCTTGGCCGCGCGGCGACGGGTGAGCTCGTCCTCGGGCACGTCGAGCTGGAGCAGCCGCTTGTCGACGTCGATGATGACCTTGTCGCCGTCCTCGACCAGGCCGATGAGCCCGCCCTCGGCAGCCTCCGGGGAGATGTGGCCGATGGAGACGCCGCTGGTGCCGCCGGAGAAGCGCCCGTCGGTGATCAGGGCGCAGGCCTTGCCGAGCCCGCGGCCCTTGAGGAACGAGGTCGGGTAGAGCATCTCCTGCATGCCCGGACCGCCCTGCGGGCCCTCGTAGCGGATGACGACGATGTCGCCCTCCTTGACCGTCTTGTCGAGGATCTTCTGGACGGCCTCCTCCTGCGAGTCGCACACCACGGCGCTGCCCTCGAAGTGGAAGAGGTCCTCGGTGATGCCCGCCGTCTTGATGACGGCGCCCTCGGTCGCGAGGTTGCCCTTCAGCACGCAGAGGCCGCCGTCCTTGGTGTAGGCGTGCGGGACCGCGCGGATCGCACCGCCCTCGGCGTCGAGGTCGAGGTCGTCCCAGAGGTTCGCCTGGGAGAACGCCTGCGTCGTCCGCACCCCGCCGGGGGCTGCGCGGAAGAAGGTCTTGGCCTCCTCGCTGGTCTCCCCGCTGCGCACGTCCCACTCGGCGAGCCAGGACTGCAGGTCCGGCGAGTGCACGGAGTGGACCGAGTGGTCGAGCAGGCCGGCACGGCTGAGCTCGCCCAGGATGGCGGGGATGCCGCCGGCCCGGTGGACGTCCTCGATGTGGTACTTCTGGCTGTTCGGGGCGACCTTGGAGACGCACGGCACGGACCGCGAGAGTCGGTCGATGTCCTCGAGGCCGAAGTCGATCCCGCCCTCGATCGCGGCGGCCAGGATGTGCAGCACGGTGTTCGTCGAGCCGCCCATCGCGACGTCCAGGCTCATCGCGTTCGTGAACGCGGCCTTGGTGGCGATGTTGCGCGGCAGCACCGACTCGTCGTCGTCGCCGTAGTAGCGGCGGCACAGATCCACGACGGTGCGGCCGGCGCGCAGGAACAGCTCCTTGCGTAGCGCGTGGGTGGCGAGCGTGGTGCCGTTGCCCGGCAGCGAGAGGCCGAGCGCCTCGGTGAGGCAGTTCATCGAGTTCGCGGTGAACATTCCCGAGCACGACCCGCACGTGGGGCAGGCGTTCTCCTCGATCTCGGCGAGCTGGACGTCGGTGACGCTCTCGTCGGCCGAGATCGAGATGGCGTCCACGAGGTCCAGGCGGTGGTCGACGACGCCCTCGACAGGCTTGCCGGACTCCATCGGCCCGCCGGAGACGAACACGACCGGGATGTTCAGGCGCATGGCTGCCATGAGCATGCCGGGGGTGATCTTGTCGCAGTTCGAGATGCACACGATCGCGTCCGCGCAGTGGGCGTTGACCATGTACTCGACGCTGTCGGCGATCACGTCACGGCTGGGCAGCGAGTAGAGCATGCCGCCGTGCCCCATGGCGATGCCGTCGTCCACGGCGATCGTGTTGAACTCCTTGGCGACGCCGCCGGCCTCCTTGATGGCGCCGGCGACGACGTCGCCCATGTTCTTCAAGTGGACGTGGCCGGGCACGAACTGGGTGTACGAGTTCGCGATCGCGATGATCGGTTTGCCGAAGTCGGACTTCTCCATGCCGGTCGCGCGCCACAGGGCGCGGGCACCGGCCATGTTGCGGCCGTGGGTCGAGGTTCGAGAGCGCAGTTGGGGCATATGACCATTAGGCCACGGTGGTGCGGAACCCACCAAGACGCCAGCACTACTAGTGGTGGAACTGATAGTTTTCGGCGCGTGGACGAACCAGCACGCAAGGAGCTCGGCGCCCTGCTGCGCCGACGGCGCAACGAGGTCGAGCGCTCGGACTACGACCTGGGACCCGTGGGCCGCGGGCGCACCACGGGTCTGCGCCGCGAGGAGATCGCCTTCCTCTCGGGCGTCTCCGTCACCTGGTACACGTGGCTCGAGCAGGGGCGCGACATCAACCCCTCACGCCAGGTGATCGACGCGGTCGCGGTGAACCTGCACCTCAGCGAGGCCGAGCACGACTACGTGCTGGGCCTCGCGGGCTTCACCCCGCGCCCTCGGCCCGAGCTCGCCGAGCCCGAGCCGGTCCCGCCGCACGTCCAGCACCTGCTGGACGCCCTGGATCCGGCGCCCTCCTTCGCGCTCACCGCGCACTGGGACGTGGCCGCCTGGAACCGCAGCTACGAGGGGCTGTTCCCCGGCGTGCTCGACGCCGATCCCGCCCAGCGGAACCTCCTGCAGTTCATCTTCACCGACGATCGCGTGCGGGCGATGCTGCCCGAATGGGAGCTCACCAGCAGGCAGTTCCTCGCCGAGTACCGTGCCGAGGCGGGCGGGCGCGCCGGCGGACCGCAGCACGTGCGCCTGGTCAAGCATCTGCGCGCGCTCTCCCCCGGCTTCTCCCGCGCCTGGGACGCCCACGAGGTCGACCGCTTCAGCTCGCGCGTGCGCATCTTCGAGCACCCGGTGGGCGGACGCCTGGTCTTCGAGCAGGTCAACATCGTCCCGCAGGACGCGCCCGACCTGCACATCGTCTCCTACCTGCCGCTGCCGGAGGGCGACACCCCCGCGGGCGTGCGCCGCCTCGCCGGCGAGGATTGAGGGGCCGACGGGCTGTGCCGCTCAGCGCGCGTCCCCGCGCGGATCCTCCAGGGTGATCGCGACGACGAAGGGATCGCCCGGCAGGTAGCGGACGGCGATCCGACGGCCGGCCACCAGGTGGCGCAGGCTCTCAGGATGCAGGAATGCACGGGTGTCCGCGTCCCATGGGGTGCGGACCCCGCCGGGCTGCACGCGCACGCTCACGGCGACCTCGACCTGGTCGTCCAGGCTCGTGCCCGTCGGCCGCGCGCTGATCACGCGGGCAGGGGCGAGCACGCCGTGCAGTCGCGCCGCCGCGACGTCCGGCGGGATCAGGCCCAGGGCGATCCGTCGGCGCAGCAGCAGCTCGCGCACCAGCGGGTCCGCCGCGTCGACGAGCTCGGGGAAGTCCCCGCCGCCGGGGCCGAAGCGCACCGGGAACGGGGCACCGGGCACGAGCGCGGAGAGCTCCGCCGGGGTCAGTCGCACCCGCAGCGCGAGCAGCGAGGGCTCACGGCCGTCGCCCTCGATGCGCAGGCGCACCAGATGCTCGCGGGAGGCATCGGCCCGTGCCTCGCGCGTCCGTGGACCCTCGGCGCGGGAGGGGCCGTCGGTCGACCGTTCGGCGCACCAGAGGTCCAGCACGCTCGCGACGCCGATCGCGGACGGCCCGGAGGCGGAGGGCCCGGACGACGCCGGTCTCGCGCGCCTCGCCCCGAGCAGTGCAGCGCCGAGGCTGAACCGTCCCATCCCTGTCCGTCCCCTTCCGCCGCTCGCCCGTCGGCCGAATATCCGTCGGCCGAGTATCCTCGGCCGCTCGATCCTCGGCCGCTCGATCCTCGGCCGCTCGCGGCTCCGCTGATCACGCGCCGCACCGCGGTGCGGCGCGTGATCGCATGCTAGCGGCGGATCAGGCGACGGGCAGAGCCGGTTCGGCCTCCGGGACGTCGGCGGTGCGCGCCACGGGATTGGGCATCGTCCCGGCGTAGAGCAGGGATTCGGCCTGGTTGCCGATGTCGACCATCTGCAGGGTGTTGCGCAGCTGCAGACGGTTCAGGCACGAGTGCGCGAACTCCTCCGTGCGCAGTTCCACGTCGCCGGAGAGCCCCCGCGCGAGCTCGGGGTGGCGCGCTTCATAGGCGTCCAGGGCGGCGGCGACCCGCTGCCAGAACACCTCGGCGCGCAGGACACCGTCTGCTTCGAGGATCCCGGAGAGGTGGCGCAGCACGCCGTCGAAGACGTCCGTGAAGACCGACAGCGCCTTCTCGTCGCCCGGGACCACCGCGCGGATCCGCGCGATCCGCTCCGGCAGCTCACGGTGGCCCAGCACGGCCGTCTCCTCGCCGATGTCCTTCATGAACGCGCCCACCACGCGCTGCTCGCGCACGCGCAGGATGAGGTTCTCGCCGTGCGGCATGAACACGAGGTCGTGGCCGAGCAGGGCGTGGACCAGCGGCTGCAGGTACGCCGAGAGGTAGTCGTCGAGCCAGACCTCGGGGGCGAGTCCGGAGGCGCGGATCATCTGCGTCGCCAGGGCCGTGCCCTCGTGGTCGCGGTGGAGCAGCGCCGCCATCGTCATGGCCCGTTCGCCCTCGCCGAGCAGCGGCAGGGGGTTCTCGCGCCACAGGGCCGCGAGCATCTTGCGGTGCGGGTTGGTCGCAGGCGTGCGGTGGTAGACGTCGCCCGTGTACCCGAGCGCCGCGCGCTCGCGCAGCACGGAGAAGCCCTGCGCAGCGAACTCGGGATCGCCCGTGACGACGCCGTGCACCCAGTCGTTGATGGCGGGCGTGTCCCGCATGTAATGCGGCGAGAGCCCGCGCAGGAAGCCCATGTTCTGGATCGCGAGCGCCGTCTTCACGTACGGGGAGCCGGGCCGGCTGAGGTCGAAGAAGGTGCGCAGCGACTGCTGCGCCTGGAACTCGTCGCCGCCCGGGCCGAGGGGCACGAGGTCCTGGCGGGCCACGTCCGCGGCGAAGGTGAGCGGCAGCCGGTGGTCGGCCTGCCAGGGATGCAGCGGCATGAGGTGGTAGTCCGACGGGTCGAGCCCCCGTGCGAGGAGCCGGTCGGCGAAGGCGGCGCGCTCCTCGGCGCTGAGCGCTCCGGCCAGATGGTCCTCGAGGTCGTAGCCCTCGCCGAGGCTGAGATGGCTGAGCTCCCGGCGCACCGCGATCCACTGCAGTCGCGTGCGCCGACCCTGCTCGGGCGCGTAGGCGCGGTAGTCGCTGAGCGCATAGCCGATGCGGCCGCTGCCCGCGAGGAAGCCCGGGTGCCCCTCGGTCATCGCGGACTCGATCTGCTGCAGATCGGCGTCGAGCAGCTGCCGGGCCGTGGGCCGACGGCCCTCGCGGGCGTCGTGCAGCTTGGCGCATGCCGCCGCGAAGGTCGAGGCGAGCTCCTCGAGGTAGATCGAGAGCAGGTCGTCGGGGATGCCGAGCGCCCTCTGGAAGGCGGCGACGAACTCGAGCACGTCGAGGCGGCCGTGGGCCCGGCGCTCGCCGCCGTCGACCGGCGTGCTGCCCGACGGCGCGCCGTCGGACGCGGCCCGGGCCTGCGCGGCCTCGATCCGCACGATCGAGTCCTCGTCGACCAGCCAGTGCTCGAGCGGCAGCACCCGGGCGCGGAAGCGGTAGCTCGTCCCCTCGTTCGAGGACGCGGTCAGCTCCCACCAGCCGTCCTCGAGATCGACCGGCGCCAGGATCCGCTCGTGCGAGAACTCGGAGATCGCCTTGGCGAGCAGATGCCGGTGGACGGCGTCGGCGACGTCGGGCCGCAGGTGAGCGTGGGGGTCCTCTGCGCCCTCGCCGCCGCTGTCGCCGAGCGGGGAGCCCGCGAAGTCCTCCCGGGTGCAGACGCTGAGGGCGGCGCGCTTGGGGTGGCCGTCGACCGTGAGGTCGAGCTCGCGCAGCACGCGGAAGCCCGCGGCGGCGTTCTTGGCGAGGATGCGGTCGTTGCGCGCGTCGGGCTCGACGACGACGCGCTCGGCCCCGCGCTGCGCGAAGCAGAAGCGCATGACGGCGGCCATGACGTCCGCCGTGAAGCCGTGGCGCCGCTCCCCCGCCGGCGGGCCGACGAGCACGTGCATGCCCAGGTCGCCCGGGCGGATGCGCAGCGCGTGCCGCGGGATGAGGGTCGCGGGGTCGTAGGTCTCGACGTAGACGACGTCGGCGCCGGTCCCGGGTGCGTCCTCGCTGTCGATGGCGCCGATCCAGCCGTCCTGGGCGGGGTCGTCGGCGATCGTTCGGAGGTAGGCGAGGGTCTGCTCGCCGGAGTTCTCGGTCATCTCCCAGTAGCGGGCGCGGGGATCGGTGAGCCAGGTGTGGACGAGGGCCGCGTCGCGCGCGGGGTCGACGGGTCGGAAGGTGATCTGCACGGGGGTCTCCTGGTGGGTCAGGCGTCGTCGGCGGGGAGGCCGAAGGTCTGGAAGGCGATGCGGCGCTCGATCGGGTAGGGCTCGCGGCCGGTGATCGCATCGAGCACCACGGAGGCGCGCCAGGCGCCGAAGCCGAGGTCGGGGGCGGTGACGCCGTGGGTGTGCTCCTCGGCGTTGAGCACGTGGATCCGCTGCTGGTCGTCGATCGTGTAGTCGCGGGAGACGTCGAGCCGGCCGCGAGAGTCGCGGCGGATCCTCTCTCCCAGGGGCGCGAGGAGCGCGGGCGCGCTCGAGCGGTACCCGGTGGCGGCGACGACGGCGCTGGTGCGGTGCTCGCGCCGGGTGCCCAGCTCGCCGTGCTCGAGGGTGAGCACTTGCTCTCCGGTCTCCGCGTCGTGGCGCGCGGCAGTCACGGCGGTGTCGGTGAGCAGCGTGGTGGGGACCTCGGCGCCGCCCTGGCTGAGCCGGTAGAGCAGGTCGTGGATGTCGTCGACAAGGTCGCCGCTGATGCCCTTGTACAGGGTCCGCTGCTCGCGGCCGAGGCTCTCGCGCCGATCCTCCGGGAGGGAGCGGAACAGGTCCGTGTACTCCGGCGAGGTCATCTCGAGGGTGAGCTTGGTGTACTCCATCGGGAAGAACCGTGGCGAGCGGGTCACCCAGTCCACGCGGGTGCCGCGCGCGGCCGCGTCCTCGAGCAGATCGCGGTAGATCTCCGCGGCGCTCTGGCCGCTCCCCACGATCGTCACCGATCCCGCGTCCAGCAGCTGCTCGCGCGCGGGCAGGTACTGCGAGCTGTGGATCACGGGCGGGGCCGACGGGGCCGCCGAGGACGAAGGGGCCGGCGACTCTCCCGTCGCGGGATCCGCCGCTGTCCTGTCCGCCGCCTCGGCGAGCTCTGCGAGGGCGGGCGGCAGCGCGGGCCGCGTGCCGACGCCGAGGACCACGTGCCGGCCGCGGTGCGCCTCGGTGCCGACGACCTCTCCCTCCGCGTCGAGCACGTCGGCCACCACGAGGAGGTGGTCGCCCTCCTCCTCGACCGCGCGGACGCGGCGGCTCCAGCGCAGCGTGTCGAGCTGCTCGGCGACCCAGCGGCAGTAGCGGTCGTACTCGGAGCGCAGCGGGTAGAACGACTCGCGGATGTAGAAGGGGTAGAGCCTTCCGGTCTCCTTGAGGAACTGCAGGAAGGAGAAGCGCGAGGTGGGGTCGGCCATCGTCACGAGGTCCGCGAGGAAGGGCACCTGGATCGTCGCGCCGTCGAGCATCATCCCGGGATGCCAGGAGAAGCCGGGCGCCTGGTCGAGGAAGATCGCGTCGACGTCCTCGAGCGGCTCGCTGAGCGCGGCCATGCCGAGGCCGAAGGGTCCGATGCCGATGCCCACGAGGTCGTGGACGCGGGCGTCGTCCGCGGGAGCAGGCGCGCTCATCGCTCGCTCCCCTCGGCCGCGAGGCGGCTGCCGGCGAGCAGGCCGCGGCCCGTCGCGCGCACGAGGTCCAGTACGGCGGCGACGTCCGTGAGGGTCGCCTCGGGGTTCAGCAGGGTGAGCTTGAGCCACGGGGTGCCGTCGATCGTGGTGCGGGCGACCATCGCGCGGCCGGACTGGAAGAGGATCCGGCGGATGAGGGCGACATGCCCGTCGGCCGTCCGATCGTCCACACCCTCGGGCTGGAAGCGGAACAGCACGGTGCTGAGGTCGCTCGTGCCCAGCACGGTGAAGTCGCGGTCGGCGAGCAGCAGCGTGCGGACCTCGAGTGCGAGGTCGCAGACCGCGTCGACCATCTCTCCGAGGCGCCCGGGCCCGAGCGAGCGCAAGGTGGTCCAGAGCTTGAGGGCGTCGAAGCGGCGCGTGGTCTGCAGCGACTTGTCGACCTGGTTCGGCTCCGCCTCGGCCGACGCCGCCTCCGCCGCGGGGTTGAGGTAGTCGGCGTGCCAGGCGGCGGCGCGGAGGTCCGAGGGATCGCGCACGAGGATCGCGCTCGAGGAGACGGGCTGGAAGAAGGTCTTGTGGAAGTCGATCGTCACGGAGTCCGCGCGCTCGATGCCCGCGAGCAGGTGGCGGCGGCGCTCGGAGACGAGCAGGCCTCCCCCGTAGGCGGCGTCCACGTGCAGCCAGACCCCGGTCTCCTCGCACGTCTCGGCGACGGCCGGCAGCGGGTCGATGATCCCGCGGTCCGTGGTGCCGGCGGTGACGGCGACGGCCATCGGCCGCTCCCCCGCCGCCTCGAGTGCGGCGAGGCGCTCCCGCAGGTCAGCGGGATCCACGCGCCCGTCGGCGTCGGCGTCGGAGTCGACGGCGATGACGGAGTCGGCGGCGAGCCCCAGCAGGTGCGCGGAGCGGGCGACCGAGAAGTGGCTCGCGGCGGTGGTGAGCACGCGCAGGCGCGGCAGCACGTCGGTCCGCTCGCGGAGATCCGCACGCAGAGCCCGCTCGCGCGCCAGGAACAGCGCCTGCAGGTTGGACTGCGTCCCGCCCGAGGTGAAGACGCCGTCCCCGCTCGCGAATCCGGCGAGGCCCGCGGCCCACTGCACGAGGCGCCGCTCCATGTGCGTCGCGACGAGCGACTGGTCGAAGGTGTCCACGGACGTGTTCACCGCGGCGAGCATCGCCTCGGCCGCGACCGCGGGGAGGACCACGGGGCAGTTCAGGTGCGCGAGGTACGAGGGGTGGTGGAACCAGACGGCGTTCCTCGCATAGAGCGCGTCGGCCTCGGCGAGGGCCGCGCGGTCGCCGATGCCGGAGCCGTCGAGGTCCACGTCCTCGACGAGGCGCTCGAGGGCGTGCCGGTCGGGGCCGACGGAGGGGGCGTCGACGGTGCGGAAGCGTTCCGCGACGGTGTCGACGACCTCGTGGAGGAGGTCGGCGTAGGCGTCGGCCGAGGATTCGTTGAGCAGTGCGGTCGTCGAGGCGGTGGTCGCGGTGGCCGTTGCGGTCGACGCCGCGGGGGCAGTCGCCGCGGAGGGCTGGGCGGGGGGCGCGTCGGCGCCGGCGGAGGCCGGGAGCTCGTGCGCAGAGGTCTGCGGGAGCAGCTGGGACATGGGGGTCGGAACCTTCCTGCCGGTGGGGCGGAAGCTCGCCCCACGGTCGTTGAGGGTTGCCTACCCTAAGCGTGCTCGAGCGACGCCGCGCAAGCAGGCTTCCGGCCCGGATGAGATAGCCGACAGTTCCCGAGCATTGCTCGCCTGGCGAGACGAAAGCGCAGGCAGGGCGGATATTCGCGGTGCCCAATCACGGCGGGTCGTTGCCGACCAGCCCGTCGATCGCTTCACGGACGATCGACGTCTGCCCGGTGTGCAGGAGATTCTCCTCGAGGATGTCCACGAGCCGCCGACGCCGACCGACCTGGTACTCCGGGTCGTCCTGGACCAGCACGTCGAGGCCGCCGTCCCGGACCAGCTCGCTCCACTCCCGGCGGCAGCGTCCGATCGTGCCGTACCAGAGGGCGTAGAGCTCCTCGGGCGGGCTCTCAGCAGCCGTGGTCCATTCCGCGTCGTAAGCCGTCCACGGCTCGGGGCCGGTGGTGGGCGAGCCGGGTGCGCGCCCGGCCGCCGAGGCGGTCCACATCTCCTCGACCTTCGCGAGATGGACGATCGTGCCGGCGATCGTCACCCCCGAGGGCGGGTGGCGCGTGCCCAGCTGCTCCTGCGTGAGACCGCCGGACTTCCAGGCGAACTGGCGGTGCACGCGATCCAGGGCGAAGAGGAGCATCTCCCCCTCACCGCCGCGCAGACAGTCCTCGATGGGTACGTCGTTGTAGTCCATGCCGCGAGGGTAGACCTCGCGAGAATGGCGATCTGGTCGACACCGGATCCGCGCGCGATTTCCGAGTGCCACAGGCCCGCGCTCACAGATGCCGCCCCGGATCCATCCGCTGGTGGAGGATACGGATCACGTCGATGCGATCTCCGCGCTGGACGTAGAAGACGAGGTGGCTGCCGATCCCGTATCGACGGTAGCCCTGGGGGATGTCGTCGACGGGGCGACCCCGATCCGGGTCTGCGGCAAGGCGCTCGATGGCGTTCTAGATGTCGCGCAGGTAGGACTCCGCCTGCGCGGCGCTCCAGCGGCCTTCCGTGAAGTCCCAGATATCCGAGAGATCCCTCTGCGCTGCCGGAGTGAGGCGGAAGCGGTTCATGCCTGCTTCGACGCGATGAAGGCGTCGAAGTCGAACGGCTGGGCCTCACCGCTCTCCTCACCGACGACGAGCGCCTCGCGCAGTGCCGCCATCTGCGTCTCCCGATCCTCGAGGAGACGCAGCCCGGCACGGATCACCTCGCTGGACGATCGATAGCGCCCCGAGGCGACCTGCTCTGCAAGGAAGCCGGTGTAGTGGTCGTCGAGGCTGATGGACGTGTTCTGAGCCATGACGCCAGAGTACCAAGAATGGGTAATTCTTTGCCTCGACCATTGCACCGACTCTCCCGGGGTGCACTCCAGGGGGCCCGTGAGCACGGGAGCGCCGCACCCGACGAGGGGTGCGGCGCTCCGGCGCAGAGCTGCGAAGGGCGGTCAGCCCTGGACGCCCAGCTTCTCCATGATGATCTCGCGCACGCGGCCGGCATCGGCCTGACCGCGGGTGGCCTTCATGATGGGGCCGATGAGCGCGCCGATCGCCTGGACCTTGCCGCCCTGGATCTTGGCGACCACGTCGGGGTTGTCGGCGATCGCCTGGTCCACGGCGCCGGTGAGCACCGAGTCGTCGGAGACGACCGCGAGGCCCTCCTTCTCGACGATCGCACCGGGGTCACCCTCGCCCGCGAGCACCTTGCCGAGCACCTGTCGGGCGATCTTGTCGTTGATCTTCTTGTCGTCGATGAGATTCTGGAGCTCGGCGACCTGCGCCGGGGTGGCCGCGAGCTCCTCGAGCTCCACACCCTGCTCGCCGGCGGTGCGGGCGAGCTCGCCCATCCACCACTTGCGGGCGGACTGGGCGCTCGCGCCCGCGACCACGGTCGCCTCGATGGCCTCGAGAGCGCCGGCGTTGATGACGTCGCGCATCTCGAGATCGCTGAAGCCCCACTCCTCGCGCAGACGACGGCGGCGCGCCGCCGGCAGCTCGGGAAGGTTCGCCCGCAGCTCCTCGACCCACTCGCGGCTCGGCGCGACGGGCACCAGGTCGGGCTCGGGGAAGTAGCGGTAGTCCTCGGCGTCGGACTTCACGCGCCCGGCGCTCGTGTGGCCGTCCTCCTCGTGGAAGTGGCGGGTCTCCTGGACCACCGACCCACCGGCGTCGAGGATCCCCGCCTGGCGGGAGATCTCGTAGCGCACCGTGCGATCGATCGAGCGGAACGAGTTCACGTTCTTCGTCTCGGTCCGGGTGCCCAGCGGCGCATCGGCCGACGGGCGCAGGGAGACGTTCACGTCGGCCCGGACGTTGCCGCGCTCCATGCGCGCCTCGGAGACGTCGAGGGCTCGGAAGATGTCCCGCAGGGTCCGCACGTAGGCGGCGGCGACCTCCGGGGCCCGCTCGCCCACGTTCGGGATCGGACGGGTCACGATCTCCACGAGCGGCACGCCCGCGCGGTTGTAGTCCACGAGGGAGTGGGTCGCGCCCTGGATGCGGCCGCTGCCGCCCACGTGCGTGGACTTGCCGGCGTCCTCCTCCATGTGGGCGCGCTCGATCTCGACGCGCACGATCTCGCCGTCTTCGAGCTCCACGTCCACCCAGCCGTCGTGCGCGATCGGCTCGTCGTACTGGGAGGTCTGGAAGTTCTTCGTGAGGTCGGGGTAGAAGTACTGCTTGCGCGCGAAGCGGCACGACTCGGCGATCTCGCAGTTCAGCGCGAGGCCGATGGTGATCGCGTACTCGACGGCCTTCTCGTTGACCACGGGCAGCGTGCCGGGCAGGCCCAGGCTCACCGGGGTGATCGCGGTGTTCGGGTCGGCCGCGAAGATGTTCGGCGCACCGTCGAACATCTTGGTCGCGGTGCCCAGCTCCACGTGCACCTCGATGCCGAGCACCGGGTCGTAGCGGTCCGTCGCGTCCTCGAAGTCGACGAGGTCGGTATCGATGGTCGTCATCACTTCACCTCTCCGGTCCGAGCGCCCGTCGGCGCACCGGTCAGCGCGGGGGCGCGGTCCAGCAGGGGGCCGTCCCAGGAGTCTTCGAGCAGCGCCTCGAGAGCGCCGCCCACCCGGTACAGGCGCTCGTCGGCCCGCGCGGGGGCGAGGAACTGGATGCCCGCGGGCAGCCCGTCCTCCGCGAGTCCGCTGGGCAGGGACAGCCCGGGCACGCCCGCGAGGTTCGCGGGGATCGTGGCGATGTCGTTCATGTACATCGCCAGCGGGTCGTCGGTCTTCTCGCCGAGGCGGAAGGCGACGGTGGGTGACGTCGGCGAGGCGAGCACGTCGACCTGCTCGAAGGCGCCGGCGAAGTCGCGCTGCACGAGCGTGCGGACCTTCTGGGCGCTGCCGTAGTAGGCGTCGTAGTAGCCCGCCGAGAGCGCGTAGGTGCCCAGCAGGATGCGGCGCTTGACCTCGTCGCCGAAGCCGGCGCCGCGGCTGGCCTTCATGACCGACTCGGCCGTCGGATGATCTTCGGGGACCACGCGCAGCCCGTAGCGCATGCCGTCGAACTTCGCGAGGTTCGAGGACGCCTCCGAGGGCATGATCAGGTAGTACGCGCCGAGCGCGTACTCGAAGTTCGGGCAGGAGACGCGGACGATCTCCGCGCCGGCCTGCTCGAGGGCCGCGAGGGACTCCTCGAAGCGGGCGCGCACCTCGGGAGCGAAGCCGTCGCCCTCGAGCTGCTCGATGACGCCCACGCGCAGGCCCTTGACGTCCTTGCGTCGCGCGGCCTCGCCGAAGGCGGGGACGGCCTCGGGCAGGGAGGTCGAGTCGCGCGCGTCGTGTCCGGCGATGAGCTCGTGCAGCAGCGCGGCGTCCTCGACGGTGCGGGTCACGGGCCCGGCCTGGTCGAGCGAGCTCGCCATCGCGATCAGCCCGTAGCGGGAGACGGACCCATAGGTCGGCTTCACGCCGACGGTCCCGGTGACCGACGCGGGCTGGCGGATCGAGCCGCCGGTGTCGGTGCCGATCGCGAGCGGCGCCTCGTAGGCGCCCACGGCCGCAGCGCTGCCGCCGCCGGAGCCGCCGGGGATCCGGTCGCGGTCCCAGGGGTTGCGCGTCGGTCCGAAGGCGCTGTTCTCGGTGGAGGACCCCATGGCGAACTCGTCCATGTTGGTCTTGCCGAGGATCGGCAGGCGCGCCGCACGCAGCTTCTCGACGAGCGTCGCGTCGTACGGGGGCACCCAGCCCTCGAGGATCTTCGAGGCGGCCGTCGTGGGCGTGCCCTTGGTGACCACGACGTCCTTGACGGCGATCGGCACGCCGGCGAGCGCGTGCAGCTGCTCGCCCGCCGCGCGCCGCTCATCGACGCCGCGCGCGACCTCGAGGGCCGCGTCCTCGCTCACGTGGAGGAAGGCGTTGAGGTCGCCGTCCACGGCCGCGATGCGGTCGAGGTGGGCGCGGGTGAGCTCCTCGGAGGAGAAGTCGCCGGATGCGAGGCCCTGGGCCTGCGCCGCGGCGGAGAGGCGCGTGGGATCCGCGCCCGGGTGGTTCTGGGTGCTGCTCATGCTCACTCCTCCCCCAGGATCTGCGGGACCTCGAAACGACCTTCCTCCGCCTCGGGGGCGCCGGAGAGCGCCTCCTCCTGCGTGAGGGTCGCGGTGACGACGTCCTCGCGGAACACGTTCGTCATGGGAATGGGGTGGCTGGTCGCGGGCACGTCCTCCGTGGCGACCTCGGAGACGGATGCGACAGCGTCCATGATGGCGTCGAACTCGCCCGCATAGCGGGTGATCTCGTCATCACTGAGCTGGATCCGTGCGAGGTCGGCGAGGCGTGCGACGTCTTCTCGTCCGATCGCTGGCATGCCATCCATCCTAGAGGCGATCGCGCGGTGGGTGGACCGACCCCATCTACGATGCGCAGATGACACAGCGACCCGATCAGCGACGGATCGACGCACGGCTCCACGAGTACTACGGGAGCGGGCACGAGGGGCAGAGGCTACGCTCCTCGGCCGGAGGCGTGCTCGAGTTCCGGCGCACGCAGGAGATCGTCGCGGCGCAGATCGATCGCATCGCGAGCGAGACCGGACGCTCGACCCTTCGCATCGCCGACGTGGGCGGCGCGACCGGTGCCCATGCGGCGCCCCTGGCGGCACTCGGCCACGTCGTCACTCTTGTGGATCCGGTGCCGGCCCAGGTCCGTGAGGCGAAGACCATCAGCGAAGTGACGGCTCTCGTCGGGGATGCGCGCGACCTCCCCCTCGACGACTCCGCGCACGATGTGGTGCTGCTCCTCGGCCCGCTCTACCACCTGGCGGAGGCGGTCGACCGGGCTCGGGCCCTCACCGAGGCACGGCGCACGCTCCGCCCGGGAGGAATCCTCATCGCCGCGGGGATCTCGCGGCTCTCCTCGTTCACGGACACCTATCTGAGCGCCGCGGCCGACGGGGCCGACGAGGGCGGGGACGTCGCCGTCTGGGACGACGCGTGGCAGGGGATCCTGGCCGACGGCTGGGCCGACATCCCCGAGGCCCCGTTCCCCTTCGGCCACTTCCACACCTCCGCCGAGCTCGCCGCTGAACTGCGCGATGCCGGCTTCGCGGGCGTCACGGTGCACGGCGTCGAGGGCCCGATCGGCGTGGCGGCGGAGCTTCTCGGCACCGAGGACCGAGCGCTCGAGGCACTCATGGGCCTCGCGTGCCGCAGCAGCGAGCACCCCCTGCTGCGCGACATTTCGCCGCACCTTCTCGCCGTCGGACGGGCACCCGTCCCCTCTGCCTGAGCGCCGTTGCCAGGGGGCATCTCCTCGACGATCCGGAGGGGACGCCGCTCAGTCCCCGACGCGGTAGTGGTAGGCGCCGATGCGCCGGAAGCCGAGCTTCCGGTACAGGGCGAGGGCCGCGGGATTGTCCGTCTCGACCTCGAGCAGGGCGCGCTCGGCACCCTGCACCTGGGCGGCGGCGAGCAGGGTGCGCACGACCGCGGTGCCCAGCCCCTCGCGTCGGCGAGCGGGATCGGTGGCGATCTGGTTGAGCACGGCGGAACGGTTGCGCCCGTGGTCGACGAGGGCCGCTCGGCCGACGGCCACGGCCTCCACAGGGACCCCGTCGGGCCCGCTCCGCCCAGTCGCCGGAATCGTCCCGTCGGCCGACGTGCCCGTCCCCTCGCCCGTGATGGCGACGTGCACGGCGGGGGTCCCGGCGAGGATGTCGTGCATAGTCTCGCGGGCGCCCTCGCCCTCGCGCGGCGACAGGCGCCAGGACGCGGCGAACCAGTCCTCGGGCAGCGGGCCACTGCTGATCATTGCCCGGGGATCGGGCGCAGGAGTCCTCGGACCGAGCGGCAGTTCGAGGATCTCGCAGGGCGCCTCGACCGTGAGACCGCGCCGCGCGAGGGCCTCGTCGACCGCGGCGTGCCCTTGCTCCGGATACGTGCGGAACAGGACGGGCTCCCCGGACGCTCGGACCAGGCCGCTGACGCGGTCCAGTGCCGGGTCGAGCGCCTGCGGGTCCGACGGCGGATCGATGGGGACGATGCTGTTCGCACGCCGGGTGACGCCGCGCGAGCGCAGGATCGCGAAGCCGTCGACCTCCATCCGCGAGAGCGGGCGCCATCCGCCCATCAGGGTCTCGACGAGGGCCGCCGGCCCCAGGGGCTTCGGCCCCTTGCACGCCGTCGCGGAGCTCTTCGAGGATCGGTTCTTCGCACTCTTCCTGGCCACCGCTCGATCGTAGTGGGGCCGCGTCCTCCGGTGCCGATGCGAGCGTGTGCGTAGGATCAGGCATCTCGCCCCCGAGAGCCCGATACCTCTTCAGCGCTGAAGGTGATCGCATGTCCGTGGACCCCCACATCGACTTCCACTCCCATGATCCGGAGGACGGCGAGGAGCTGTCCGACAACCCCGCGATCCGGGAGGCACAGATCCTCGAGGCGCGCATGCGCAAGGCGCTCGCCACCAAGGAGGACCCGCTGCGCGAGGGCGAGAGCACGTCGGACCGCATGCACCGGGGCGAGTGACGCGCAAGGGACGAATGCTCCGGCGTGCGCGAGGTGCGGCGTGGGCGGCGCGTCGGCCGCCGTTCCTCCCCAGCGGCCCTCCATGCACATCGCTCCTGATCTCCCACCCGGATGTCATGGCCCGATGACACACTGACGCCCATGACCGCGAGCGCCGCCGAGACCCACCCGCAGCTCCACGCCGAGGCCCTCGAGGCCCTGCGCGACCTCACCGGCAGGGCCGACGCCGCCTTCCATCCCGGCCAGTTCGAGGCGATCGCCGCCCTCGTGGACGAGCATCGCCGAGCGCTCGTCGTCCAGCGCACGGGCTGGGGCAAGTCCGCCGTCTACTTCCTGGCCGCTCTGCTGCAGCGCAGGCGCGGCGCGGGCCCGGCTCTCATCGTCTCCCCGCTGATCGCCCTCATGCGCGACCAGGTCGCCGCGGCGGCCCGCGCCGGCGTGCGCGCCGAGGCGATCAGCTCGGCGAACCCGACGGCCTGGACGCAGATCGAGCAGTCACTCGCGGCCGACGAGATCGACGTGCTCCTGGTCTCGCCCGAGCGCCTGGTCAATCCCCGTTTCCGCGACGAGCAGCTCCCCCGCCTGATCGAGCGCTGCGGGCTCCTGGTGATCGACGAGGCGCACTGCATCTCCGACTGGGGCCACGACTTCCGTCCCGACTACCGGCGGCTGCGCGATCTCGTCGCCCAGCTCGGCCCGCAGGTGCCCGTGCTCGCGACGACCGCGACGGCGAACTCCCGCGTCGTCGCCGACGTCGAGGAGCAGCTGGGGGTGGCGGCGCAGGGAGGGCCGACGGCAGACGCGGCACCGACAGACAAGCATCCCGGAGTGCTCACGCTGCGCGGTCCGCTCACCAGGGACTCGCTGCGCCTGGGCAGCCTCACCCTGCCCGACGACCGCGCCCGCCTCGACTACCTGGTGCGCCACCTCGACGCCTTCGAGGGCTCCGGCATCATCTACACGCTCACGGTCTCCGCGGCCGAGGATCTCGCCGCCCTGCTGAACACCCCCGAACGGCCCGTGCGCGCCTACACGGGGCGCACCGACGCCGAGGACCGGGCACAGCTCGAGGCGGACCTCAAGGACAACCGGATCAAGGCGCTCGCCGCGACCAGCGCCCTGGGCATGGGCTTCGACAAGCCGGACCTCGGCTTCGTCATCCACCTGGGCGCCCCGAGCTCCCCCGTCGCCTACTACCAGCAGGTGGGCCGCGCGGGCCGTGCCACCGACAGCGCCGACGTGCTGCTGCTCCCCGGCCGCGAGGACCGCGCGATCTGGGAGTACTTCGCGACCGCCTCGATGCCCTCGCAGGATTCCGCCTCCCAGGTCCTCACCGCCCTCGCCGAGGCCGGTACCCCGCTCAACACCGCGGCCATCGAGGCGCGCGTCGACGTGCGCCGCGCCGCCCTCGAGCTGCTCCTGAAGGTCCTCGCCGTCGACGGCGCCGTCGAGGCGGTCAAGGGCGGCTGGATCGCGACGGGCCGCCCCTGGGAGTACGACGCGGAGCGCTACGAGAACGTGGCCCGCACCCGCCGCGAGGAGCAGCAGGCAATGCTCGCCTACGAGCGCGTGGGGTCCGACGGGACGGGCACCGACGTCGTCGCCTCGGACCCCGCGCAGTGCCGCATGGTGTTCCTGGCCCGCCAGCTCGACGACAACACGGCCGTCCCCTGCGGCCGCTGCGACGTGTGCGCGGGATCCTGGTTCCCGTCGGCCGACGCCCCGGCGGGATCGGCGGACGCGCAGGTCTCGGCCCTCCTGGACCGCGTCGGCGTGCCCGTCGAGCCGCGCAAGCAGTGGCCGCAGGGGCTCGATCAGCTGCACATGCGCGGGCTCCAAGGCGCCGCTCCCAAGGGGAAGATCGCGGAGGGCGAGCGCTGCGAGGAGGGCCGTGTGATCGCCCGCATGTCCGACCTGGGCTGGGCGGTCCCCCTGCGCAGCCTTCTGCGCACCGACGAGGACGGTCGGCGCATCGACTCCCCCGTCCCCCAGAACATCGGCTCGCGGATCATCGAGGTCCTGAAGGAGTGGGACTGGCAGCAGCGCCCAGTGGGCGTCGTCGCGATCCCCTCCACGACTCGACCACAGCTCGTCGGCTCGCTCGCCTCGGGTATCGCCTCCATCGGACGGCTGCAGGACCTCGGCCAGCTCGGCCTCGCCGCAGACGCTGCTCCCCTCAGTGGTGCCCGCAACAGCGCCTTCCGCGTCGCCGCCCTCTGGGACCGCTTCGTGATCACCCCCGAGCTGCAGCAGCAGATCGACGCCCTGGCCGGTGCCCCGATCCTGCTCGTGGACGACGTGATCGACACCCGCTGGACGATGACGATCGCCGCCCGGCTGCTGCGCCGCGCGGGCTCCGGGCCGGTGCTGCCGCTCGCGCTCGCACAGGAGGCGTGAGGGCACTACCGTGCACTCCAACCCCACGGACCCGACGAGGCAAGACGAGGCGAGAGGCATGGCATCAGACGTCGAGGTGAACGCGCTGGCGATCAACATCGCCGTCCCTGAGGTCCTGCAGTGGACCGACACCCGTCGCGGTCAGGAGTTCCGGCTCACGAGCGTCACCGTGCGCCTGCTCCCCGATTCCACGCTCGCTGCCAAGGCCTACGGGCGTCCCGTCGAGGGAGGTCGCGGAGGCTACGTGTCCTTCCCTGTGCCCGAGACACCGGAGATCCGCGCGCTGATCGAGGCCGGTGCTCGCGAGGCGGCGGCGCGCTGGTCGGGACAGAGGGGGCTGGGCTGACGAGCTCCTGCGCATGATGGGATGCGGGAATGTCCTCGATCTCCCGACCCGCGCTCTCCGACGGCGTGATCCGGCTGCGCGCCGAGCATGCTGACGACGCGGCTGCCCATGCGGCGGCCTTCGCCGATCCTGAGTTCCTCCGGTTCTCCGACTGGCACCCGCTGCTCCACGGCGAGATCGTGGAACGCATCCGTGGCTACGAGGTCCAGCGTGAAGAGGGCGTGGGCATCGCCTTCGCGATCACCGCCGCGGCGGACGGCTCTGTGCTCGGCGAGATCACGGTGAACGGCATCGACAAGAGCCGGTCCGTCGCCAGCATCGGCTACTGGCTCACCCCCGATGCGCGAGGACGAGGAGCATCCACGCGCGCAGTTCGTCTTGTCACCACGTGGGCGCTCGGCGATCTAGGCCTCGAGCGACTGGAGATCACGTGCGGTCCGGACAACGTCGGGTCCCGTCGGGTGGCCGAACGCAGTGGCTTCCGCTTCGAGGGCAGACTGCGCTCGCACATCCCGTTCAAGGGGCATCGCCGCGACAGTCTCCTGTTCAGCCTCATCCGGCAGGACCTCGCCGCGGGCTGACCGGCGGGCGCGCACCCCCTACTTCGTGGTCACCACCCATTCGCCCACATCCATCTGTCCCCACGCATCATCCCCCGCCGCGAGCACGCTGCCGTCCGCGCGCAGCGCCAGGGAGTGACGCGGGCCGGCGGCGAGGTCGACGACGTCGTCCCACTTCTCGGTCTCCGCCCGGCCCGGCGTGCTGTCTCCGGCGACGAGCACCCGACCGTCGGCCCGCAGTCCGAGGATGTGGTGACTGCCGGAGGCGATCGCGACGACGTCCGACCACCCGCTGACGGCATCCCTGCCGTCGGTCGTGCCCCCGGCGATGAGTACACAACCGGTCGAGGTGAGGCCCACGGTGTGCAGGTGGCCGGCGTCGACGGCGACGAGATCGCGCCAGCCGCCCACGGCGCTCTGGCCCCTGGTGTTGTTCCCCGTCGCCCGGGCAGTGCCGTCAGCGGTCAGGCCCACCGTGTGCCAGTCCCCGCAGGCGACGTCGACGATGCCGCGCCATGCGCTCACGTCGCACGCGCCCTCGTCCCGGCGTCCGACGGCGAGCACCGTGCCGTCCTCCCGCACGCCAACGGTCCTGCGCCAGCCCGCGGCGATCGCCGAGACTCCGCTCCACCCCGCGACGTCGCACTGGCCATGGGTGTTCCAGCCGACCGCGGCGACGCTGCCGTCCGACCGGAGCGCGACGGAGTGCGCGCGGCCGGTGTTCGCGGCGACGTGGACGCTCCCCACCGCCACCGAGACGATGCCCGTCCAGTCCTGCACGCGCTCGGCGCCCGACGGGTCACGGCCGGCGGCGACCACGGTCCCGTCGGCGCGGATCCCGAGGGAGTGCCGTGGGCCCGCAGCCAGGACGCGGCGGGGTGCGCGCGGGCGCTGGGGCAGGTTCACGAGATCACGGGGTCACTCGGTCTGATCTGCGGCGCCGTAGGAGCCGTCCGCGGCATCCGAGGGGCCGGACTCCTCGTCGGCTGCCTCACCGTGATCCGCCGGACCGTTCTCCAGCAGGTCCTTGAACCCCGCCTCGTCGAGGATGGTGAGGCCGAGGTCGCGGGCCTTGTCCTCCTTGGACCCGGCGTTCTCGCCCACCACCACGAAATCCGTCTTCTTGGAGACCGAGCCGGAGGCCTTGCCGCCGCGGGAGATGATCGCCTCCTTGGCGCCGTCCCGCGTGAAGTCCTCGAGGCCACCGGTGACCACGACCGTGAGCCCCTCGAGGGTCTTCACGAAGCCCTCCTCGACGTCGTCGGCCATGCGCACCCCGGAGGCCGCCCATGCCTCGACGAGCTCGCGGTGCCAGTCCACGGCGAACCACTCGTGGACGCTCTCGGCGATGATGCCGCCCACGCCGTCGGTCTCGGTGAGCTGCGCCAGGTCGGCCTCGCGGATCGCGTCCATGGACCCGTAGGCGGTCGCCAGGGAGCGTGCGGCCGTCGGCCCCACGTGCCGGATGGAGAGCGCGACCAGCACCCGCCACAGCGGCTGGGATCTGGCCTTCTCGAGCTCGTCCGCCAGCAGCTCCGTGTTCTTCAGGACGGTCGAGGACTTCTGCTGCTTCCACGCGTTCTCGCGCTTGTAGTGGCGGAACGTGGGCCGCGACCAGAACGTCGGCTGTACGCGCCAGTCCCCCGTCACCTCGCCGTCGCGCCGCTCGGGCTGCCACACGAACACGTCGCGCAGGTCCTCGGCGGTGAGATCGAAGAGGTTCGCGCCCGTCGTCACCACGGGCGTCTGCAGCGCAGGCAGCAGCGGGTCGTCCTCGCGCGTGATCCGCAGCAGCGGAACGCCGTCGGCCCCCTGGACCTCCTGCCCGTTCTTGAGCACCACGAAGTTCTCGAGCTCGGCGTCCTCGGCCGAGCGGATCGGCAGGTAGACCACGTGACCGCCGCGCAGAGCGGCGAGCGCCTCGGCCCGCCGCTTGTCGGGGTCCGTGAGCGCGATCGCGCTCTCCTCGCCGAGGGACTCGATATCGAACGCGCCACGCGACGCGGCGTGCTCGATGCGGCCCGTGACCTGGCTGGGGCACGACTTCGTGTTCGGGCAGCGCCAGTCCTTGTCGCCCTCCTTCGACGGTCCGATGGGCGTGCCGCAGGCTGGGCACTCCTTGGGCATCTCGAACGCGTGCTCGCTGCCGTCGCGCAGCGCCTCGACCGGACCCAGGATCTCGGGGATCACGTCTCCGGCCTTTCGCAGCACCACGGTGTCGCCGATCAGCACGCCCTTGCGCTCGACCTCGAACTGGTTGTGCAGCGTCGCCATCTGCACGGTCGACCCGGCGACCTTCACCGGCTCCATGACGCCGAAGGGCGTCACGCGCCCGGTCCTTCCCACGTTGACCTGGATGTCCAGGAGCTTCGTGGTGACCTCCTCCGGCGGGTACTTGAAGGCGATCGCCCACCGGGGCGCGCGCGAGGTCGAGCCCAGCCGGCGCTGCTGCGCGAAGGAGTCGATCTTCAGCACGATCCCGTCGATCTCGTGCTCGACGTCATGGCGGTGCTCGCCGTGGTGCTCGATGAACTCGTGGACGTCGGCGAGCGCGTCCAGCACCCGCCAGTGCGGCGAGGTGGGCAGACCCCAAGCCTTCAGCTGCTCGTACACCTCGGACTGGGAGGCGAGGGTGACGCCCTCGTGCACGCCGATCCCGTGGACGTAGACGGCGAGATCGCGCGAGGCCGTCACGTTCGGGTCCTTCTGGCGCAGGGAGCCCGCCGCCGTGTTCCTCGGGTTCGCGAACTCCGGCAGACCCGCCTCGCGCCGCTGCTCGTTGAGCTCCTCGAACGCGGCCGTCGGGTAGAAGACCTCGCCCCGGACCTCGAGCACCGCAGGCGGGTCGTCCGTCTCCAGACGATCGGGCACGTTGTCGATCGTGCGCACGTTCGCCGTGACATCCTCGCCGACGCGGCCGTCGCCGCGGGTGACGCCTCGCGTGAGCACGCCGTCCTCGTAGACCAGGTCGATCGCGAGCCCGTCGATCTTCAGCTCGCACAGGTACTGGACGTCGGCGCCCGACCCCAGGCCCTCGCCGGCCCGGACCGCCCAGGCGTCGACCTCCTCGAGGCTGAACGCGTTGTCCAGGCTCAGCATCCGCTCCAGGTGCTCGACGGGCGCGAAGCCCGCCGCGACGTCGCCGTGCACGGTCTGGGTGGGCGAGTCCGCCTTCGCCAGCTGCGGGTTCTTCGCCTCGAGCTCCTTGAGCTCGCGTTCGAGCTCGTCGTACTGCGCGTCGGCCATCGTGGGCGCGTCGTGGACGTAGTAGTCCTCGATGGCCTGCTCGATCTGTGCGGTCAGCTCCGCGATGCGCTCCTGCGCGCTGCGCGGGTCCTCGACGGACTCGGTCGAGGAGTCCGTGTCCGAGTTCTGGGGTGCGGGGGTGTCGTGTCCACTCACCCGTCCATTCTCCCCCATGGGTCCGACGGCTCAATGGCCGGACGGGGCGTGGATGGCCGGGCGGCGCGACGAGGGCGCAAGGGGCCGGGGCTGGTGGAGGGTGCAGATGGAGGGCGCGGGAAACGGCGTGTCAGCCGCCGGCCTCGACACCTATCGTGCGGGCATGGACGAGACGGTGCGGATCCGAGAGGCGAGGCGGGAGGACCTCGCTCGCCTCCAGGCGATCGAGGCCGCGGGCGATGCCATGTTCGCCGATCTCTTCGGTCCGGAGCCCTTCGGTCCGGACTCGGCCGAGAGAGGGGAGGCGCGGGCGGCGGAGCCGGGGGTCCTGCTGGTCGCCGTCGTCGGGGGCGGAGCGGGGGCCGACGAGCGGGTCGTCGGCTTCGCGCACGTGCTCGAGATCGACGGGGCCGCCGCTCGCGAGGACAGGCCGGAGGCGCACCTCGAGCAGCTGGCGGTGCTGCCCGCCTACGGCCGCCGCGGCATCGGCCGAGCGCTCGTGGAGGCGTCGTGCGCATGGGCTGCGGGACGGGACCACATGCGGATCACCCTTCGCACCTATGCCGAGGTGCCGTGGAACGCGCCCTTCTACGCCCGCTGCGGGTTCCGGGTCGTCGACTCGACGGTCGGGGGCGGAGAGTTCGACACGGCGTTCCAGCAAGGGCTCGTCGAGACCGAGCGCGGGGCGGGCCTCGAGAGGCATGGACGACGGGTTCTCATGGTGCGGGACGTCGGCCCCGGCGTCGGTCACGACGTCGGCCCCGGGGTTTCACCCGCGACGCACGCATGCTCCTGCGCACCTGGTCCGTGCCGATGAGCACCATCGACAAGCACAGCGCAGCCGCCCCGCACGCGTACCACAGAGGCGCCGACGACGGGCGGGGCTCCCATCCGTACTCCCCTGACCCATAGCGGTAGATCGTGATGTGTTCGCCGACGTCCGCGGATCCTCCGGAGACCGTGTCCTCGACTCCCTGGTCCGTGCGGAAGACGACGACCGTTCCACGCCTGAAATGAGTCACCTCCGTCGCGGTGGCATGGACTTCCACAGGCTCAGCCGCGCGGTTCCCGCAGTAGATCGATATGGCGACCACGGCCGCCGCTCCGATCATCAGGGCTGCCACTGCGAACGTGACGGAGAGTAAGGCTGTGCGCACGGAGTCGGAGCCTAGACGGGCAGCGCGCGCACGCGCCGCCGGGCGCGTCGAGCCTGGACGACGGACGGCCCGGGGACCTCCCGCAGTGTCCTGCATCCGCCCCGCAGAGTTCTCCACAGTGCCCGATTCGTACTGGTTTTCGAAGACCGCACCGACTAGGCTCGACCTATCGAACACAGTTCCGGTTCACGCTCTCACGGGCACCCCGCTGCAGCACTCGCGATCACGAGGAGGTGAGCACGATGACGATGACCGATCCCGGCATCCACCAGGGCGTTCTGGGCGGCGCCGACTTCTTCGAGCCTCTCCCCTCGGGCGATGCGGTCGTGCTCGAGCCCCTTCTCCCGGCACGGACGAAGACCCCGGTGAACCGTGAGAACGCCTCCCGCCACGTCCAGGTCAGCCCCACCTTCGAGGTCGACGAACTGGTGCACACGACCTGGGACCAGGGCGTCCACGAAGCACGCGAGCTGGCGCGCTCCCTTCTCCTCCTCGCACCGAAGTGGGAGGCCCGTCATCTCCCGGATGCGGATCGCGACAGGGTCCGCGTCGCCGACCTCGCGGTCGCGACCGCTCTGCGCTGCACCATCGACGCGGCACAGCGCCGCATCCGCGATGCGCACCGCGCCGTCGATCTCCTTCCCCATGTGCACGCCCTCCTCGAGACGGGCGCCTTCCCGGCGGCCTGGTTCACCGAGCTCCTCTCACGCACCAGTGGCCTCACCGATGACGAGATGGCCGTCGTCGACCTCACCGTGCGCTTCTGGGAGGTCGGCATCGCGCCCGAGCAGTTCACGCGAAGCCTGAGCTCGGTGATCGCACGGCTGCTCTCCCGCCGCGAGCTGCCGCCGCACCTCGCGCCCGAGAACCGTCGGCGCGTCGAACTCCTCCCGGACGACACCCCTGGGATCGCCCGCATCGAAGTGCAGGGGCCGGCGCACGAAGTCGTCTCCTTCGCTCGACGTCTGGACGCGAGCGCCCGCGCGGTCCAGACGGCCCAGCGCCACGCTCTCGAGGACGGCTCCCCGATCCCCTGGGATCCCGAGGGCGAGGTCCTCGCCACCGGCATGCCCCTCTCGCTCGGTCACATCCGCTATCTGCTCACCACCCTCACCACGCCCGACACCCAGGGTGTGCACGTGCCTGCGGAGCGCTTCCGGCTCGGCGTGCTGGTGCCGATGATGACGATGCTCGGCCAGGACGACGCCCCCGGCATGCTCGACGGGCGCATCCCCATCCCGGCGGACATGGCCCGTGACATCGCCGCCGGCCAGAGCGACTGGGTGCGGATCCTCACCGACCCCAGCAGCGGCGAGTTCCTCCCGCTGCCCGCAGACCGCTACCGGCCCACGCAGTCCATGCTCGAGCACCTGTGCGATCGCATGACCACGTGCGGCCTGCCCGGATGCACGCGCCCCGCGACCACGGCCACCGAGGCCGACCACATCGTCGAGTACGACCACGAGGATCCCGCGAGCGGCGGCGCGACCTCGGTCGACAACCTGCACATGCTCTGCTGGCAGCACCACGCGATGAAGACCGAGGGGCTCATCGACCCCGTGCGCATCGAGCCCGAGGACTCCCCCAGCGGCCGACGGGGCACGCTCTGGGACGTGGCGGACAGGTTCCGCGTCTTCCTCGAGGACAACGCGGACATGGCCACTGCCGAGACGGTCGCCGACCTCGAAGAGGCCTGGGACCAGCTGTGCGATGCCCGCGCCAAGCATCGGCGGGCGCGCGACGGGCTCCCCTCGCTCACCGATCACCCGCCGAGTGCTGACCCGCCGTCCGGGTCCGGCTCCCCACCACCAGCGGGCTCACCGCCGCCGGCACCACGCGCACCCTCGCCGCCTCCACCGTTCTGATTCGACGGCACCCGAAGCACAGCCCCTCATCCGACCGGCTGCGTCCCATCATCCGGTCACCGCACCACCGGCATCTCACCGACCGCACCCGGTCGCGCTGCACCCGCTGATTCTTCGGCGAAGGCATGCGCGCCGGGTACGAGTCGTGCCCGAGGCACGTGTGTCCTCGGCCTGCACCTCACACGCTTGGTTCACGCGTCGCACGCACGTCCCATGCCATCCACGCTCGACGCGCGTCACTCGCGCTCAGCCCCGTCGGCTATCAGTGCCTGGAGCGCGCCCTCGAGCCGTCCCGGCCTCACGCCCGACCACACGGCCCGCAGTGAGCGCTCCAGCTCGACGTCTCTCACCGGCACCTCCACGAGCCGCCCCTCGCGCAGATCCCCGGCGACCACCAGTCGGCTCAGCAGGGCGCAGCCCGCACCGCCCGCCACGGCCGTGCGCACCGCGGCGTTCGAGTGCAGCTCGAGCGCGGGCGCCGCTACCTCGCGCGGCGCGAGCGCCCGGGTGAGCACGTCGCGCGTCCCCGACCCCTCCTCGCGTACCACCAGCGGCGTGCCGGCGAGCAGATCGGCATCGATCCCGTGCTCGAGCACATCCCGATCCTGCGCCCATGGATGCCTCGGAGCGACCACTGCGACCAGTCGGTCCCGCGCGACCTCGAGCGTGGTGAGCTCGTGCGGCACCTCGAGGCCCTCCACGAACCCGAGGTCGCCGCGTCCGCGGCGGAGCGCGGCGATCACCCCGGCCGTGTTCTCGACCTCGAAGGAGACCGGCACACCCGGCTGGTCCGCGGCGAGAGCGGCGAGGAACGTGGGCATCAGATGCTCGGCGATCGTCTGCGAGGCGAGGATCCGGATCCGCCCGGCGCCAGCGGCCGAGCGGACCTGCTCGACGAGCCCGTCGGCCGCGTCGAGCACTCGCCGGGCGTGCTCCACGGCGACACGGCCCGCGGCCGTCGGCTCGGAGCCCCGCGCGCCCCGATCCACGAGGCGAGCACCCAGGCGTCGCTCGAGACGGGAGAGCTGTCGCGAGGCATTGGGCTGGGCGAGGCCCAGGGCCGAGGCCGCGGCGGAGACGCTGCCCAGGTCGATCACGGCGACCAGCAGCTCGAGGGAGGCCAGGTCTGGCCTCGACGCATCATGCAACGGCATATCGACGATGATATGCGCCCGATCAGATCGACCACTACCGGGGACTGCCCTCAGCCGTGAGGCTGGATCCCATGCCCGAACCCCGCCCAGACACTTCCCCGCGCACCTCGACCGCGACGGCGACGACGCCCGCGCCGTCGACCGGTCCGACGACACCGTCCGCCCCCGCCCCGAGCTCCCCACTCCTCCGCGTCCTGCCCGGGCTGCTGCTCACGTTCGCCGTCGCCGGTCTCGCCTACGGCCTGGGCATGCTCGTCCCCGTGGCGTCCCCGGCGCTCGCCGCGATCCTCGTCGGCGCGCTCGCCGCGAACCTGGGACTGCTGCCGCCGGGGCTGAAGCCCGGACTGGACCTGGCCGCGAAGCCCGTGCTGAGGATCGGGATCGTGCTTCTCGGTCTGCAGCTCGCGATCGGCGACGTGATCGCCCTCGGACCGCTGACCATCGTGGTGATCGTGGCGATCGTCGGCATCGGGATGGTGAGCGGCCTGCTGATCGGCCGGGCGCTGCATCTGCCGCCCACGCAGGCCCTGCTCATCGCGTGCGGGTTCTCGATCTGCGGCGCCGCGGCTGTGGCGGCGGCCGGCGGGGCGATCACGCCGCGGCGTCGCGAGGGCGAGAGCGCCGAGGAGGCGACCGAGCGCCTCGAGACCCAGATCGCGACCGCCGTGGCGCTCGTGGTCGTGTTCGGGACGCTGATGATCCCGCTGCTGCCGCTCGCGGCCCGCGCCCTGGGCCTGGGCACGGACGTATCCGGGACCTGGGCCGGGGCGTCGATCCACGAGGTCGCGCAGGTCGTCGCCGCCGGCAGCATCCTGGGCGGCGGGGCGCTCGGCATCGCCGTGCTGGTGAAGCTGGGCCGCGTGCTGATGCTCGCACCGGTGATCGCGATCCTCACCGCCGTGGAGAGGCGGCAGGCGGAGACCGACCGGACGTCCGCCGACTCACGCGCCGGCGCTCCCGCTCCCGCCGCCAAGCGCCCGCCGCTCATCCCCTTCTTCGTGCTCGCGTTCATCGTCGCGGTATGCATCCGTTCGACCGGCCTGCTGCCCGAGGCTGTCGTCGACGTCTCGAAGCCCGTGCAGTCGCTGTGCCTCGCAGCGGCGATGTTCGCGCTCGGCACCGGGGTGCGCGTGCGGCTGCTCAAGCAGGTCGGCGGACGTCCCGTGGTGCAGGCCGCGCTGGTCACGCTCGTGGTCGCGGTCGTCGGCCTCGGAGGGGCGCTCCTGGCCGCCTGATCCGTCGACACCGGACCGCATGGTCTCTCGCCTGGCGATCCCGCCCAGCCGGCCCGCATACCCTGGCCCCATGGAGGACCCGACTCGACGCGAGGGCGAGCGCCCGTGAATCCGCTGATGCGGGCGGTGCTGCGCCTGTTCGCCGCACCGCGCATCGACATGCGCCAGGACTACGCGAAGGTGCGTCGGCTGCAGCGGCAGCTGGCCGCACGGCCGATCCCCCGTTTCCGGTCCCTGGATCGGCGGATCATGTCCGCCGACGGCGGGCACCAGATCCCCGTGCGCGTGTTCTCCCCCAAGGAGCGCCGACGCGAGGACGTGCTGCTCTTCTTCCACGGCGGCGGCTGGGTCACGGGCGACATCGAGAGCTACACCCCGGCGTGCGCGACGATGGCCGACCTCACCGGCTGCGTCGTCGCCTCCGTCGACTACCGCCTCGCGCCGGAGCATCCCTTCCCGGCGGGGCTCGAGGACTGCGCGCGCGTCGCACGGCTGCTGCTCGAGGATCCGCAGCGCGCGGGCATCAGCGACCCGCGGCGCATCGTGCTGGTGGGCGATTCGGCGGGCGGGAACCTCGCCGCCGTGCTCTCCCTGATGCTGAGGGACGAGGGCGGTCCGGCCCCCGTGCGCCAGACCCTGCTGTACCCGGTGACGCACTGGGACCACGACCCCGAGACCGCGCCGTTCGCCTCGGTGCGCCGGCACGGCAGCGACTACCGCCTCACCGACACCGAGGTCCAGGACTACATGGAGCTCTACGTCCCGGACCGGGGACGCCGGCAGGACCCGCTGGTCGCGCCGCTGATGTCGAAGGATCTGCGCGGACAGCCCGAGACGCTGCTGATCACGGCCGAACTCGACCTGCTGTGCGACGAGGGCGAGGCCTACGGCGCCGCGCTCGCGGAGGCGGGGAACGACGTGGAGGTGCACAGGGTCGACGGCGCCCTGCACGGCTTCATCACCCTGCCCCGCTTCGCGCGCCCCCTGCGCGAGGCCTACCAGCACATCGACGCGTTCCTCGAACGGACCGCGCCCACATGACCCGCAGGACCTGGGTGCGGCTGGACAACGCCTCGAACATCTTCCTCGCCGCGCGCACCGAGTCGGACACCAAGGTGTTCCGCCTGAGCGCCGAGATGGATGCCGAGGTGGATCCGGGCATGCTCCAGGAGGCGCTCGACGCGGTCTTCGCGCGCTATCCGCTCTACCGCGCGGTGCTGCGCCGCGGTGTGTTCTGGTACTACCTGCAGGACAGCGACCTGCGCCCCGTGGTCGAGCCCGAGCGCCGCCCCACCTGCGCGGCGATCTACCAGGACGGCAGGCGCACCCTGCTGTTCCGTGTGATCCACCATCGCCGGCGGATCTCCCTGGAGGTCTTCCACGCGCTCTCGGACGGGACCGGGGCCATGTGGTTCCTCTCCGACCTGCTCGTCGAGTACGCACGGCGGCGGCACCCGGCGGGTGCGACGGACGAGTCGGGTCGGCCGGGGGAACAGGGCGACCCGAGCGCGCCGAGCGCAGCGGACGACGCGACCTCGCCGGACACGCCGGATGCGGCAGCCGCGGGCGCCGCGCCGCCCTCCCACGCGCTGGAGACCGACAGCTTCGCCCACTACTTCCGACGCCGTCGGCCCACCGCCTTCGAGGAGGCGTTCGCCGAGGCCGCCGCGCCGGCCGCCCTCACCCTCGCCGAGAAGGCCGTGCGCGCCGAGGCCTCCGCCGACGGAGACACGGCGGGCGCCTCCCGCACGCCGTCCGATGCCGTCCCTGACCGGCCGTCGCGCCGTGCCCGCATCCACCGCGTCCGCGGCACCCGCACGCCGGACGGCCGGACCCGCGCCGTCGAGCTGACGATGCCGGCGTACCAGCTGCTGGCGGCCTCGAAGGCTTCCGGGGCGAGCCCGACCATGTACCTCACCGCGCTGTTCATGGACGCGGTGCGCGAGTCCTCGGGGGGCCTGGGCGGGGCCCGCACGATGAGCGCCTCGGTGCCGGTGAACCTGCGCCAGTTCTTCCCCTCCACGAGCGCCCGCAACTTCTTCGCGACCATCCGCGTCGAGCACGCCTTCTCCCCCGACGGCGCCGAGGCCCCCGAGGCGGTCGCCCGCGCGCTCGAGGCCGAGTTCCGCCCGCAGGCATCGGCCGCGGCCCTCGCGCCGAAGGTCGCACGGTTCATCCGCGTCGAGCGCTCCCCGCTGCTGCGCATCGTGCCGCGTCCGCTCAAGGACCTCATCCTGGGCTGGCTGAACGCCGCCTCGAACCGGAAGCTGAGCCTCGCGGTCTCGAACCTGGGACGCCTGCGCCTGCCGGAGCCGGCCGCCTCGCACGTGCGCCGGGTGCTCTTCCAGGTCTCGGCCGCGCGCCCGCAGTTCTGCGCGATCTCCCACGGCGATCAGATGACCGTCACCTTCACCTCGCCGTTCACGCAGACCGGTCACGTGCGCGCCTTCGCGCGCTCGCTCAGCGCACGCGGCATCGACGTGTCCGTCACCGCCGCGCGGGTCACCGAGGCCGAGCTCGAGGAGGTCGCGCCATGAGGCGGTGCACCGAGTGCGCGGTGCGGATCGAGGGGAACTGGTCGCGCTGCCCCTTGTGCGGATCGCACCTGGTGGGGCACCCCTCCCCCGATCCGCTGCCCAGCGTGCCGCTGCGCTTCTCCCGCCGTCGCCTGCTGCGGATCCTCACGGTGATCTCGCTCGTGCTCGTCGCGCTCTCGTTCGTCGTCCAGCTGTGGCTGGGGCATCGGCCGTCCGAGTTCGGCGCGGTCCGCTCGGTGTGGCTGGGCGTGTGCACCATGTGGCTGGTGGCCCTGATGGCCCTGCGCGGCCGACGCGACCTCGCCAGGTCCACGCTGACGCTGCTGGTCCTGGCCGCCCTCGTGTGCACGTACTGGGACTATCTGACCGGCTGGCACCGCTGGTCACTGACCTTCGCGGTGCCGATCATGTGCGGCTGCGCGATCATCGCCCTGGTGATCCTCGAGCACGTCATGCGCCTCGAGGTCGGCGAGCACGCCCTCTACAGCGCGCTCACGGTGCTGCTGGGGATCGTCCCCATCCTGTTCCTGCTGCTGGGCTGGGTGACCACGCCCGTGCCCTCGGCGATCTGCGTGGTGCTCGCGCTGCTCTCTCTCGCGCTGCTGCAGCTCGAGCGCGCGGCGGACGTCCGCGACGAGCTCGCCAAGAAGCTCCACGTCTGAGTCGCGCTCCTCGGGGCGGCCGGTGGCGCGTCCTTCGCACTCGGCTCTCGATGCGCTCAGCTCTCGACGCGCTCGGCCCAGGCCGGCGCCGCGCGCAGCAGGGCCTGCAGATCGGACACGCCCAGGAGGGACTCCCGGGAGGGCTCGGCCGACGGGTCGGTGCCGCCCCCGGAAAGGGCGGGGCCGACGGTCCGATCCGGCCGATGAGCGAGCCACGTGAAGCCGACGAGGTCGCGCGGGCCGTAGCCGAGCTCGCACCAGCTGCGGGCGACGGACTCGAGCTGCGCCTCGAGGTGCTGCGGGCCGGCGGGGTCCACGACGAGCTCGATGCCGGTCCCGGCCTCGCGCAGCTCGGCGAGCAGCTCCCAGGCGGCGAAGCCCGCCGGGGAGAGGGCGAGGCGCGAGGCGCCGGCGGTGCGGGCGGCGCGCAGCAGCGCCGTGTCGCTGCTCGGCGCGAGGGTGACGTCCTGCGCGGTGAGGCCGGCGTGCGCGAGGAGGTCCTCGAGCAGGCTGCGCCAGATCTCCCCGATGTCCGGGACGGGCAGCGCCGGGTAGCGCCGGTACTCCGAGGGCGTGGGGATCGCGCCGCGGGCCAGGGCGAGGGCGGCGCCGTCGCGGATCAGCAGACGGGGTCGCGCACCGGGCACATGGCTGCGCACCGCGTCGAGGTGCTCGGCGATGCCCTCGCCGAGCAGGTGCGGAAGGTCGCGCAGGGCGCCGCGGTCGGCGAGGGTGCGCTCGCCCGAGCCCAGGAACGTCGCGGCCGCGAGGGTGAGCGGGCCGAGCGTGGTGACGACGAGGTCGCCCTCGTAGCCGTGCAGGGCGATGCGGGCGGCCTCGAGGAGTCGCTCGCGCAGCTCCTGGGCGCGGCGCCAGGTGCGCGAGCTGCCGGGCCCGATCCGCCAGCCGAAGCTCGCGAGGTCGCCCGTGGTGCCGGCGAGCAGGGTGAGCGACTGCGGAAGCAGCTGATCGGCGCCCTCGGTGCCGAGCGCCGCGGGCAGGAACAGGCGCGTGGCGATCTGGTCCTCGAGGTCGTCGCCGAGCAGGCCACGCAGGCGGGCGAGGGCGAGCAGACGGTCCGCGTCGGCGTCCGCGAGGTCGGCGGCGCCTCCGGAGGCGCCCTCGTCCCGGTCGCCGGTCGTCGTGGTCGGCACCCGCCACGTCCCGTCGCCCGTGATCGTCACGAGCGGATCGGCGCCTTCCCTCCGGTCGTCCGTCATGCGGCGCGGCGCTCGAGGGTCGCCGAGGCGATCACGCGGTCCCCGTCGTACAGCACGAGGGTCTGCCCGGGGGCGACGCCGCGCACCGGGGAGCTGAGCCGCACCCGCAGCACGTCGTCGGCCTGCTCGATGATGCCGGGCAGCGCCTCGCCGTGGGCGCGGATCTGGGCGCTCACCTCGCGTCCCGGCGCGAGCGGCTCGAAGGGGATCGGCGCGGAGGCCTCGAGCAGCGTGGTCGAGAGCAGCTCGGCCGCGCCGACGACGACCTGCCGGGTCTCGGGCTTCACGTCGAGGACGTAGCGCGGCGCGCCGTCGGCCGCGGGGCGGTCCAGGCCCAGTCCCTTGCGCTGGCCCACGGTGAACCCGAAGGTGCCGCGATGGGTGCCCAGCACGGTGCCGTCGGCGTCGACCATCTCGCCGGGGGCTTCGCCGAGGCTGCGCTCGAGGAAGCCGCGGGTGTCGCCGTCGGCGATGAAGCAGATGTCGTAGCTGTCGGGCTTCGTGGAGACGCCCAGTCGGCGCGCGCGGGCCTCGGCGCGCACGGCCTCCTTGTCCTCGAAGACGCCCAGGGGGAACACGGCGCGGGAGACGGCCTCGGGGCCCATCACGGCGAGCACGTAGGACTGGTCCTTGGGGAGGTTGCGGGCGCGGTGCAGCGACGGGGCGCCGTCCGGGCCGTCCGCGCGCACGTCCGCGTAGTGGCCCGTGCACACGGCGTCGAAGCCGAGGGCCCGGGCGCGCTCCATGAGGGTCGCGAACTTGATGTGCTCGTTGCAGCGCACGCACGGGTTCGGGGTGCGTCCGGCCGCGTACTCGGCCAGGAAGTCCGAGACGACGAGGTCGTGGAAGTCGTCGGAGAGGTCCCAGACGTAGAAGGGGATGCCGATGCGCTCGGCGGCGCGGCGGGCGTCGGCCGCGTCCTCGACGGTGCAGCACCCGCGCGACCCGCTGCGGGTCTCGGCCCGGTTCTTGGACAGCGCCATGTGGACGCCGACCACGTCGTGGCCGGCCTCGTGGGCACGCGCGGCCGCGACGGCGGAATCGACGCCGCCGCTCATCGCTGCCAGCACCTTCATGGGGACCTCGCCTCCTGCTCGGATGCCGCGCGGATGCGGGACGCGCGGCCGGTCCAGTCTACGAAGCGCCGGAGGCGGACAGGGGCCCGCCCGACGAGCGCTTGCTCACCGGCTTCCTCGTCGCGACCGGCTCACCGCACGAGCGCGCCGACGGCCCGCGCCCGCTCGATGGCCTCGGGCAGGGCGGCGAGCACGCGGTCCACGTCCTCATCGCGGCTCGACCAGCCCAGCGACAGCCGCAGGGCGCCGCGGGCGAGATCGGGCTCGACGCCCATCGCGGTGAGCACGTGGCTGGCCTGCGTGACGCCCGCCGAGCACGCGGAGCCCGCCGAGGCGTCGATCCCCTGCTGGTCGAGCATGAGGAGCAGGGCGTCCTGGTCGCAGCCCGGCAGCAGCACGTGCGCCACGTGCGGGCTGCGCGGGGCGGCCTCCGCGGTGAGCACGGCGTCCGGGGCGATCTCCCGGATGCCCGCGCGCAGGCGCTGGGCCATCTCCCCCAGTCGCGCCGACTCCGCCTCCCGGTCCGCGAGGGTGCGTGCGAGGGCGGCCGCGAGCGACGCGGTGTGCGGGGCGTCGAGGGTGCCGGGGCGCACGCCGCGCTGCTGCCCGCCGCCGGTGAGCCCCGCGACGAAGGGGATGTCGGGGCGCACGACCAGCAGGCCCACGCCCACCGGGGCGCCGATCTTGTGGCCGGTCAGGCTCAGCATGTCGACCGTGCGCACGGGCAGCTCGACATGGCTCGTGGCCTGCACGGCATCGGTGTGGACGAGGGCGCCCGCGGCGCGGGCGATCTCGGTGACCGCCGCGAGGTCCTGGATCACGCCGGTCTCGTTGTTCACGAGCGCGACGCTCACCACGCTCACGTCTCCCGGGGCGAGGGCCGCGCGCAGGGCGTCGATATCCAGCAGACCGTCGCCGTCCACAGGGATCTCGCGGGACTCGATGCCGGGGGCGAGGGAGCGCGCGGTCTCGAGCACCGCCGGATGGTCGGTCGCGCAGACCGCGACGGCCCGGCGTGACGGGTCGGCCGCCTGGGCGGCGAGGGCCGCGCCGCGCACGGCGAGGTTGTCGGCCTCGGTCCCGCCGGAGGTCAGGGTCAGCCAGGAGACCGGGACGTCGAGCGAGGCCGCGAGCGAGTCGAGGGCGTCGTCGAGGACGCCGCGGGCGCGGCGGCCGGAGCCGTGGCGCGACGTCGGGTTCCCCGGCAGGGCCGAGGCGTCGAGGAAGGCGTCGCGGGCCTCGGGCCGCAGGGGCGCCGTGGCGGCATGGTCGATGTAGACGCGCGGCGCCCTGCCGTGCTCACCAGGGCTGACTGGGGTCACTGCTCGCTCCGTCGTCCGAGTCCTCGCCGTCGCCCGAGTTCGCGTCGCCGTTGCGCTTCTCGAGGTCCTCGGCCTTCTTCTGGTCCTCCGCGTCGCCCTGCGTGGGCGCCTCCTCGTCGGGCCCGTCGCCCTTCGGGTCCTCCTTCTTGGGATCGCCCGGGTCCTTGGGGGCATCGCCCTTGCCGTCCTGATCGCCCTGGTCCTCGCCCTGGCCCTGGTCGTCGCCGTCCTGGCCCTCGTCGCGGGCGTCCGGGTCGTTGCCGGCCTCCTTGTCGGACGAGCGGCGCTCCTCCTCGATGCGCTTGCCGTTGTCGCCGGTGGTGCCCTCGTCCTCGTTACCCGAGCCCTCGCCCTCGCCCTGCTGGTCCTCGCCCTGGCCTCCGCCGCCCTGGCCCTCGCCGTCGCCGCCTCCCCCGCCGCCGGCGCAGGGGGCGAGCAGCTGCTCGGCCTCGTAGAGGCGGTCGGCGCGGTCGCCGGCGTCGTCGATCTCGTTCGCCTGGCGCTCGATGGAGATCGCGAGGTTGTTGAGGATCTTGCACTGGGCGTGCGGCGGCTGGTTGAGGTCCTTGCCCTCCTGCCAGTCCTTCAGGGCCAGGCGCAGCTCGGTCTCGGCCTCGGCGTTCTGGTCCTGCTGCAGCAGGTCCGTGCCCTTGGTGAGGTGCGGGAGATACGGCTCGAACCAGTTGGCCTTCTGCACGGGCCAGAGCCGTTCGCTCGCCCGGGCGTACTCGCCGTCGCCGTAGGCGCCGCCGTGCCATGCCTGCGTGAGGGGCATGGAGACGAAGCGGACGGCGAGCAGCGCGAGGATCAGCAGCGGGATCGCGAGGACCGCGAAGGCGATCAGCCGGATCCGGCGCAGCAGCCTCACGTCGAGGCCGAAGTCCCGGGGCCGACGGGGCTCGTCCGCGGCGAGGGGCCGCGCGGCGTCGTCGGCCGATCCTCCCTGCGGGGAGGGGCTCGCGGGGCCCGACGGACCGGAGGCGCCGGGCGGCGCGGGCGGAGGTGGGGTGAGGGTCGAGCTCATGACCTGCCTCCTTCGTCCGAGGAACCGCCCGGACCGGGGGATCCCGCACCGGTCGCGGAGAGCAGCTCGCCGCGGTCGCGCCGACGCGGCAGACGATACGTCATCTCCCCCAGCTCCCAGATGAACAGGGCGGCCAGCGGGATCGCCGCCACCCAGTACCAGTCGCGGAAGCTCGCCACGTCACGGCGGGACTCGATGGGCACGGGCTTGAGGGTGATGCCCTCCATCGTGCCCTCGATCGGGGCCTCGGGATCGGTGCGGTGCAGATACGGGACGCCCATCTGCTGCGCGATGGTCTTCAGCTGGTCCTCGTCGATGCGGGAGATGCCCTTGGCGCCCGAGGAGTCGGTGATGTACTCGCCGTGCGTGCCGGCACCCGAGGCCTTCATCGGCCCGCCCTCGCTGGTGCCGTAGCCGAGCACCCCGCCGCCGTCGATCAGCGGTTTCAGCTGGTCGAAGGGCTCCGCGTCGCGGTCATCGGTGTTCTCGCCGTCGCTGAGGAAGTAGACGAGGGAGTACGAGTCCGGGTCGTCGGTCTGCGCGTCGGAGAGGGCCTTCGTGAGGGTCGCGAGCGGACGGTCCACGTTCGAGCCCTTGGACTGGGCGGTGGACTCGGTGGCGAGGGTGTTGATCCAGGCCTTCGCGGCGCCGGCATCGGTGGTCAGCGGCAGCTGGGAGGCGGCGGTCGAGTCGAAGGAGATGATCGAGTAGCGGGACCCCTGGGTCTCGGACATGATCTGCTCCATGTCGTGCTTGACGCCGTCGAGGCGGGGCTGCCCATCCGCATAGTCCTCGGCGTTCATGGAGCCGGTGCGATCCACGACGAAGAACACGTTCGCGTTCATGCGCTGGGTCTGCTCGGCCTCCGTGTACGTCGCGGGGCGCAGGGCGACCACTGCGAGCAGCGCGACCATCAGCGCGCGACGCAGCCATGCCCAGCGCTGTCGCGGCCGGCGCACCATCATCACGACCGCGAGCGCGAGCAGCGGGACGAAGACGAGGATCGTGGCCCACAGCGGGATCAGATGCTCCAGATGCATGCTCTCCTCCGTCTCTCAGCGGTTGCGCCAGCCCACGATCAGCACCCCGGCGAGGGCGATGAGCGTGAGCACGAAGGCGAACAGCGGATGATCGGTGCGGATGAGGGTGGGCTCGGCTCCCATCTTCTGGGCCTGGGTCTGCTGGATCTCCCGGATGATCGAGGGGATCGCGTTCGGGTCCGAGGACTGGTAGAGCGTGCCGCCGTGGTCCTCGGTGACCTTCTGGAGCTCGTCGAAGCACTCCTCGGAGCACTCGTAGGCGCCCGGGTAGAAGGTGTACAGGTCGATGTCGCGGTCCTCGATGGTCTTGGCGGCCTCGTCGAGGGAGTAGATCGGGTCGCCGTTGACCTCGTTGTCGGTCGCGAAGATGATCGAGCGGCTGCGATCGGTCTCGGCGTGGTCGAACAGCTGACCGCACGAGGCGAGGCCGTCGGGCACGATCGAGGCCTGGTCGTCCAGGCCCCGGGTGCCCTCGACGAAGTCCGCGTACTTCTCGACCTTGTCATGCGGGTAGTCGCGGCTGCCCAGCCGGTAGCCGAACTCGTCGAAGTCGATCGCCTCGGCCCCCTCGCTGAGCTCGCGCTCGACGAGGTCGTAGTCGTCGGTGAGCGGGAAGACGGTGCGGGACGTCGAGTTGAAGATCGACAGCGCGATCCGCTCGCCGTGGAAGTCGTCGACCATGGAGGCGAAGGTCTGCAGGATCTCCGTGTCGTACTCGTACATCGAGCCGGAGACGTCGAGGCACAGCACGATGTCGCGATCGGCGAACTCAGGGGTCTGCACCCGTTCGGTGGCGATCCTGCCGGAGAGCAGGGCGGCGGCGAGCAGGCCCAGCACGGCGATGCCCACCTGCACCACCCGCAGCACCCGCGCCAGGCGCTGGCTGCGCACGAAGCTCGGGATCCGTTCGAGGAACGAGGAGTTCGCGACGAGCACGGGCGCGCGGTGCATCGAGCGGCGGTTCCAGAAGGTGATCGCCCAGACCACGATCCCGGCGACCAGGAGCAGGCAGGCCACCCACCACAGCGTCATGACCATCGGCGGATCACCTCCCTCGCACGGTGCACGGAGCCCTCGAGGTCGACGTCGCTCGCCGGCGCGAAGTCCGGCTCGTAGAGGCGGGCGATGAGCTCGCCGACGTCGCGGGTCCGGGGGTCGGCGATGAGGGTGCCCACGTCCTGGCTGGTGACGTCGTGCCCGGTGGTGCGGCGCACGAAGCGGCGCATCACGGCGGTGAGCTCGAGGTGGCCGGTGCGCTCGTCGATCGCGCCGTCCTCGTGGCGCGCCGCGATGTCGTTGACGGAGCGCAGGAACTCGGCCTTGAGCGACTCGGGCTCGTCGGGCCGCTCGCGGTAGGCGCGGCGGGAGACGACGGCGCGGGAGATCCGCAGAACGCCCACGATGATCGCGACGATGACGATCACGCACAGGACGGCGAGGATCAGCCAGGCGATCGAGTACTGGGGCGGATCGATGATCGTCGCGGGCGAGGGGCTCGGCGTGGGATCGGCGAGCACCGTGGACTCATGCACGGGCATGGCGGTACTCCCTCTCGCGCAGCATGGCGATCATGTCGTCCACCACGGTGCTGTCGCCGGCCGTGAGCAGGTGGGTGATGTGCAGGCTGTCGAGCATCTCCGTGGTCGCCTCGCGGCGGGCCCGACGGTAGTTCTCGACATCGCGGGCGACCTTCGTGGAGACGCGGGCGAGCTCGGAGATCTCCCGGGGAGACTCGACGTCGACGACCTCGTGGTCGAGGTCGCCCGCCTGCAGCGGGTCGGCGTCGCCGATGCGGATGACCATGACGTCGTGCCGCGTCGCCAGGCGCCGCAGCAGGGAGTGGTCCTCGGGGCCCGGGTGCGCCTCGTCGGTGATGATCGTCATCAGCGTCGAGCGGCGGGTGACGCGGAAGGCCCGCTCGAGCAGCCAGGAGACGTCCGACGGGCGGGAGGCGGCGGTCGTGGACTGCTGGACGGTGCGCAGGAGCAGTTCGAGGTGCCCGTCGCTCGAGCGCGAGGGCAGCTGCACCGGCCGGGACTCGGAGCCGCCGACCAGTCCCACGAGGTCGCCGTTGTTCTGGGCGAGGAAGCACACGAGGCCGGCGGCGGTGACCATGGCGTCGCGCTTGGAGGTGCCGTCGGCTGCGAGGGTCGACATCGCCGAGGAGGTGTCGGCGACGATCGAGAGGTGCCGCACCCGCTCCTCGTTGAACTGGCGGATCAGCGGCTCGCCCGAGCGGGCCGTCGCCTTCCAGTCGATGTCGGAGATGCGGTCGCCCGGCTGGTAGTACTTCAGGTCGTCGAAGTCCTCGCCGCTGCCCTTGAACACCGACCGCCCGCGCCCCTGGACGATGCCGCGGGCGCGGCGTCCGGTGTGCAGGTCCACGCGCGCCTTGACGCGTGTGAGCAGGGAGGTCGCCATCAGCGGATCCCGCTCAGGGCATCGGCACGGCGTGGAAGACCGCGTCGATGATCTGCTCGGGGGTCACGCCGCCCGCGAGGGCGTCGAAGGTGAGCACCAGGCGGTGGCGCAGCACCGCGTAGCGCATGGCGCGCACGTCGTCCGGGGTGACGTAGTCGCGGCCGTGCAGGAGGGCGTTCGCCTGGGCGACGCGCATCAGCGCGAGGGAGCCGCGGGGGCTCGCCCCCACCCGGACGCTCTGGGTGAGGTTCGCGACCGGACGCGGACCGGAGCCGCGGGTCGTGAAGACGAGGTCGATGATGTAGCGCTTGACGCTCTGATCGACGTACACCTGGTCGACCATCTCCTGGAGGAACCGGATGTCCTCGAGACCCACGGTCTGCGCCGCCCGGCGGGGCGCGGTGAGGGTGCCGCTCGTGGAGCGGTCGAGGATCTCGTGCTCCTCGGCGGGGCGCGGGTAGGTGAGGACCTCCTTCATGAGGAAGCGGTCCATCTGCGCCTCGGGGAGGACGTACGTGCCCTCCTCCTCGATGGGGTTCTGGGTCGCGAGCACCATGAACGGCTCGGGCAGCGGGTAGACCTCGCCGCCGATGGAGGTCTGACGCTCCTGCATCGCCTCGAGCATGGCCGACTGGGTCTTGGCGCTCGAGCGGTTGATCTCGTCCAGCAGGACCACGTTCGCGTGGACCGGGCCCAGCTGGGTGGTGAAGGTGCCCGAGCCGTAGTTGAAGATCTGGGTGCCGATGATGTCGTTGGGCATCAGGTCCGGCGTGCACTGGATGCGGGAGAAGGATCCGGAGATGCCGGAGGCGAGCGCGGAGGCCGCGGTCGTCTTCGCGAGGCCCGGCACGGACTCGAGCAGCACGTGGCCGCCCGCGGCGAGCGCCGCCAGCAGGGTGCGGCGCAGGTTCTCCTGGCCCACCACGCGCGACTGGAACACCTGGGTGATGCTGCGGACGATGCTCCCCGCACGCTCCATGCTCGCCGGAGGGATCGCGGGCTGCGCAGGGGCGAAGGCGGCGCCCGAGCGGCCGGGGGCGGGACGCCCGGGGGATTCCTGAGGCTGCTGGGTCATCTGCAGGGGTGCTCCCGTCGCGTGGTGCTGCGTGCGGATCGTGCGGCAGTCGTGACGCCCGGTGCGGCCGACGCGCTGCTGGTGCTGCGTGGGGGACGACGGGCCGCGCCCGGCGCCCCGACGATCCTAACCTCTCCGGGCCCCGCGGCCCGGTCCTGTTCGCGGGGCGTCCCGGACGGGTGCGCAGGCCGCTCGTGTCATGCCCGGCGCGGCGTGCGCCCGGTGGAAGAATGCGGCGATGCCCCATCCTCCGATCACCGGTCCCGGCGCTCCCGGCGCCGTCCGCGCACCGCGCCGCGCGCCGTCCCCGCCCACACGCCCCGGCCTGCAGGTCGACCCGTCCGGTCGCGGGACCTTCGCGGTGGCGGCGCCGCGCGCCGAGAGGATCGAGCTGTGCGTGCGCCGCGACCTCGGCGGCGGACGCTTCCGCGAGGAGCGCACGACGCTGCGCCACGTCGACGGCGGCCTGCACTGGGACGAGGTCGAGGCGATGGTGCCCGGCACCCTGTACGGCCTGCGCGCGCACGGCCCGTGGGATCCCGAGCGCGGCGCCTGGTTCAACCCCGCGAAGCTGCTCGTGGATCCGCGCGCCCGCGCCGTCTCGCACGCCTCCCCGCTCGCCTCCGGGATGTTCCCCCACGAGGTCGACGCGATGCTCGACCCGATCTCGCCCCTGCGCCGCAGCGAGGACGACGACGCCGACGTGGCCGTGTGGTCCGTCGTCGCGGGCGCCCCGGAGCCGATGGCCGCCGGTGGCGCCGGCTCGTCGGCCGCCCCGCCCCGCACCCCCTGGCCGGACACGGTCGTCTGCGAGCTGCACGTCAAAGGGTTCACCCAGCTGCATCCCGACGTCCCGCCCGAGCTGCGCGGCACCTTTGCGGGCCTCGGGCACCCCTCCGTCACCTCGTACCTGAGCGGCCTGGGCGTCACCGCGGTGGAGCTGCTGCCGATCCACGCGGCCATGGACGAACCGCACCTCACGCGGCGCGGCCTCACCAACTACTGGGGCTACTCGACGCTCTCCTACTTCGCGCCGAATCCCGCGTACGCGAGCGCCGCCGCCCGCCACGAAGGGCCGCTCGCGGTGCTCGAGGAGGTGCGCGGGATGATCCGCGCCCTCCACGCCGGCGGCCTCGAGGTCATCCTCGACGTCGTCTTCAACCACACCGCCGAGGGCGGCCCCGGCGGGCCCTCGCTGAGCCTGCGCGGGCTCGATGCGAGCGAGCACTACTGGATGGACGGCGGCGCCTTCGTGGACGTCACCGGCACCGGGGCGACCCTCGACCCGCGCTCCCCCGCCGTCGTGGACCTGGTGCTCGAGTCCCTGCGGCACTGGGTCCTCGACATGGGGGTCGACGGCTTCCGCTTCGACCTCGCGGCGACCCTGGGGCGCGACTCCGGCGGCTTCCGGCCCGACCACGCCCTGCTGCGGGCGATCACCCTGGATCCCGTGCTGCGCGACGTCAAGCTCATCGCCGAGCCCTGGGACGTGGGAGGAGGGGGCTGGCAGACCGGCGCCTTCCCCGCCCCCTTCACCGAATGGAACGACGCCTTCCGCGATGACCTGCGGTCCTTCTGGCTCACGGACAGGGCGGCGCGCGAGCGAGAGGGCGAGGTCGGCGGCAGCGGCGTGCGCGACCTCGCGAGCCGGCTGGCCGGCTCCCGCGACGTGATGGCCGCACGGGACCCCGAAGACCTGCCCGCGGGCCGCAGCCTGCGCGCCCCCTGGGCCTCGGTCAACTACGTCACCGCGCACGACGGCTTCACCCTCCAGGACCTCGTGAGCTTCGACGAACGGCACAACGAGGCCAACGGCGAGGCCGGCCGCGACGGCACCGCCGACAATCGCTCCTGGAACCATGGCCACGAGGGCGCGCCGCCCGCCGACGACCCCGGCGCAGCGGCCCTCGAGGCGCGTCGTGAGCGCACGGCGCGCGCGCTGCTGTCGAGCCTGCTGCTGGCCGCGGGGACGCCCATGCTCACCGCCGGCGACGAGTTCGGCCGCACCCAGCGCGGCAACAACAACGCCTACTGCCAGGACAACGAGATCTCCTGGGTCGACTGGTCGCTGGCCGCGCAGCGCCCGGGCCGGATCGAGGCGGTGCGCGCGCTGCTCGCGATCCGTGCCTGCTTCCCGCAGCTGCGCTCGGCCCGCTACCTGCGCCCGCTGGACCCGAGCGGTCCGGGATCCGGGCAGGCCGGCTGGTACGACGAGCACGGCGAGGGCATGGACCACGAGCCCTGGCAGGATCCGGGCCGGCACGTGCTGCAGATGCTGCTCCCCGGCGGGACGGGCACGACCGACGGGATCGACGGTGCCGAGGGGACCGATGGGACCGACGGTGCCGATCATCTGCTGGTGATCCTCTCCGCCGACGAGGTCGATCTCGAGGTCACCCTCCCCCGTGAGCCGTGGCTGGACGGGGCCGTCCGGGTGCTGTTCGACAGCGCGAGCGAGGACCCCGCGGCCCTGCTCGCCGCCGGTGAGGACGGGCGGGTGCGCGAGGGCCGCACGCACGTGCGCGCGGCCTCCGTCCTGGTCCTCGCGATCGCGGGAGACGGGCATCCCGACGAGCGGCTATCGTGAGTCCACCGGCGGCCCTGTGAGACCGCCGTCACCTCGCGAGACCCCGTGCACGACCGAGCGATCAGGAGCGTCCATGGCTTCCCTCCCCCCGTCCTCCGCCGCCGCGCAGCCGACGGGCCTCGACGCGGGCATCGGCCGGATCCCGGTGATGGCCGCCGGCCCCGTGGTGGACGCCGACCGCTTCCCCGCCTCGTGCGCCGAGGGCGAGAGCGTCCGCATCACCGCGAACGCCTTCCGCGAGGGGCACGACGCGATGGGCGTGCAGGTGGTCCTGCGCGATCCGGAGGGGAATGAGACCCGGCAGTCCCTGGTCAGCACGAACCCCGGGCTCGACCTCTGGGAGACCCGCATCCGCCCGCGGGCGACCGGTCACTGGCAGTTCACGATCGAGGCCTTCGGCGACGTGTACGCGACGTGGGCGCACGTCGCCGAGGTGAAGATCCCCGCCGAGATCGACGTCGACCTCGTCATCGCCGAGGGCGCCGAGGTGCTGGGACGCGTGCTCGCCGAGATCGAGGCCGGCGAGCGCCCCGCCTCCGACGGGCCCGTCGTCCGCGCCGCGATCGACGCCCTGCGCAACCACGCTCTCTCCCCGTCGGCCCGGGTCGCCCCGGCGCTCGCCGCCGACCTGCGGGCGATCCTCTCCGCGCGACCGCTGCGCGAGGGAGTGACCTCCGACGGCCCGCACGAGCTCGTCGTCCACCGGCGCCTCGCACTCTTCGGCTCCTGGTACGAGTTCTTCCCGCGCTCGATCGGCGCGCGCTTCAGCGCCGAGGACGGCGGCTGGAGGAGCGGCACCCTGCGCAGTGCGGCCGGGGAGCTGGACCGGGTCGCCGCGATGGGCTTCGACGTCGCCTACCTGACGCCGATCCATCCGATCGGCGAGACCTTCCGCAAGGGCCGCAACAACACCCTGGACCCCCGGCCCGGGGATCCGGGGTCGCCCTATGCGATCGGCGGGGCCGAGGGCGGGCACGACGCGATCCACCCCGACCTGGGGACGATGGAGGACTTCGAGGCGTTCGTGGGCCGCGCCCACGACCTCGGACTCGAGGTCGCCCTCGACGTGGCGCTGCAGTGCTCCCCCGACCACCCGTGGGTGAAGGAGCATCCCGAGTGGTTCGTGGTGCGGCCCGACGGCACCATCGCCTACGCGGAGAACCCGCCCAAGAAGTACCAGGACATCTACCCGCTGAGCTTCGACACCGACTACGAGGGGCTGTACGCGGCGATCCGCGACGTCCTCGAGGGCTGGGTCGAGCGCGGTGTCACGCTGTTCCGCATCGACAACCCGCACACCAAACCCGTGCGCTTCTGGCAGGAGCTGCTCGCCGAGTTCGACGAGAAGCACCCCGAGGTCATCTTCCTCGCCGAGGCATTCACCCGGCCCACGATGATGCACACGCTCGGCAAGGTCGGGTTCCACCAGTCCTACACGTACTTCACGTGGCGCCACACCCCGGAGGAGCTCGAGGAGTACCTGCTCGAGCTCGTGGACTCGGCGCCCTTCATGACGCCGAGCTTCTGGCCGACGACCCACGACATCCTCACGCCCTTCATGTCCCAGGGCGGCCGCCCTGCGTTCCGGCTGCGCGCGGTCCTCGCCGCGACCCTCGTGCCCACCTGGGGCGTCTACTCGGGGTACGAGCTCGTCGAGGACGTGCCGCGACCCGGCGCCGAGGAGCAGATCGACAACGAGAAGTACGAGTACCGGCCCCGTGACTTCGCCGGGGCCCTGCAGCGCGGACAGAGCCTCGAGCCGCTGCTCACGCAGCTCAACCTGATCCGGCGCGAGCACCCCGCGCTGCAGACGCTCACCGAGATCGTCTTCCACGAGGCGGACGACCCCCAGGTGGTCGTCTTCTCCAAGCACCTGCCGGGCTCGCAGACCGATTCCGGCCGCGCCGACACCGTCATCGTGGTGTCCCTGACCCGGTACGACGAGGGAACGGGCTCCACCATCCACCTGGACACCGGGGCCCTCGACGTCGAGCGGAGCTTCGAGGTCGAGGACCTGCTGACCGGCGAGCGCTTCACATGGGACGAGAACCCCTTCGTGATCCTCTCGCCCACCGACCGCCCCGCGCACGTGCTGCGCGTGGTCCGCAGCGAGGAGTGAGCACCATGGACGAGAACATGTCGAACACCGGATCCGGCGCGGCCCCGGGCGGCCCGTCGTCCGTCCCTCCGTCGTCCCGGCCCGCGTCGACCCCCACCCCGTCCACGGGCGGCACCCCGGCCCCGCGGGTGATGCCCGTGGGCACGCACGAGCTGGGGGCGGCGGCGACCGGCAGCTACCACGACCCGCACTCGGTGCTGGGCGTGCACTCCTACGACGGCGGCGTCACCGTGCGCACCCTCAAGCCCCTCGCGCACGAGGTCTCGCTCGTCCTCCCCGACGGCACCGTCCACCCGATGCGCCACGAGTACGACGGCATCTGGGTGGTCGCGGTGCCCCGCGCGCACCTGGACTCCTACCGGATCCGCGTGCAGTGGGCGCCCGAGGGCGGGAGCGTCGAGCTCGAGGAGCCCTATCGCTTCCTCCCCACACTCGGCGAACTCGACCTGCACCTCCTCCGCGAGGGACGCCACGAGGAGCTGTGGCAGGTGCTCGGAGCGCATGTGCGCGTGGTCGACGGCGTGCCCGGCACCTCCTTCGCCCTCTGGGCGCCGAACGCCCGCGCCGTCCAGGTCGTCGGCGACTTCAACGGCTGGGACGGCCGCGGGCACGCCCTGCGCTCCCTGGGCTCCGCAGGGGTGTGGGAGATCTTCGTGCCCGGCGTCGGCGACGGGGCGGTGTTCAAGTTCCGCATCCTCGACGCGACCTCGCAGTGGCGCGACAAGGCCGACCCGATGGCGCGGCGCACCGAGGTGCCGCCGGCGACCGGCTCGATCGTCACCACGAGCGACTACGAGTGGTCCGACGACGCGTGGCTCGCCGCGCGCGCCCAGCACGACGCGCTGGCCGCCCCGATGTCGGTCTACGAGGTCCACCTGGGCAGCTGGAAGCCGGGGCTCGGCTACCGCGAGCTCGCCACCGAGCTCGTCGAGTACGTGCAGGCGATGGGGTTCACGCACGTCGAGTTCATGCCCGTGGCCGAGCATCCCTTCGGCGGCTCCTGGGGGTACCAGGTCACCGGCTACTACGCGCCGACGTCGCGCTGGGGCACGCCCGACGAACTGCGAGCGCTGATTGACGCCCTGCACGCGGCCGGCATCGGCGTGATCATGGACTGGGTGCCCGCCCACTTCCCGAAGGACGAGTGGGCGCTCGCGCGCTTCGACGGCACCCCGCTGTACGAGCACGCGGACCCCCGACGGGCCGAGCACCCCGACTGGGGCACGCTGATCTTCGACACCGGCCGCAGCGAGGTGCGCAACTTCCTGGTCGCCAACGCCTGCTACTGGCTCGAGGAGTTCCATGTCGACGGCCTGCGCGTGGACGCCGTCGCCTCGATGCTCTACCTCGACTACTCCAGGGACGACGGCGAATGGGTGCCCAACCGCGAGGGCGGTCGGGAGGACCTGGAGTCCATCGCCTTCCTCCAGGAGGCGAACGCCACCGCCTACAAGCGCGCGCCCGGCATCGTCATGATCGCCGAGGAGTCCACGTCCTTCCCCGGCGTCACCCGTCCCACGGACGCGGGCGGCCTGGGCTTCGGCTTCAAGTGGAACATGGGGTGGATGCACGACACCCTCGAGTACGTCGGCGAGGACCCGATCAACCGCCAGTACCACCACGGCGAGCTGACGTTCTCGATGGTCTACCAGTACTCCGAGAACTTCGTGCTGCCGATCTCCCACGACGAGGTCGTCCATGGCAAGAAGCCCCTGCTGCGCAAGGCCCCGGGCGACGACTGGCAGCAGGCGGCGACGCTGCGCGCCTACCTCGCCCTGCAGTGGACCCATCCGGGCAAGCAGCTGCTGTTCATGGGCAGCGAGTTCGGGCAGTCCTCGGAGTGGAACGAGTCGACGGGCCTGGACTGGTGGCTGCTCGAGTTCGACATGCACCGGGGCATCCAGCGCTACGTCCGGGACCTCAACGCCCTGCTGCGCGAGCACCCTGCGCTCTCCGAGCTCGACCAGGATCCCGACGGCTTCGAATGGCTGCTGGCCGACGACGCCTCCCACGACACCATCGCGTTCCTGCGCCGCGACCGCGCCGGCCGCGAGCTCGTGGTGGTCCTGAACTTCTCGCCCGAGCCCTGGCACGAGCACCGCATCCCCATGCCCTCGGGCGGGTCCTGGAGCGAGGTTCTGAACTCCGACGCGCCGGTGTACGGCGGCGGCGGGGTCGGGAACCTGGGCCGCGTGGACGTGGAGCAGGTCCCCGCCGGCGGACGCTCCCACTCCGTGCGGCTCTCGGTGCCGCCGCTCGGGGCCCTGGTGCTCCGCCCCGACGGACGCGGCTGAGGGGTCTCGGGGCGCGCCCGCCGCGGCGCGGATCAGAAGAGCAGGTTCGCCAGGCGCTTGCGGGCGGGTCCGACGCGCGGGTCCTCGGGGCCGGCGACCTCGAAGAGATCGAGCAGGCGCGCGCGCACGCGGTCCTTGGTGTCCTGGTTGGCGCCGCGCAGCAGGTCGAGCAGACGGCCGAAGGCGTCGTCGACGTGGCCGCCGAGCATGTCGAGGTCGGCGACGAGCAGCTGCGCGTCGAGGTCCTGCGGCGCGTCGGCCGCTGCCTGGCGGGCGGCGTCGAGCTGGGCGTCCCGGGTGCGCTCCATGAGGTGCACGGTCGCCAGGCCCGCCTTCGCCTCGGCGTCGGCCGGGTTCTGGTTCAGGTGCTCCTCGAAGGCGGTCTGCGCGCCGGAGAGATCGCCCGCCTCGATCGCGTCGTAGGCGGTCTGCAGCAGGGGCGGCAGCTCGGGCTGCGCAGGGGCCCCGCCGTCCGCGTCGTCCGCGCCGGAGCCGTCGGTCCCCTGCCCGTCGCCCGCACCGCTCACGTCCAGACCGGTCTGCTGCGCGACCTGCACGATCTGGTCGAGCAGTCCGGGGATCTGGTCGGCGGGGACCATGGACTCGGCGATCGGCTGCAGCTGCCCCTGGAGGAGCAGCATGAGGGTGGGCAGCTGCTGCACACGCAGGGCGCCCGCCACGCGCGGCTGGGTGTCCGCGTCGACGACGGCGAGCCGCAGCGCGCCGCCCTTCGCGTCGACGCCCGAGCGCAGCGCGCCCAGCAGCTCGTCGATGCCGGGGACGCGCGAGCTCGTGACCAGCAGGAGCGTCGCGACGCTCGCGGAGTCCTGGATCATCTGCTCGAGGTTCGCCTCGTCGACGGTCACCTCGTGCTCGCCGACGGTCCCCGCCCCCTCGGAGCCCTCGGGCTTCTTGAGCGATGCGAGGTCGATGACGCCGTAGGGATCGGTCATGGGATGCTCCTTCGCGTTGCGGGACTGCTGGGGTTCTCGAAGTGGTCGCCGGCCGCTCACCCGTCGAACGGGTCGGGCGGGTCAGCCTGGTCAGGCGGGTCCAGCGGGTCGGGCGGGTCGGTCAGCCCGGCCGGACCCGCGGGGCCGATCACTCGCCGCTGGCGCCGATCACGGCGCGCGTCGCCCCGATGGGCTGGACCTTCGCGTCGGACCCCTTCGGGGGGATGTAGAGGGCGACGGTCGTGCCGTACTCGCGCACGTACTCCTTGGTGAAGGTGCGGCTGCCGATGATCGTGGTGAAGATGTTGTCCTTGCCGTAGCTGACCTTCGAGCCGTCGGTGACCTTCAGGGTGCGCTTCGAGGTCATGGTGCCCAGCACGATCGCGCCGCCGTCCTCCGTGCGCAGGCCGGCGATCTCCTCCTTCACGGGCGTGTAGATCTCGCGGATCGTCCCCACCTCGTCCTTCTCGACGCCCTCGTTGAGCTGCTTGCGCTCCTCCTGGATGTCCTTGTGGGTCCGGGTGGTGAAGGGATCGCTCGCGAGCTGCTTCTTCGAGTCCTTGCCGCCGCCCCAGGCGAGCACCTCGGAGTAGAGGGTCATGGCGTCGGCAGGGCTCATCAGCAGGTCGTCGGCCTTGCCGTCGACCGCCTCGCTGCCCACCTTCGCCGAGGGCACCGTCGGCATGTCCACGCCCACGGCCTGCTGCGCCCAGCCCCAGGTCGCGTACGGGGAGTGCGCGTCCTTCTGCTGCAGGATCATGAAGTACGGGGCGGCGTCGTCATCACCGTCGGCCTCGACGAGAGCGATGGCGGTGCGCGGGAAGTCCGAGGTGGTCGAGGTGATCGGCACGACGGCCTTCTCGCCGGGCCGGTCGAGGGCGCTGGCGCGGAAGTCCTCGGCGTTCTTCGCGATCCAGTCCTTGTTCTTCGTCAGGATCGAGTAGGTGTCCTTGCGGAAGGAGGCGGCCGAGCCGATCACGCGGGGCGCGAGGGCCTTCGCGTCGAGGTCGTCGTCCGCCTTCTCCACCGCGGAGTGCACCGCCTTGAGGTAGGAGGCCATCTGATCGCTGGTCACCGCGGGGGTCGGCCCCTCGGCCTCGGGTCCCGTGGGCACCGCGGGCGGGGTCGAGTCGTCGGATCCGCAGGCTGCCAGCAGGCCGCCGACGGCGAGCACGCCGACGCCGCCCAGGAACCCGCGCCTGTTCCACGCGCTCATCGCTGCTCCTCCTCGGTGTCGGGCCCGTGCTCGGGGCCCGTGTGCTGTGCGTCGTCATGGGGGGTCTCGCCGTGCTCCGCCTCCGGCGTCGCGGCGCGGTGGCGGTGCGAGCGACGCGGCAGGGCGGCCGACGCATCCTCGCCGGGTCCCGCGATCGGCTCCTCGATGCGGTCGATGACCTCCGTGGGATCCTCGGAGCCCTCGGCGTCGTCATGGCCGGCGGCCGCTCCCTCCGCGCCGCCGACGGGGATCGGCGCGGTCACCGGACGCTGCTCGCCGGGGTCCGCATCGGCGGCACCGGGCTCCTCGTCGATCCGGTCGAGGACGTCCGTCGAGGGCTCGGCCGACGGGTCGTTCGCCGCACCGTCTTCGGCCGCAGACTGCTCCGGCCCTTCGTGCGCGCGCGACGCCGTGTCCGCCGCCGCGGCGTCGGCCGTGGGTGCGGCCTGCGCCTGCTCGTCGCCGAGCTGCCACGCGTCGATGCTCTCGTGCTCGCGCGTCGGGGCCTCGTCGGCTACGTGAGCCCCCTCGGCTTCATGGGTCTCGTCGGCTTCGTGGGTCTCGTCGGCTTCGTGGCCCTCGTCGACCCTGTCGGTCTCGTCGGCCCGGTGGGGCTCGTCGGACTCGTCGGACTCGTCGGCCGCGGAGCCGCCGGCGAGATGCGCCGCGCCCGCGCCCGCGGCGCCGAGCCCAGCGGCCCCGCCGAGGACGGCGCCGGTGGGCGCACCCGCGGACGCGTCCGCGGAGCTCGCGCCCGCAGAGGCCGACGCGGGTGCGGATGCCGGCGCGGACTCGGGCTCCGGCTCCCGGGCGTCGTCCGCCCCGAGCTCCTCGGAGTCCTCACCGGCGCCGACCCGCTCGCGCTCGCGCCGCGAGGAGCCGAAGGAGACCACGAGCATCACGAGGCCCACGATGATGAGGGTCGCGCCCGCGGCGTACGCGAAGGGGACCCACTCGTTCTTCTCGTCGACCGGCCAGGTGATCGAGATGCTGTCGGCGCCGGGCTCGCTGCCGTCGGTGACGAGCAGGATCGCGCGGTAGGGCTGCGGATCCGTCGAGGTCTCCTCGGCGTAGAAGTCGCCGACGTCGATCGTCGTCGGGCTCTTCGAGGTCTTGACGCTGCGCCACAGGTCGGAGGAGGTGGGATCGGAGATCGAGTCCTCGCCGTCGTCGTCGACCGTCTCGGTCTTCAGCGTGCTCCAGTCGCTCAGCCCCGTGACCTGCGTGTGCTTCACGCCGTCGAGGTAGGCGTCGATGTCGTCGTTGGAGGCGGTGATCACGGAGACGTCGGAGTCCGCGGTGATCTTCACGTCCCCCTGGGTCCCGCCCACGTACAGCACGCCCGGGTCGATGACGACGGCCGGGCCGGGGTCGGACAGGTCCACGGTCGCGGTGCGCTCGGTCTCGGGAGCCCACGTGGTCTCCCCCAGGCGCCCGATGAGGAGCCCCACCAGTCCCAGCACCACCAGGACGGTTGCAATGATCTTGTAGATGATGACGATCTCCTCGTTCGCACCGAATCCCTGCCACGATACGAGAATCGAACGACGAGCACACCCCCTTCGCGCGCGAGCGTGAGAGGCCGCACGCGTGGCGCGCGCCTCTCTCAGACCGTGCGCGGCACGGGCAGGGGCGGCGCACGGCGCAGGCCCCGTCCGTCCTGCCGTACCCTGGCCGGGTGCGTCTCGTCGTTGCTCAGTGCTCGGTCGACTACACCGGTCGGCTCACCGCCCATCTGCCCCTGGCCACCCGCCTGCTCATCGTCAAGGCCGACGGCAGCGTGCTCGTCCATTCCGATGGCGGCAGCTACAAGCCGCTGAACTGGATGAGTCCGCCGTGCCAGCTGAAGGTCGTGGACCGGGCCGATGTCGAGGACGCGGCGGACGATCCCGCTCCCCTGCCCGAGGAGGACTGGGTGCAGCAGTGGGACGTGGTCCATGCGAAGACCGGTGACCGCCTCCGCGTGCGCCTGCACGAGATCCTCGAGGACACCAGCGTCGAGCTCGGCGTCGATCCGGGCCTGCAGAAGGACGGCGTCGAGGCGCATCTGCAGGCGCTGCTCGCCCAGAACATCGAGACCCTCGGGACCGACTGGTCGCTCGTGCGCCGGGAGTACCCGACCGCCATCGGACCGGTCGACATCCTGGCCCGCGACGCCGACGGCGCGACCGTCGCCATCGAGATCAAGCGGCGCGGCGAGATCGACGGCGTCGAGCAGCTCACCCGCTACCTCGACCTGCTCAACCGCGATCCGCTGCTCGCGCCGGTGCGCGGCATGTTCGCCGCCCAGGCCATCAAGCCCCAGGCCAAGGTCCTCGCCCACGACCGCGGCATCGACTGCGTGACCCTGGACTACGACGCCCTGCGCGGCATCGACGACGCCGAGAGCCGCCTCTTCTGATCCCGCACGCACCAGGAGCACCGATGCCCCCGACCGACGCCCACGTCGACCCGCAGCACGCAGTGCCCCTGCATGCCGATCTCGCCCTCCGCGGCACGGCAGTGCTCGAGCGGGGCGTGCTCCCGGGGTCGCTGGTCCTCCTCGCAGGAGGCCGCATCCAGTGGGCGGGCCCCGAGGAGAAGGCGCCTGCCCACCGCGCCGAGCGCACCCTCGAGCATCCCGGGCTGATCCTTCCCGGCCTCATCGACCTGCACTGCCACGGCGGAGGCGGGGCCTCGTTCCCGGACTGCGCGGACGCCCAGGAGGCCATGGTCGCCGTGCGCGAGCACCGTCGCCACGGCACCACCTCGCTCGTCGCCTCGCTCGTGACCGCCTCGGCCGAGGAGCTCGGCCGGCGCGTGCGCATGCTCGCCGGGCTCGTCGAGGACGGGGAGGTCGAGGCGATCCACCTCGAGGGCCCCTTCATCTCCGAGGCGCGCAAGGGCGCCCAGAACCCCGCGCACATCACCGGCGGCGATGCGGCGCTCGTCGGCGCGCTGTGCGCGGAGGGCCGCGGCGCCGTCGCGACCATGACGATGGCGCCGGAGACGGCCGACGCCACCGCCGTCATCGACGCCCTCGCCGCGGGCGGCGCCCTCCCCTCGCTCGGGCACACCGACTGCGACAGCGCGCAGATGGACGCGGCGATCACCGCCTCCCGCGACGCCCTGCGACGTCACCACGGCCGCTCCGCGCTGCCCACCGCGACGCACCTGTTCAACGGCATGCGGCCCATCCACCACCGCGATCCGGGGCCGGCCCTCGCGGCGCTCGATGCGGCCGGCCGCGGGGAGATCGTCGCCGAGGTCATCGCCGACGGGGTCCACCTCGCCGCCGAGACCGTCGCCCACGTGTTCTCCCTCGCGGCCGACGACTGCGTCGTGCTCATCACCGATGCCATGGCCGCCGCCGGCATGGCCGACGGCAGCTACCGCCTCGGCGCGCTGGACGTGGACGTGCAGGACGGCGTCGCGACCCTCGCCGACGGCGGCTCGATCGCCGGCGGCACCGCGCATCTGATCGACGTCGTGCGCTTCGCCGTGCGCGAGGCCGGCGTGGATCTGGCCGCCGCCGTGCGCGCGGCCACCGTGGTCCCGGCGCGCGTCCTCGGACGCGAGGACGAGATCGGGGCGCTGCGGGCGGGACTCGCGGCCGACGCGCTGCTGGTCGACTCGGAGCTGCGTCCCGTCCAAGTCATCCGTCGCGGCGAGCTCGTCGGCACCGCGCAGCCGGACTGAGCTCGCAGCACCCGACCGGCACCACGCCGTCGGTTCGACCTCGCGGCACGCTGCCGGCACCGCGCGCACTGCTCAGTCGGCGTCCCCGCGCACCGAGCCCGTCGGCGCCGCCTCGTACCAGGCGATGACCGCCGAGGAGGTCGTGAAGGGCAGCATGAGCCACAGCGGCTCGCCCTCCCCGCGGACGAACTCGATCTCGGTGTCCAGGACGATGCGCGCCCCTCCGGACCCGTCATTCCCGTCCTCGCCGCCTGCACGGTCACCGCCATTCGCCCTGTCGACGCCGGCCGCGCCCTCAGCACCACCCGCGTCCTCACCGCCGTCCGAGCCGCCGGCGACGTTCCGCCGCTGGACGTCGAGGATCTCGCTGCGGCGCAGCAGCACCTCGCCGCCGGCGAGCAGGGCGTCGGTGCGGTGCCAGAGCAGCCCCTGGGAGGTGAAGCGCAGGCGTCCGCCGCGCCAGGCCCCGCGTCCGCCGCGGGCACCGGGGCGCCACAGGAAGCAGTCGAGCGCTCCCCCGCGGCGCGCGACCAGCGCGGAGCGCACGAGCACCGCGATCGCCAGCAGAACGACCAACGTCCCGACCACCACGAGGGTGATCGGGACGTTGACGTGCATCATCGGTGCGCGTGCGCCTCAGCGGGCGGCCGTGGCGCGATCGGCATGATCGACGGCGATCGTCACCACGTCGCGATCCATGGAGACGAAGCCCCCGTCGACCGCCCGCTCTGTGACCTCGCCGTCCTCGCCGATGATCCGCACCGCGCCGCGCTCGAGGATCGCGAGCGTGGGCTGCATGCGCGGCAGGATGCCCATCGAGCCGTCGGCGGCGGGGACCACGACCTGGGCGGCATGGCCGCTCCAGACCGTCCGGTCCGCGGAGACGAAGGTGACCTCGAGGGTGCTCACTCTCCGAGCTCCTTCTGGATCCGGTGCCAGTTCTCCATGACCATGTCGATCCCGCCGACGTTGAAGAACGCCTGCTCGGGGATGTGGTCGAACTCGCCGTCGCAGATGCCCTTGAAGGACTCGATGGTGTCCTTGAGCGGCACGTCCGAGCCGTCCACGCCGGTGAACTGCTTGGCCAGGTGCGTGTTCTGCGAGAGGAACTGCTGGATGCGGCGGGCGCGGCCGACGATGACCTTGTCCTCCTCGGACAGCTCGTCGACGCCGAGCATCGCGATGATGTCCTGCAGCTCCTTGTTGCGCTGGAGGATCTGCTTCACGCGGTTGGCGACGTCGTAGTGCTCCTGGCCCACGTAGCGCGGGTCGAGGATGCGCGAGGTCGAGGTCAGCGGATCGATCGCCGGGTACAGGCCGCGCGAGGCGATCTCGCGGGAGAGCTCGGTGGTCGCGTCCAGGTGGGCGAAGGTGGTCGCCGGGGCCGGGTCCGTGTAGTCGTCGGCCGGGACGTAGATCGCCTGCATCGAGGTGATCGAGTGGCCGCGCGTCGAGGTGATGCGCTCCTGGAGCTGCCCCATCTCGTCGGCCAGGTTCGGCTGGTAGCCCACGGCCGAGGGCATGCGGCCCAGCAGCGTGGAGACCTCGGAACCCGCCTGCGTGAAGCGGAAGATGTTGTCGATGAACAGCAGCACGTCCTGGCTCTGCACATCGCGGAAGTACTCCGCCATGGTCAGGGCCGAGAGGGCCACGCGCAGACGCGTGCCCGGCGGCTCGTCCATCTGGCCGAAGACCAGGGCGGTCTTCTCGATGACGCCGGACTCGGTCATCTCCTCGATGAGGTCCCAGCCCTCACGGGTGCGCTCGCCGACGCCGGCGAACACGGAGACGCCGTCGTGGTTGTTGGCCACGCGGTAGATCATCTCCTGGATGAGGACCGTCTTGCCCACGCCCGCGCCGCCGAACAGGCCGATCTTGCCGCCCTGCACGTACGGGGTGAGCAGGTCGATCGACTTGATGCCGGTCTCGAACATCTCGGTCTTGGACTCGAGCTGGTCGAAGCTGGGGGCGGTGCGGTGGATGGGCCAGCGCTCGGAGACCTCGAAGGTCTGGCCCTCCTCGACGTTCAGCGGGTTGCCGACGACGTCGAAGACGGTGCCGAGGGTGACGTCGCCGACCGGCACGGAGATCGGGGCGCCGGTGTCGGTCACGGACTGCCCGCGCACGAGGCCGTCGGTCGGCTTGAGCGCGATCGCGCGGACCATGCCGTCGCCGAGGTGCTGAGCCGTCTCGAGCGTGAGGACCGAAGGCAGGAGGCCCGCGCCCTCGGCGCTGATCTCGGTGGTCAGAGCGTTGTAGAGACCGGGGATGTTGCCCGGGGGGAACTCGATGTCGACGACCGCGCCCGTGACACGGGCGATGCGGCCGGTGCCCTGCTGCGCGGAGGCAGCGGGGGCGTCGGTGGTGACTGGGGTGCTCATTCGTTTCTCTCCAATGGGTCAGGCCGGCGCGCGGAGCGCTCGCGGCGGCTCAGCGTTCGGTGCGACCGGATCCCGAGAGGGCGTCGGCGCCGCCGACGATCTCCGAGATCTCCTGGGTGATCTCCGCCTGGCGCGCCGAGTTGGCCAGCCGGGTGAACTTGCGGATCTGCTGTTCGGCGTTGTCCGTGGCCGTCTTCATCGCGCGCTGCGTCGCCGCGTGCTCGGAGGCCATCGACTGCATGAGCAGGTTGACGATGCGCGACTCGAGGTAGCGCGGGATCAGCTCGTCCATGACCGTCTCGGCGTCGGGCGCGAACTCGTACAGCGGGTACGAGGGCGCTTCGGCGCCCGCCTCGGCGTCGACGACCTCGAGCGGGACCAGGCGGGTCGCCCGGGCCACCTGCCGGAACCGGCTGAGGAAGCGGGTGCCCACGAGGTACGCCTCGTCGAGATGCACCTCCGGGTCCTCGCTGAGCAGGTCGCCGGTGAGACGCTGCGCGATCTCGTGGCCGAGCGCAGGGATCTCGCTCTCCTGGAACGGGGTCCAGGCCGTGACCGGCGGACGGTTGCGGAACGTGTAGTAGGTCTCGCCCTTGCGGCCGACGATGTACAGCACGGGCGTCTTGCCCTCGTCGATCAGGTGGTTGGCGAGCTCCTCCGCGGCGCGGATCGCGTTGTGCGAGTACGAGCCCGTCATCCCGCGGTCGGCCGTGATGAGCAGGATGCCGGCGCGGCCGGTCTCGCTGCGCTCCTGGTCGAGGAACGGATGCTCGACGTCGGTCGAATGGGTCGCGACGGCGCCGATCGCCCGAGTGATCGCCTCGGCGTACGGCGTGGTCGCGAGCACCCGGGCGTGGGCCTTGGCGATGCGCGAGGCCGCGACCATCTCCTTGGCCTTGAAGATCTTCTTCATGCCCTGAGCGGAGGTGATCCGCTTCTTGTACTCCCTCTGCTGTGCTCCCATGTCTCTCCTTCGCGGGATGCTCCGGCTGGTCCCGGCGCCGCCCTCCCTTGCAGGGTCTCCCCTGCCCGATCGGACGGCGCACCGGATCATCCGCGGACGATGCGCTCCTGGTCGATGTCCTCGTCCTCCGCGCTCTCGTGCACGTCGGTGCGCGCCTCGCTCTGGCCCTTGCCGGCCAGGAAGTCGCGCTTGACCTGCTCGAGCAGCTCGGTGGCCTGCTGCTCGGTCTCCTCGGAGAACTTCTTCGAGGTGCGGATGTCCTCGAGCACGGTGCCGTTGTGGCGCAGGTGCTCGAGCAGCAGGGACTCGAACTCGCGGACGTCCTCGACCTCGATGTCGTCGAACTTGCCGGTGGTGCCGCCCCAGATCGAGATGACCTCCTCCTCGACCGGGTAGGGCGAGGACTGGGGCTGCTTGAGCAGCTCCATGAGGCGCGCGCCGCGGTTCAGCTGCTGCTTCGAGGCGGCGTCGAGGTCCGAGGCGAACATCGCGAAGGACTCGAGGTCGCGGTACTGCGCGAGCGAGATCTTCAGCGTGCCGGAGACGCCCTTCATCGCCTTGATCTGCGCGGAGCCGCCGACGCGGGAGACCGAGATGCCGACGTCGACAGCGGGGCGCTGATCGGCGTTGAACAGGTCGGACTGCAGGAAGACCTGGCCGTCGGTGATCGAGATGACGTTGGTCGGGATGTACGCCGAGACGTCGTTGGCCTTGGTCTCGATGATCGGCAGGCCGGTCATCGAGCCGCCGCCCATCTCGTCGCTGAGCTTCGCGCAGCGCTCGAGGAGGCGGGAGTGCAGGTAGAACACGTCACCGGGGTAGGCCTCGCGGCCCGGCGGGCGGCGCAGCAGCAGCGACACGGCGCGGTAGGCCTCGGCCTGCTTGGTGAGGTCGTCGAAGACGATGAGGACGTGCTTGCCCTCGTACATCCAGTGCTGGCCGATGGCCGAGCCCGCGTACGGGGCGATGTACTTGAAGCCCGCGGGATCGGAGGCGGGGGCCGCCACGATCGTCGTGTAGTCGAGGGCGCCGGCCTCCTCGAGGGTGGCGCGGACCGACGCGATGGTCGAGCCCTTCTGGCCGACGGCCACGTAGATGCAGCGCACCTGCTGGCTCGGGTCGCCCGACTCCCAGTTCGCCTTCTGGTTCAGGATCGTGTCCAGGGCGATGGTCGTCTTGCCGGTCTGGCGGTCGCCGATGATCAGCTGGCGCTGACCGCGGCCGATCGGGGTCATCGAGTCGATGGCCTTGATGCCGGTCTGCATCGGCTCCTTGACGCTCTTGCGCTGCATGACCGTGGGGGCCTGCAGCTCGAGGGCGCGGCGCTCGGTGCTGGCGATCTCGCCGAGACCGTCGATGGGGGCGCCGGTGGGGTCGACCACGCGGCCGAGGAAGTCGTCGCCGACGGGCACGGAGAGCACCTCGCCGGTGCGGCGCACCTCCTGGCCCTCCTCGATGCCGGAGAACTCGCCGAGGACGACGACGCCGACCTCGCGCAGCTCGAGGTTCAGGGCCAGACCGAGAGTGCCGTCCTCGAAGCGGACGAGCTCGTTGGCCATGACGCCGGGGAGACCCTCGACGCGGGCGATGCCGTCGGCCGACTCGGTGACGCGGCCGATCTCCTCGCGCTCGGGCGTGCCGGCCTGGTAGGTGGACACTGCGGTGTCCAGGGCGTTCCGGATGTCCTCCGGGCGGATCGTGAGCTCAGCCATCGCGGTGCTTCGCTTCCTTCTCTGCCCCGCGAGCGGGGCGGTGGTCGTACCAGCTGTGGTCGTCAGATGGGAGGTCCCGGGGGATCTCCGGTGGATCTCGCCGCGCGGCCGTCAGGCCACCAGGCGGGAGCGCGCCTGGGCCAGGCGCGCGAGGACTGTCGCGTCGTAGAGGTCGTCCCCGACCTGGACGCGCAGGCCGCCGACGACGTCCTCGTCCAGCTCGAAGTTGGTCTGGACCTCGCGGCCGTAGATCCGGGTGAGGATCGAGGACAGGCGCGACTGCTGCTCGGGGGTGAGCTGTCGCGCGCTGCGCACGATCGCCAGCAGACGGCGGCGCCGCGCCGAGGCGAACTCGGCGAAGCCCAGGAGGCGGCGTGCGGGCTTGACGTCCGTGCGCCGACCCACCGCACGGCGGGCGAGCGCGAGGGTCAGCGGGTGCACGCGGCCCTCGAGCAGTCGCGAGATGATCCCCGCGCGCTGCTCGGGATGCTCGCGGGCATCGTCCAGGCCGCCGGTGAGCTCGCCGCTCTCGTCGATCACGCGGGAGATCTGGAAGAGCTCCTCCTCGACCTGCTCGAGCACGCCCTCGCGGGCCGACTGCTCGAGGAGGGCCTCGACGCCGAGCTGCTCGAGGGCGTCCAGGACGTCCTCCTGCTCGGACCAGCGGCGACCGACGATCTCGAGGATCACGGAGAGCGCCCCGGGGCTGACGCGCCCTTCGAAGAGCGAGCGCGCCACGGACTGCTTGACCTCGGCGGGTCGACCGCCGTCGCTCAGCATCCGCACCAGCTGGTTGCTGGAGTCGATCGCGTCGGCGGCCCCGAAGAGGTCCTCGGCGACCTGCGTCAGCGACACGCCGTCGCCGCGCAGGAGGTCCTGGGACCGCTGGGTCACCTCACGCAGGGAGGTGGAGGAGGTTCCTCGCATCTGGTGTCCTTATCGGGTCGCGGTCTGCGACGACTCGAGGTCGTCCAGGAACCGGTCGATCACGCGGCGGGAGCGCTCGTCGTCGGTGAGGGACTCCCCGACGATCTTGGAGGCGAGGTCGCTCGCGAGCGTGCCGACCTCTCCCTTGAGCTGGGCCGCGGCGGTGGTGCGCTCGGCCGAGAGCTGCTGACGGCCGGCGCTGAGGATGCGGTCGTTCTCGGCCTCGGCGCGAGCCTTGGCCTCCTCGACGATCGCGGCGCCGTCCGCACGGGCCTTCTCGCGGATGGAGGCGGCCTCCTGGCGTGCCGCCGCGAGCTCCTGCTCCTGCTCGTCCTTCAGCTGGTCCGCCTGCTGCTGGACCTCCTCGGCCTTCTTCAGACCGCCTTCGATCTTCTCGCTGCGCTCATCGAGCACGGCGTTGAGCCGCGGCAGGATGAACTTGATGAAGACGACGGCGAAGATGACCAGGAAGATCAGCGACCAGACGATCTCCTGGGGCTCGGGCACCAGGATCTTCCAGCCCTCGACCTCTTCCGAGGTGCCTTCGGCAAGAATCATGGTGGGGTCCTCAGCTGTTGAAGAGGAAGCCGGTGACGATCGCCAGCAGCGTCAGGATCTCGGTGAAGGCGATACCGATGAACATGGTCGACTGCAGGGCGCCGCGCAGCTCGGGCTGGCGGGCGGTCGCCTCGGCGGTCTTGCCCACGATGATGCCGATGCCGATGCCGGGGCCGATCGCCGCGAGGCCGTAGCCGATCGAGGCGACGTTGCCGGAGAGCTCTGCGAGAGTGGTGGCGTCCACAGGGTTTCCTTTCGTTGTGCCGACCGGGTGGACGGCGCGTTCTGGGGAGGGTGCGACGGAGCGGGTCAGTGCTCGTCCGACGTCGCCATGTTGATGTACACGGCGGTCAGGATGGTGAAGATGAAGGCCTGCAGGGCGGCCACGAAGATCTCGAAGCCGTAGATGCCGATCGCGAGGGCCCCGGAGAAGGGCGCGACGGCGATGAGCGCGGAGCCCGAGAACAGCAGACCCTGGGTGAGCCCGATGAAGACCACGAGCATGATGTGCCCGGCGACCATGTTGGCGAGCAGTCGGATCGTCAGCGAGGCCCAGCGGATCACGGCGAGCTGGAGGAACTCGATCGGGATCAGGAGGATGTAGATCGGCTTCGGCACGCCGGGGGGCATCGTCTCGTGCTTGAGGTAGCCGCCCAGGCCGTGCTTCTTGATGCCGAAGGAGATGTAGACGATGAACGTCCACAGCGCCGCGAGCAGCGGCAGGCCGATCACGGAGGTGCCCGCGAGGTTCAGCCCGGGGATCACGCCCGCGAGGTTCATCGTGAGGATGAAGAAGAACATCGTCACGAGCATGGGGGCGTACTTCTTGCCCTCGCGCATGCCCAGGGTGTTCTCGATGATCGAGTGATCGACGAACTCGATGATCATCTCGACGATGCTCTGCGCGCGACCGGGCACGAGCTTGGCGCGGGAGGCGATGACCGCCATCACCGTCAGCACGACGACGAGGATGATGAGGCGCACGAGCTGGACGCGGTTGAACTCGAACCACGTGCCGCCGAAGAGGATGGCGTCCGGGAAGAACTCGGAGATGCTCGGCGTGTGGAACTCGAAGCCCTCGGCGAGGAGGTTCGGAGTGGCGTCGGCGGTGTTCAGCGCGATCTCCCGTGGTCGTCGTGTCGGCATCCGCCCCGCCGGTTCCGGCGGACGGGTGACGAGGCCCTGGGGCCTCGGCCGTCGCTGGCGTCAGCAGTCTGGATGGTCGTGCATGTCCTCTGATCCCCCACCGGGGTCGGGGATGCCGCGGGGCGGTGCCGCCGGACCGCGGACGAGCCGAGGTCGGGGAGGCGGCGTCGGGAACGATCCGGGACCCACCGAACCCACGGCTCACCCCGGAGGGGCGGCGTGGAGGAGTGTCACGGGGGCCGTTCCAGGCCACGCGAAGACACCCCGAGCATATCAGAGCGTCACTGCTCCCGAGGGGGTTCGGCGACCTCCAGACGGGCACGTGAGCGCACCATCCCGACCGCCTCGGTGACGGCTGCCACGACCGCTCCCGCGAGCAGGGCGACACCGAGCCACGGCCGCGAGAGCCAGGTCGCCTCGCCGAGCAGCAAGAGCGCGATGACCAGCACGAACATCTTCACGAGCCAGCTCCCCATGAGCACCATCGCGTAGGAGGTGCCGGGCAGCGGACGGGCGATGCGCGCGCTCGCCACTGTGGGCAGGGTCACCACGAGAGCGAGGCCACTCCCGACCAGCGCGCCGGGCAGCGCGCCCGCGCCGCCGAGCAGCGCGGCGAGCACAATGACGACGGCGTCGACGACGATCCCCGCGAGGATCGCGAGCAGCAGGGCCCGCATCAGCAGGCGGTCGTTGTGGCGGCGGGCGCGCGCGATCCCCTCGTCGCTCGGGGCGGCGGGATCGGGTCGGTCGGCGGAGGGCATCGGCGTCTCGGATTCCTCGGTGTTCTCGGGTCGGGTCAGGGGCGGCGGCCGACGGCGTCAGCCGGCCTCGCGCTCGTGGGCGGGGTGGCGCCTCCCGGAGCGGCGGCGCAGCCGGGCGATCGGATCGATCGTCACCACGAAGGCGACGAGCAGCCCGATCCCCCAGAAGATCACGACGGTGCGCATGTCCACGAGGGCCGGCAGCAGCATCCCCACCGAGATCACGATCGCCCACATGTACATGATGAGGACGGCGCCGAGCTGCGAGTGGCCGATCGCGAGCAGGCGGTGGTGGAGGTGGAGCTTGTCGGCGTGGAAGGGCGAGTGGCCCGAGCCGATGCGGCGGACGACGGCGAGCACGAAGTCGAGGAACGGGATGAACATGACGCCGATGGGCAGCAGGATCGGCAGGAACTGTCCGATGACCTTCGCGTCGGACAGCTGCGCGGTGTCGATCTGGCCGGTCACCGTGATGGTGCTCGCGGCGAGCAGCAGGCCCAGCAGCATGGAGCCCGAATCGCCCATGAAGATCTTCGCGCGCGGCAGGTTGTGCGGGAGGAACCCCAGACAGGCGCCCACCATCGCGGCGGTGATCAGGGCGGCGAGCGAGGAGTAGTCCGTGGTCGAGGCGCTGCGGGTGAGCATGTAGGCGTAGGCGAAGAACGCCGTGCCGCCGATCGCCATCACCCCCGCGGCCAGTCCGTCCAGGCCGTCCACGAAGTTCACGGCGTTCATCGAGACCACCACGACGAGCACCGTGAGGATGATGGCGCTGCGCGAGGAGAGCAGGGTGACGCCGCCGATCGGGAGCGACACCAGGCGCACGCCCTCGGCGGCCAGCAGCACGGCGGCGAGCACCTGGCCCGCGAGCTTGGTGACCCAGTCGAGATCCCATTTGTCGTCGGCGGCGCCCAGGAGGGCGACGATCCCGGCGGCGGCGAGGATCGCCCAGGGCTGGCTGCTCTCGTGGAACAGTCCGTGGAGGAAGGGGATGCGGCTGGCGATGAGCATCGCCGCGGCGACCCCCACCAGGATCCCCAGTCCCCCGAGGCGCGGGGTCACGACCGTGTGCACGTCGCGCGAGCGGACCGCCGTCATCGCCCCGATCCTGCGCGCCATGAGGCGCACCGCGGGTGTGACCAGGAAGGTCACCGCCGCCGCGAGGAGCAGGACGAACAGGTAGATCCTCACGCGGGGCGGCTCCCGCTCCCGGTCTCCCCGGGTCCGTCGGCGGAGAAGTCGGGCTCGGCGGCGTCGGCGGGCGCGTCGGCCAGGACGGGCTCGGCGGTGTCGACGGGCGCGTCCTCGGCGTCGGCGTCCGCGGCCGCCCCGTTCCCGCCGGGCGCGGGCAGCGGCGTGGAGCCGGCGGCGGCGAAGGCAACGGCGCCGATGTCCTCGACGTTCTCCTCGCCCTCCACATCGGCGGGCTCGTCGGCCTCGGTCGCCGTAACCGTCGTCGCGTCGGCCGACGCGCCCTCGGCAGTCGCCTCGTCGACGTCGGCGTCGGCTGCGACCTCGGCGTCACCGTCGGTCTCGGCCCCGGCGTCGGTCTCGGCGTCGGCGTCGGCGTCGGCGTCGGGCTCCTCCTGCTCGGGGGCGGTGAAGATGTCGCCGACGGCCTCGACGATCTGCTCGCGGGTGAGCGCGCCCTCGCGGACGATCTCAGCGGGCTCGACCGTGGTGTCGATGATCGTGGAGGCGGTGCCCAGGCGTGCGGGGCCCCCGTCGAGGTAGACCTCGACGCGGTCGCCGAGCTGGGTCGCGGCGTCCATGACGCTGAGCGCTGCGGGCTTTCCGTGGCGGTTCGCGCTCGAGACGGCGAGCGGCCCGGTGCGGCGCAGCAGCTCGAGGGTGACCTCGTCGTCGGGCATGCGCAGGGCGACGGTGCCCCGGGTCTCCCCGAGGTCCCAGTTCAGCGAGGGCTGCGCGGTGAGGATCAGGGTGAGCGCGCCGGGCCAGAAGGCCTCCGTGAGGCGCTCGGCGTACTCGGGCACGTCGACCGCGAGTCCCAGCAGCACGGCGGGATCCCCGACGAGCACCGGCGGTGGGGCGTCGCGCCCGCGGTCCTTGGCGTCCAGCAGCGCCTGCACGGCGTCCGGGGTGAAGGCGTCCGCGCCGATGCCGTAGACGGTGTCGGTGGGGAGCACGATCAGGCCGCCGTCGGACAGGGCGTCCTGTGCGGCCTGGAGGCCCTCGTCGCGGGTGGCTTCGTTCGTGGTGTCGTACACGCTCACGGCGCTCAGTCTCTCATCTCGTGCTGGGGGTGGACGGGTGGGCGCGGAGGGCGACCAGGAAGCGGTCGCGGCCGGTGAGGTCGCGGACCGTGCGGATGTCGACGAAGGACCCCGTGTCCTCGGCGAGGGCGCGCGTCGACGAGCCCTGCACGTCGGCGTGCTCCATCACGAGCAGACCGCCGGGCCGCAGCAGGCGCCCGGCGAGGGCGACGACGGAGCGGGGCACGTCGAGTCCGTCCGCTCCCCCGCCGAAGAGTGCGCGTGCCGGGTCGTGCTCGCGCACCTCCTGCTCGCGGGGGATCGCATCGGCGGGGATGTAGGGCGGGTTCGCGAGCACCGCGTCGACTCCCCCGGCGCGGGCGCCGAGCACGGGCTCCGGGTCCGCCAGCAGCTGCGCGTCCCCGACGTCGCCCGTCCGGACCTCGCCGCGCTCCGGGTCCACGGCCGAGAGGTTCCGGGCCGCCAGGTCCCGGGCAGCGGGATCGATCTCGAGGGCGAGGACGCGCGAGGAGGGCATCTCGTCGAGGACGGCGGCGGCGAGGGCGCCGCTGCCCGTGCAGAGGTCCACGACCGTGCGCACCTCGTCCGACCGTGCGTGCTCGAGCAGCAGATCGATCGCGAGCTCGGTCTCCGGGCGCGGGATGAACACGCCGGGAGCGGTCTCGAGCAGGAGCCGTCGGAACGGGGCGCGGCCCAGGATCAGCTGCAGGGGCTCCCGGCGCTCGCGGCGGGCCACGAGCTCCTCGAGGCGCGCGTCGAAGTCCTCCGGGAGCGCATCGAGCATGACCAGAGGCCCGTCGGCGCGCGCGGCGGCCTCGATGAGGGTGCGGGACTCGGCGCTCGAGGACACGATGCCCGCCTCCCCCAGCCGGGCGGTCGTGCGCGACAGCGCGGTGCGCAGGCGCATCCGCACGTCGATGCTCACAGCTCTCCCTCGGCGGCCTCGCGCAGACGCTGCTCGGCCTCGGCGCGGCGGGAGGATTCGATGAGGGCGTCGAGGTCGCCGGCGAGGACGGCCTCGAGGTTGCCCGCCTTGAAGCCGGTGCGGTGGTCGGTCACCCGTGACTCGGGGAAGTTGAACGTGCGGATCCGCTCGGAGCGGTCGACGGTGCGCACCTGGGAGCGGCGGCTCGCGGAGGCCTCGGCGTCCTGTGCGGCGCGGCGCGCCTCCAGCAGGCGCGAGCGCAGGATCCGCATCGCCTGCTCGCGGTTCTGCAGCTGGCTCTTCTCGTTCTGGCAGGAGACGACGATGCCGGTGGGCAGGTGGGTGATGCGCACGGCGGAGTCCGTGGTGTTCACGCTCTGCCCGCCGGGCCCGGAGGAGCGGAAGACGTCGATGCGCAGGTTCGCGGGGACCATCTGCTCGGCGAGCAGCTCGGCCTCGTCGGTCTCGTCGGCCTCGGGCATCACCAGGACGCCGACGGCGGAGGTGTGGATGCGCCCGGCGGACTCGGTGACCGGCACGCGCTGGACCCGGTGGACGCCGCCCTCGTGCTTGAGATGCGCCCAGACCCCGTCGGCCGCTCCCCCGCCGGTCCCGGCCCCGCCGCCGACGGCGGACGAGCCCGCGCGGATCGAGAGGGTCGCGTCCTTGATGCCGCCGAGGTCGGAGTCGGTGGAGTCGATGACCTCGAGCGTCCAGCCCCGGGAGAGCGCGTACTGCCGGTACATGCGCAGCATCTCCGCGGCGAACAGGGCGGACTCCTCGCCGCCGGCTCCGGCCTTGATCTCCATGAGCACGTCCCGGGAGTCGTCCTCGTCGCGGGGGGCGAGCAGCTCGCGCAGGTGCTCGCGCAGGGTCTCGACGCGCTCGGCGTCCCGCTCTGCCTCCGCCGCGAACTCGGGGTCCTCCGCGGCGAGCTCGCGCGCGGCATCGCGGTCCTCGGCCGCACCGCGCAGGTCGCGCAGCGCGGTGACGATCTGATCGACCTCGGCGTAGCGGCGTCCCACGCGTCGCGCGCGGGAGGCGTCGGTGTGCAGGGAGGGGTCGGCCATGCGCCGCTGCAGCTCGGCGTGCTCCGCCTCGAGGGCGCTCAGCCGCTCGAGCGGGAGGCCGTCGAGGTCATCGGCGGGATGCGCCACGGCCTCTCCTCGGATCAGGACACCGGCAGGATCATGTCATCGCCCGACCGGGAGGCCGGAGACACGACACCGGCGGCTCCCCAGGGGGAACCGCCGGTGTCGGAAGCGCTGTTACTTGGACTTCTTGCCGTAGCGGGCCTCGAAGCGGGCCACGCGACCGCCGGTGTCCAGGATCTTCTGCTTGCCCGTGTAGAACGGGTGGCAGGCGGAGCAGACCTCGGCGCGGATCTCGCCGTCGCCCTTGGTGCTGCGGGTGGTGAACGTGTTGCCGCAGGTGCAGGTCACCTGGGTCACGTGATAATCCGGGTGGATGTTCGCCTTCATGATCTCTCCTTCGTGAGGTCGCTGGGTCGGTGCCCGACGGGCGCCGTGAACCAGAACCGACGCCCGATTGTGCCACGTGCGCACGAGCAGGCACACCCCTCGACGCGCAGGGGTGACGAACTCCCCACGGCGGCCTCCGCACAGGGGGCGCCCGAGACGCGCGCGGGAGCCCCGAGCACCGGGAGGCGGCCCGTCCCGCCCTCAGGCGGACTCGCGGATGACGAGCCGGTAGGGCACGGTGCGCACGGCCCCGCCGTCGGCCGCGCTCAGGCGTCCGGTGAACAGCCCGTCCACGAGGTCGACCGCTTCGCGGGCCACGGCCTCGAGGTCGACGCCGATGGTCGTGAGCTCCGGGGAGACGAGCTCCCCCAGCGCGAGCCCGTCGACGCCTGTCACGCGCACGTCGTCGGGGACGTTCAGGCCGCGGGTGCGCAGCGCCTTGAGCACCTGCAGGGCGTGCACGTCGTTCCAGGCCATGAGGGTGTCCGCGCCCGCATCGAGCGCCGCCTCGACCTGGGCCGGGATGCCGTCCGCCGACGCGGGGACGAGGTCCACCGCGGCGATCCGCCGGCCGACGACCTCCCGCATCTCGTGCGCGCGGCGGCTCTCCCCGTCCCGGGTGCTGTCGAGCACGGCGACGCGAGCGGTGCCGGAGCTCTCCAGATGCGCGGCGAGCTCGCTCATCGCAGCCTCCTCCGCGAAGCGCACGCCCGCACCGTCGGCCTCCTGGAGGTCGAGGCGCACGAGCGGCATGCGCGCGGGGACGATCTCGTCGGCGTCGGCCGGGAGGCTGTAGCCCAGCAGGGCATCGGCCCGACGCACGAGCTCGGTCGCGATCGCCTCGGCCTCCGCTCCGTTCTCGGTCTCGGCGACCACCACGTTCCAGCCGCGCCGTGCGCTCTCGCGGATCACGGCGGCGGCGATCTCGGGGAAGAACGTGTTGGTGAGCTCGTTGACCAGCAGGCCGAGGGTGGGCGGCCCCTGGGAGACGAGGCCTCGTCCGAAGCGCGAGGGCCGGTAGTTGAGCTCCTCGGCCGCCGCGAGGACTCGCTCGCGGGTGTCGGGGCTGATGCCGGGCATGTCGTTCATGGCCCGGGTGACCGTCTGCCGCGAGACGCCGGCGCGCGTGGCGACGTCGACGATGGTGGCGCGCCGGGCGCCCGTCGTCCGGTCCGTCCGCGCACCGGCGCTCTCACGGCTTCTGCTCACGCAATGCCCTCCCGAAGATCCAGCCAGGCGACCTGCTCGGGGGTCAGCTGCACCGAGAGGCCTTCCATAGAGGATCGCATCTCCGCGATCGAGCGGGGACCGAACAGCGGGAACGTGGGGAACGGCTGGGCGAGCACATACGCGAGCGCGATCGCGGTGGGCGGGACCCCGAACTCGCGGGCGAGGGTGCGGGCGCGCTCGAGGCGCTCGAAGTTGTCATCGGAGTAGTAGCAGCGCACGAGCTCGGCGTCCGAGCGGTCCTCGGGCGCGGCGCGGCCGGTGAAGAAGCCCCGGGCCTGGGAGGACCAGGGGAAGAGCGGGATCTTCCGCTCCTCGAGCCAGGCCTTCGAGGCCGGGTCGGTCGCGTGCACGCAGCCGGCCCAGGGGACGTCGAGCGCCTCGGCCAGGCCGAAGTGGTTGCTCAGCAGGCTGAAGCCCTGCTTGCCGTGGGCCGCGGCGTACGCGTTCGCCTCGTCGACGCGCGCGGGCGTCCAGTTCGAGCCGCCGAACGCCCGGATCCGGCCGGCCTCGAGGTGCTCGTTGAGCACGTCGACGAACTCGCCGACGGGGATCTCGAGGTTGTCCCTGTGCATCATGTAGAGATCCGCGTAGTCGGTCTGCTGGCGCTCGAGGGACTCGAGCAGCTGACGGCTCAGGGACTCGGGGTCGCAGTGCGGCGTGTGCGCGCCCTTGGTGATCACGACGACGTCCTCGCGGATGCCGCGGTTCGTGATCCACTGCCCCAGCTGCACCTCGTGGTGACCGCCGCCGTAGATGTACGCGGAGTCGAAGGTGGTGCCGCCGGCCTCGACGAAGGCGTCGAACAGGGCGGAGGCGTGGGCGAGGTTCGGCTGGTTGTCGCAGCCCATGACCAGGCGGGAGATCTTCTTGCCGACGCCCGGGATCTCGCCGTAGGGCATGGCGGAGTGCTCGCGGTCCGCCCGCACGCGCAGCGGGGCGCCCGAGACGGTGGGGATCGCGGAGTCCTCGCACTCGAAGGGATAGCGCAGGCCGATCTGCTCGCGCCAGTCGTCGAGCGCGCGCGCCTGGCCGAGGCTCGCCTCGAGATCGAGATCGGGGACCTCGGACCGTCCGGCGAGGACGGCGCGCGCGAGGGCGTCCGCCTCCAGGGCGTAGGGGTGGGCGTGCTCCACGCGGATCTCGCGCGGCTCCTCGCCCGCCGCGTCGAGACTGATCACGGTGTCCTCGCCGAGCGTCCACGGATCCTCGAGACGGATCACGCCGCGACTGCCGGCGATCGTGGCGGACTGCGGATCCGCCAGACGCACACCGGTGCGCAGGCTCGCGGTGGCACCGCCCGGGAAGGTGAGCTCCGCGGTCGCCCACTCGTCGACGCCCGTGGGGCCGACGGTGCCTGCGGCGCGGAGCGCGGCGGGCTCGACGACGGTGCGCCCCGCGGCGGCCCCGGCGACCAGACGGGCCAGGGACAGCGGGTAGCAGCCGACGTCGAGGATCCCGCCGCCGGCGATCTGCGGGTCGAACAGACGCCCCTCGCGCGCCCCGGTGTCGAACGAGAACGAGGCGTCGACGTGCACGAGCTCGCCGATCGCGCCCTCGCGCACGAGGTCGAGCACCTGGACGGTCTGCGGATGGAAGCGGTACATGAAGGCCTCGAGCAGCACGCGCCCGGTGCGGCGGGCGACGTCCGCGACGGCCATCGCGGTGCCGTGGTTCACCGCCAGCGGCTTCTCGCAGAGCACGTGCTTGCCGGCCTCGAGGGCGGCGATGCTCAGGCGCGCGTGCTCGGTGTGCACCGTGGAGACGTAGACGGCGTCGACCGCATCGGAGGCCAGGACCTCTTCGTAGGTGCCGATCACGGCACCCGGGTCCTCGGCGATGCCGAACTCGCGTGCGAACTCGCGGGCCCGCTCCGGGTCGCGGCTGCCCGCGCCCACGAGCACGCCGAGCTCGCTGTGGGGCAGCTGGCCGGCGAAGCGACGGGCGATCGAGCCTGGCCCGAGGACCGCCCAGCGCAGGCGGGCCGGAGCGCCGGGCGCGGCGGCGCGCTCCGTGCTGCTGTCGTCGTGGGTGGGGACGCTGCTGTCGGTGTTCATGGATGCGACCTCGCTGTCGATGGGTGGGAGCTGCGGACGGCGGACGGATGCTGCGGCGGATGCCGGACGAGGACCGCACCGGGGCACCCGGGCACCGCGGCCCATCCGCCTGCCGTGAACGTTCACGGCGGGGATCACGCTACACGTCCGTCGGCCGCGGCGCCATGCCCGGCAGAACTCCGCCGGGAGGCGTCGATCCGCCGCGGCCGCCAAGGGCGCCGGCACGGAGATGCGCAGGAGACACGATCCGGCATCCGTCGGAGAAGCCGGACCCGCCGGCGAGTTGTGACCCTTGACACCCCCGCGAGCGGGTGCCATAGTCCTGGCCAGCTGTGAACGTTCACGGCCCCGACCGCCTGCTCGATGACGAGGAGAGCCCATGCACCCACCCACGCGACGACACGTCCTGCGAGGCCTCGGCCTGGCGGGACTGGCAGCGGGAGGACTGGCCGCCTGCGGCTCCTCCCCCACGATCTCCGACGACCCCGATGAGCTGGTCATGTGGTACTGGAACCGGTCCGCCAGCCCGAAGCTCCTCGAGCAGGCCGCGAAGAACGTCCCCGGCACGGATCGGCACGTCCGCGCCGACGTCATCGGCACCACCTTCGACACCAAGCTGCGCACGAGCCTCGCGGGCGGCGCCTACATCCCGGACATCACGTACATCAACTCGAACAACGCCCTCTACTTCCGCAACGAGCACCAGTTCCTGGACATGAACGACCTGGGGGCCGCGCAGCACGCGGACGACTACTACGAGTGGAAGTGGAAGCTCGGGGTCACGCCCGAGGAGCGCTTCTGCTTCTTCCCTCTCGACATCGGCCCGACCGGCTTCTACTACCGCCAGGACGTGTTCGAGAAGGCGGGGCTGCCGACGGAACCGGACGAGGTCTCCTCCGCGGTCTCGACGTGGAAGGACTGGATCGCACTCGGCGCCGAGCTCCGCAAGGCGACCGGCTCCGCGCTCGTCAACACCGCGCAGTCCATCTACGAGCAGTTCCTCAACGCGAGCCCCGAGCGCTACCTCGACGCCGAGGACACGCCCCTGTACACGGCCGAGGGCTCGGCGGTGCGCGAGGCCTGGGACACGGCCGTCGCCGCGATCGACGCGCACATCACCGCGGGGATCCCGGACGCCCGCGGCACGGACCAGAACGCCGCGTGGTCCAGCGGGAAGACGGCCGGCCACGTGAACGCCTCGTGGTGGTCCCAGATCATCCAGGAGTCCGCGCCGGACTCCGCGGGCCTCTGGCGCCTGGCCGACCAGCCCGTGCGCCCGGGGAACTCCGGAGGCTCCTTCGCCGCGATCCCCCACACCTGCAAGGACCCGGAGGCCGCCTTCGCCTTCATCCGCTGGATCAACACCCCGGACCACCAGGCCGAGGCCTACAACGACGTCCAGCTCTTCCCCTCCGCACCCGCCTCCTACGAGAGCGGCACCATGAAGTACGCGGGTGACTTCTTCGGGGACCAGGATCCGCTCGCCTTCTTCTCGCACGCCGCCGAGCAGGTGCCGGAATCGTTCATCAGCACGTGGGAGAGCGTCGTCTCCGGCAGCTTCACCCTCGAGATCACCAACGTCGAGACCGCCGGCAAGGACCCGGACCGCGCATGGGCCGATGCGATCGCCGCCGCCGAGAAGGCACTGCGCAAACGAGGAGTCCAGCGATGAGCGTCATGACCACTCCCCCGCCCGTCGACGCCGCCCGGGCCCCCGCCGCGGCCGTCCCTCGCACCCGGGCCCGCGGCTGGCGAGGGATCCTCTCCCACTGGCCCCAGTACGTCGCGATCGCCCCGTTCTACGTGCTCTTCCTCGTGTTCGGGCTGTTCCCGATCGTGTTCTCGATCGTGCTCTCCTTCACCGACTGGGACGGCATGGGCGAGATCCGCTTCGCCGGGCTCTCCCAGTACATCTACCTCGTGCAGGACTCCCGGTTCTGGAACGCGGTCGCGAACACGTTCATCATCTGGTTCCTCTCCACGGTCCCGATGCTTTTCCTGGCGCTCGTCATCGCGTTCCTGCTGCACCAGAACATTCGCTTCCGCGGGTTCTACCGGGTGGCCTTCTTCCTGCCGAACGTCACCAGCATGGTCGCGATGGCGATCGTCTTCGGCTCGGTGTTCTCCGACTCCTTCGGACTCGTGAACTCGGCGCTGACCGCCCTGCATGTCGACTCCGTGCCCTGGCTCTCGAGCAGCCTGGGCATCAAGGTCACCATCGCCGTCATGGTGATCTGGCGGTTCACCGGGTACAACGCGATCATCTACCTCGCCGGGCTCCAGTCGATCCCGACGGACCTGTACGACGCCGCGAAGACGGACGGCGCCTCGACCTGGCAGATCTTCACCCGCGTGACGATCCCGCTGCTGCGGCCGATCATCCTCTTCACCGTCATCACCTCGACCGTCGGCGGGCTGAGCCTGTTCACCGAGCCGCAGGTGCTCCTCGGCGACGCCGGCGGCAACGGCGAGGCCGGCATGACCATCGTGCTCTACCAGTACAACCAGGCATTCACGCAGTTCGACTTCGGCTACGGCTCGGCCATCGCCTGGGCCCTCTTCGTCCTCGCCTCCGTGTTCGCGATCATCAACTGGCGCCTGCTCAGCGAGCGCAGGGACGCGCCCCGTCGGACCGGCAGGAAGGCACGCTCATGACCACCGCTGATTCCACCCGCACCTCCGGACCTCAAGCACTGGGAGGCCCGACGGGGCCGCGGGGGAACGACCGGCCGGGACTGCGGACCTCGGGCGACCGGGCCGCGATCGCGCGCGCCCGCCTCGAGAAGGTGATCACGCATCTGCTGGTCCTCGTCGGCGTCCTGCTGTCGGTGTTCCCGTTCTACTGGCTCGCGGTGATGTCGACATCGACGACCGCGCAGATCTTCGGGTACCCGCCGCGTCTCACGTTCGGCACGAGCTTCGCGGAGAACCTGAGGAACCTCTTCTCGAGCGTGGACATCCTCTCGGCCCTCGTGAACACGATCATCGTGTCCGCGCTGTGCGCCGTGCTGGTGATGTTCTTCGACTCCCTCGCCGCCTTCGCCTTCGCGAAGTACGACTTCCCGGGCAAGAACGCCCTGTTCGTGCTGATGATCGCGACCTTCCTGATCCCCGGGAGCCTCTCCCTGGTGCCGAGCTTCATCCTCATGTCGAAGATCGGCTGGGTGGGGACGCTGCAGGCGCTCATCGTCCCGGGCGCCGCGAACGCCTTCGGCATCTTCCTGCTGCGGCAGATGGCGAGCTCGTCCATCCCCGACGAGCTCGTGGAGTCCGCGCGGATCGACGGCGCCGGCTTCTTCACCATCTACCGCCGGATCGGCGTGCCGATGATGCGCGGCGGCCTCGCGTTCCTGGGCATCTTCACGTTCATCACCGCATGGAACGACTACGTGTGGCCGTTGATCGTGCTGGTCGACCCGAAGCGCCAGACCCTGCAGACCGCCCTGCAGAACCTCAACTCGCTGTACCTCACGGACTACGGGATGGTCATGGCGGGCGCGCTGATCAGCGTGCTGCCGCTCATCGGCGTCTTCATCATCGGCTCGCGCCACTTCATCGCGAACATCGCGGCGGGCGCGATCAAGGGATGACGGAGCCGGGATGACGAAGCGGGGCGGGCACCGAAGTGCCCGCCCCGCCGTCATCGGCCCGGAAGTCCGGACCCGAGAGCTCACTCCCCGGGGAGGTCAGTCGCCGGAGCGGCCGCCCACGCTGGGGGTGTTCTTGGAGACCGTCATCAGGAACTCGGTGTTCGACTGCGTCTTCTTCACGCGCTCCAGGAGCAGCTCGAGCGCCTGCTGCTGGTCGAGGGCGCCGAGCACGCGGCGGAGCTTCCACATGATGGCCAGCTCCTCCTTGCCCATGAGCTCCTCCTCGCGGCGGGTGCTCGAGGCGTTGACGTCCACCGCCGGGAAGATGCGCTTGTCCGCGAGGTTCCGCGAGAGGCGCAGCTCCATGTTGCCGGTGCCCTTGAACTCCTCGAAGATGACCTCGTCCATCTTGGAGCCGGTCTCCACCAGGGCCGAGGCGAGGATGGTCAGCGAGCCGCCGTTCTCGATATTGCGGGCGGCGCCGAAGAACCGCTTGGGCGGGTACAGCGCCGAGGCGTCGACACCGCCGGAGAGGATGCGGCCCGAGGCCGGGGCTGCCAGGTTGTAGGCGCGCGAGAGGCGGGTGAGCGAGTCCAGCAGCACCACCACGTCCTTGCCCATCTCCACGAGGCGCTTGGCGCGCTCGATCGCGAGCTCGGCGACGATCGTGTGGTCCGACGCAGGCCGGTCGAAGGTCGAGGCGATGACCTCGCCCTTCACCGTGCGCTGCATGTCGGTGACCTCCTCGGGGCGCTCGTCGACGAGCACGACCATGAGGTGGGCCTCGGGGTTGTTCGTGGTGATCGCGTTCGCGATCTGCTGCATGATGATCGTCTTGCCGGCCTTCGGGGGCGCGACGATGAGGCCGCGCTGGCCCTTGCCGATCGGCGAGACCAGATCGATGATGCGCGGGGCGATCGCGTTCGGCGCGGTCTCCAGGCGCAGGCGCTCGTCCGGGTACAGCGGGGTGAGCTTGCCGAAGTCCACGCGTTGCTTCGCCCGATCGGGCGTGAGGCCGTTGATCGTGTCGACCTGGAGCAGCGGGGCGTACTTGCCCTGCTGGTTGCCGCTGCGATTGCGGCGGTTGCGCCCGCCGCCGCCCTGCTGGGGCTGCTCCTGGCGCTGCTCCTCGCCGTCCTTGGGGGCGCGCACCAGGCCGGTGATCGCGTCGCCCTTGCGCAGGCCGTTCTTGCGCACCATGTTCATGGAGACGTAGACGTCGCTCGACCCGGGCAGGTAGCCGGTGGTGCGCACGTAGGCGTTGTTGTCGCGCACGTCGAGGATGCCGGCGACGCTCACGAGCTCCTCGCCCTCGCGCACCTGCTCGTCGTCGCCGCCCCCGTTGCCGGTGCCGCCGCCGTCCTGCTGCGGGTTCTCGCCGCCGTTGCGGCCCTTGCGCTTGCGGTCGCGCGAGCGGTTGCGGGAGCGGCGGTTGCGGCCGTCCTCGGAGTCTCCGCGGCCGCCCCGGCCGCCCTGGTCGTTGCGGCTCATGTCGGAGTCCTCACCCGTGCGATCGGGCAGCTCGATGTCCTCGAGACGAGGGCGCGATCCGCGCCCGCCCTGATCGCCGTGGTCGTTGCGGTCGTTGCTGTCCTTGCGGTTGTCGCGGTCCTTGCGGTCCCCGCGGCCCGAACGGTCGTTGCGGTCCTGACGGTCGCCGCGATCCTGACGATCCTGGCGGTCGCCGCGGTCCTGACGGTCGCCGCGCTGGCGGCCCTCGCCCTGGTCGCCGCGCTCCTGGCGCTCGGCGCGATCGTTCTGCTCCGCGCGCGCCGGGCGCTCGCTGCGCTCGTCGCGGCCCTGGCGGTCGTCGCGACCCTGGCGCTCGTCGCGGCCCCGGCGCTCCTGGCGCCCGCCCGTGCCGCGCTCGTCCTGCGCGGGCAGATCCAGGCGCAGGTCCAGGGCGTCGGCCGACGAGGCCGAGCCCTCGGAGGCTCCGCTCGTCGGCGCCGTGCTCCGCGGCGCGGCGGCGTCTGCTGTCGCGGTCTTCGACGCGTCGGCCTTCGGAGCGGTGCTCGTCGAGGAGGTGTTCTTCGGGGCGGTGGAGCCGCCCCCGCTGATCGCGTCGATGAGCTCGCCCTTGCGGAGGCGACGCGCCCCCTTGATGCCGAGCCCGGCAGCGATCTGCTGCAGCTCGGGAAGCTTCTTCGCCGCGAGCGACGTGCTGTCGCCCTGCGGTGCGGTGGTGTCGTTCACCCAGGTTCCTTCCTGTGGATCGCGCGGCGCGCGTCCGTGATGAGTGCATGAGCTGCGCGGCGACCGGGCCGGTGGACGGCGGGGTTCGCGGCAGTCCTCTCCCCGAGGGCGGCCGTGGCGCACAGCGCACGGAAGCACGCGAACGCGGCGTCGCCGGGGATTCTCTGGGGTACGTCCTCACCCAGGACCTCTCTGCACCCACTGTGCGGAAGTCCCCGGGCCGTGGTCGCCGGCGCTGGGCCGGGCCGATCACGTCGTCGGACGCGGCTTCAAGGTACCACAGGCTCCGCACCGGTCGATGAGAGTCCGACACGGGCGATGCGCCAAGCACGGGGGTCGTCGACCACGCGCCGCACGAGCGGCGCGAGCGCAGGGCCCGCACCGTCTATGACCAGCACGGACGGGCCCGCGCCGGAGATCACGGCGGGGTACCCCTCGCTGCGCAGCACGCGCACGAGCTCGACGCTCTGCGGCATGCCCGGGGCGCGGTACTCCTGGTGCAGGCGGTCCTCGGTCGCGGGCAGAAGCAGCGACGGGTCGCTCGTGAGCGCGTGCACGAGCAGAGCGGCCCGGGCCGCGTTGAAGGCGGCGTCGGCGTGGGGCACGGTCTCGGGCAGCAGCGAGCGGGCCGCGCTCGTGGCGAGCCGGGCCGTCGGCAGGAGCACGACGGGGCGGATCGACGGGTCCTGCGCGGCACCGTTCCCGCTCTGCAGGGTCCGGCCGCCGCGTGGCGCACGGCCGCCGGGCGCCGCGAGGTCGAGGCGCTCTGCGCGGGCGCCGACGCGGTCCGTCCAGGAGAGGACCACGCCGCCCAGCAGCGCCGGGGCGGCGTTGTCCGGGTGGCCCTCCATCTCGGTCGCCAGATCCAGCAGCACCTGGTCGTCGAGGGCCTCCGGCTCGGAGACCAGGAGGCGCGCGAGCATGAGCCCGGCGACTGTCGCCGCCGCGCTCGAGCCCAGGCCGCGCCCGTGCGGGATCCGGTTGCGGCAGTGCAGGCGCACCCCGGCCTGCGGGGCGCCCGCGTGGTCGAGGCCCCGGCGCAGGGCGCGCACCACGAGGTGGTCCTCCCCTGCCGGGACGTCGCCCGCGCCCTCCCCCTCGACGGTGACCTCGACCGGGCCCGTGGTGGCCTCGAGCTCGAGGTCGTCCACGAGGTGCAGGGCGAGGCCCAGCGCGTCGAAGCCCGGCCCCAGGTTCGCGCTGGTGGCGGGCACGCGCACGCCGACGCGCTCGGTGGTGATCCTCATGCCGGGCGGCTCACAGCCCCATCGCGTCGGCCGCGGCCTCGACGTCGACCGGGATGACGGTCGGGGTCAGGTCCTGACGGGTGAGCGCGGTGTCGATGTCCTTGAGCCCGTTGCCGGTGACGGTGATCGCGATGGTCGCGCCGCGGGGCACGAGCCCCTTCTCCGCCTGCTGGAGGAGCCCGGCGACCCCCGCGGCCGAGGCGGGCTCGACGAAGATGCCGACCTCGCCCGCGAGCAGCGCCTGCGCGTCGAGGATCTGGTCGTCGGAGACGGCGTCGATCAGGCCGCCCGAGTCGTCGCGCGCCGCGACGGCGAGGCTCCAGGAGGCGGGCGCGCCGATGCGGATCGCGGTGGCGACCGTCTCGGGATCGGTGATCGGGCGGCCGGCCTTGAAGGGCGCGGCGCCCTCGGCCTGGAAGCCCCACATGGCGGGGGCGGAGCCGGTGATGCCCTTGTCGCGGTACTCGGTGTATCCCATCCAGTAGGCGGAGATGTTCCCCGCGTTGCCCACGGGCAGGATGTGGATGTCCGGGGCCTTGCCGAGCGCATCGCAGACCTCGAAGGCGCCCGTCTTCTGCCCCTGGAGCCGGAAGGGGTTCACGGAGTTCACGAGCTCCACGGGGTGGGCGGCGTCGAGCTTGCGGGCGATCTCGAGGCAGTCGTCGAAGTTGCCCTCGACCTGGATGAGCTTCGCCCCGTGGACGACGGCCTGGGCGAGTTTGCCGGCGGCGATCTTGCCCTGCGGCAGGAGCACGGCGCACGTGATCCCGGCGCGCGTCGCGTAGGCGGCGGCCGAGGCGCTGGTGTTGCCCGTCGAGGCGCACACCACGGACTTCGCGCCGTCGGACACGGCCCGGGACATCGCGGAGACCATGCCGCGGTCCTTGAAGGAGCCGGTGGGGTTCATGCCCTCGACCTTGACGTGGACATCGGCGCCGACCGTGCGCGAGAGGGTGGGCGAGTGCACGAGGGGCGTGCCGCCCTCGCCGAGCGTCAGCAGGGTGTCCTCGTCGGAGAACGGGAGGTGCTCGCGGTATTCGGCGAGCACGCCGCGCCACTGGTGTGCCATCGGGTCATTCTCCTTCGAGGCGGATCACGGAATCGATCGTGAGGACGGCCCCGGAGCTGTCCAGGTCGTCCAGGGCGGAGTCCATCGCGGACTCGAGCGCCCGGTAGGTGGCGATGCCGATGCGCGCGCGCTCCGGCTCGCCCTCCTCGGCCGGCTCCGTCTCCTGATGGATCGTCGAGATCGAGATGCCGTGGGAGGACAGGGTGCCGGCGACCTCGGCGAGCACGCCGGGCTTGTCCTGCACGGTGAGGGAGACGTAGAAGGCATTGCGCAGCGCGTCGACCGGGATGATCCCGAGGTCCGCGTAGCGCGACTCGCGCGGGCCCACGCCGCCGTGCACGCGCTGGCGGGCGACGGTCACGAGGTCGCCCAGGACCGCGGACGCCGTCGGCGCGCCGCCCGCGCCCTGCCCGTAGAACATGAGGGAGCCGGCGGCCTCGGCCTCGACGAACACCGCGTTGTAGGCCTCGGACACCGAGGCGAGCGGGTGGCTGTCGGGGAGCATCGCCGGGTAGACGCGCGCGGAGACGCGCTCCTCGCCCTCCTCCTCGACGCGCTCGACGATCGAGAGCAGCTTGATCGTGCGTCCCATGCGGGAGGCGGCGGCGATGTCGGCGGCGGTGACCGTCGTGATGCCCTCGCAGTGCACGTCCTGCATGCCCACGCGGGTGTGGAAGGCGAGGGACGCGAGGATCGAGGCCTTCGCGGCGGCGTCGTGGCCCTCGACGTCGGCCGTCGGGTCCGCCTCGGCGTAGCCGAGCTCCTGCGCGCTGGCCAGGGCGTCGTCGAAGGAGGCGCCGGTGCGGGCCATCGCGTCGAGGACGTAGTTCGTGGTGCCGTTGACGATGCCGAGCACCTTGCCGATGCGGTCGCCCGCGAGCGACTCGCGGATCGGCCGCACCAGCGGGATCGCGCCGGCGACGGCCGCCTCGAAGTGCAGGTCCACGCCGTTCGCGTCGGCCGCCTCGTAGAGGGCGACGCCGTCCTGCGCGAGCAGGGCCTTGTTCGCGGTCACGACGCTCGCGCCGTGCGCCATCGCCTCGAGCAGCAGGGTGCGGGCGGGCTCGATGCCTCCCATCAGCTCGACGACGATGTCCGCGCCCGCGATCGCGGAGGCCGGATCATCGGTGAGCAGGGATGCGTCCACGTGCTCCCCGCGGTCCTTGCCGAGGTCCGTCACGGCGATGCCCGTGACCTCGAGCGGCGCGCCGATGCGGTGCGCGAGCTCGTCTCCGCTGGTGCCGATGACGCGCAGCACGTCGGCTCCGACGGTGCCGGCGCCGAGCACGGCGACCCGCAGCGGGGCGTGGTCGGGCAGGGGATCAGTCATCAGTGGTCCTTCCGCAGAATCCGGGCGACGACGGGCGATTCCAGCGTGGCCTGCGGGCTCGAGGGCACCGCGGGCTCAGGAAACTGTATCCAACTCCGAGACGCGAACGCGTCGCCATGTGTCCGTATGCGTCGTGCGAGGGACGCCCGTGGCGGGCGCTCCCCTCAGCCGACGTCGAGGGCGAGCAGGTCCTCCTCGCTCTCGCGACGCACGAGGGTGCGCCATCGGCCGTCCTTCACCGCGACCACCGGGGGCCGCGGCACGTGGTTGTAGTTCGAGGCCAGCGAGTAGCAGTAGGCGCCGGTGACGGGCACCGAGACGAGGTCCCCGCGTTGCACGTCGGCGGGCAGGTACTCGTCCTTGACCACGATGTCGCCGCTCTCGCAGTGCTTGCCGACCACGCGCACCACCTCGGGCGGGGCGTCGGAGACGCGGCCGGCGAGCAGGCACGAGTAGTCGGCGTCGTACAGGGCGGTGCGGACGTTGTCGCTCATGCCGCCGTCGACCGAGACATACACGCGGTGGTGCGGGCCGCCCAGTCGCACGTCCTTCACGGTGCCCACCGTGTAGAGGGTCTGGGTCGAGGGCCCGGCGATCGCGCGCCCGGGCTCGAACGCCACGTGCGGGACCTCGAGCTCGAGCTCGTGGCACTCCTTCTCGATGATCGCGGCGATGCCGCTCGCGAGGGCCTCGGGCGTCGAGGGCGTGTGCTGCGTGTTGTACATGACACCGAAGCCCCCGCCGAGGTCGAGGTGCTCGATGGTGTGCCCGAGCTCCTCGCGGACCTGGGCGACGAGGTCGAGGACGCGGCGGGCGGCGACCTCGAAGCCGCCGACGTCGAAGATCTGGGAGCCGATGTGCGAGTGCAGGCCGACGAGGTCCAGCTCGGGGCTCGCGAGCACCTCCCGCACGGCCGTCAGGGCGTCGCCGGAGGTGATCGAGAGGCCGAACTTCTGGTCCTCGTGGGCGGTCGCGATGAACTCGTGGGTGTGCGCCTCGACGCCGGTGGTCACGCGCAGCATGACGTGCGCCTGCACGCCCAGGTCCGACGCCACGCGCGCGGCCTGCCGGACCTCGGCGAGGGAGTCGATGACGATGCGGCCGACGCCCGCTTCGAGCGCACGGGCGATCTCGCGATCGGACTTGTTGTTGCCGTGCAGGGCCATGCGGTCGGCAGGGAACCCTGCGCGCAGCGCGACGGCGAGCTCGCCGCCGGTGCACACGTCCAGGCCCAGACCGTCCTCGTCGACCCAGCGGGCGACGGCTCCGCAGAGGAACGCCTTGCCGGCGTAGTAGACGTCGGCCCCGGCGTGGGGGGCGAAGGCCGTGGTGAAGGCGGTGCGGAAGGCGCGGGCGCGCTCGCGGAAGTCGTCCTCGTCCAGCACGAATGCGGGGGTGCCGACCTCCTCGGCGAGGGTCGTGGTGCTCACTCCGCCGATCTCGAGGGCCCCGTCCGCGTCGCGCACGCAGGTGCTCGACCAGAGTCCGGGGATCAGGGCGTTGACATCAGTGGGAAAGGGCAGCCAGGTGGGCGCGGCGTCGTTGCCGTGCAGGGCTCCTGCTTCATGGGCTCGCATCGCGCGTGGCCTCCTGGGTCGGGCATCGGGCATCGGGCATCGGGGTCGGGCGTGCAGAGCGTTCGGCCTCTCCGGCCGACCCCCGGGGCCCGCGCATCCGTGCGAACGCGGGCGCGGTCCCGAGGACGAACACTATGCGGCGCGGTCGCCCGCTCGCTGGCCGTGTCCACGCAGTGAGGAGCGGCGCACCCGTGCTGCGGTGCGCGCCTGCCGCCTTGGCCTCTCCCGCCCTCTGCACGCCGAGTGCGCACCGGGCGGCGAGGATAGCTCCACGCATCCCGTCATGCACTCATCGGTCCTGGTGAGGAGTCAGATGGCGACGCCATGGTGCGGTCGTGGACGGGTCCCCGGCGGGCGATCGCGACGCGCGTCGCGCAGCCATCGCGGGGTCTTCGTGACCCCTCTCACTTGATAGCCTGACGGTGTCGTCCCCCCATGTCAGGAGGCCCCTGTGGCATCGCAAGAACTGCACGATCTGGTGGTCGTCGCCAACCGTCTTCCGGTCGACGCGAAGACCCTTCCCGACGGCGCCACCGAGTGGGTGACGAGTCCCGGCGGTCTGGTCACCGCCATGGAGAGCGTGATGCGGAACGTCGACTCGGCGGCCTGGGTGGGCTGGGCCGGCTCCCCGGGTGAGGCGCCCGAGCCGTTCCGCGCAGACGGCATGGACCTGTACCCGGTCTCCCTCGACGCGACCGACATCGAGAAGTACTACGAGGGCTTCTCGAACGCGACCCTCTGGCCGCTCTACCACGACGTGATCGTCGACCCCGCCTACCACCGCACCTGGTGGGACACCTACGTGGGCGCGAACCGCCGCTTCGCCAAGGCCGCGGCAGCCGTGACCGCGCCCGGCGGCACGATCTGGGTGCACGACTACCAGCTCCAGCTCGTGCCGGAGATGATCCGCTCCGAGCGACCGGACGTCCGCATCGGCTTCTTCAACCACATCCCCTTCCCGCCCGTCGAGCTGTTCAGCCAGCTGCCCAAGCGCAACCAGGTCCTCCGCGGCCTGCTGGGCGCGGACCTCGTGGGCTTCCAGCGCGAGAGCGACACCCTGAACTTCCTCGCATCGGTGCGCCACCTGCTGGGCTACCAGGTCGATCAGCGCACCGTCACGGTGCCCGGGATCGGCGCGGTCGAACCGCGCGACGTGATCGCCGGGACCTTCCCGATCTCGCTCGACACCCAGGCCGTCACCGAGCTGACAGAGGATCCGGAGATCAAGGAGCGCGCCCGCCAGCTGCGCCACGACCTGGGGGATCCCGAGAACGTCGTGCTGGGCGTCGATCGTCTCGACTACACCAAGGGCATCCGCCACCGCCTCAAGGCCTGGGGCGAGCTGCTGAACGACGGCTCCATCGATCCTCGCGAGACGGTTCTCGTGCAGGTCGCCACGCCCTCGCGAGAGAGGGTCGACGCCTATCGGCAGCTGCGCGACGAGGTCGAGCTGACCGTCGGCCGCATCAACGGCGACCACGCCCCCATCGGCCGCCCGGCCATCTCCTACCTGCACCGTTCCTTCAACCGGCGGGACATGACGGCTCTGTACATGGCGGCCGACGTGGTGCTGGTGACCGCCCTGCGCGATGGGATGAACCTCGTCGCGAAGGAGTACGTCGCCTCGCGACCCGACCTGCGCGGCGTGCTGGTGCTCTCCGAGTTCGCCGGAGCGGCCGACGAGCTGCGCGCCGCACTGCTGGTGAACCCGCACGACATCGACGAGCTGAAGTCCGCGGCGCTGCGTGCGCTGAGCATGCCCGAGGAGGAGCAGGAGGAGATGATGACCTCCCTGCGCCGGCAGGTCCTCGACCACGACGTGCAGTCCTGGGCGAAGCACTTCCTCGACGAGCTCGAGTCCGTCGGCGAGCCCGCTCCCCCGTCGGCCCCGATCATCCGGCTGTCCGGGGACGAGATCCCGGACGCCGCGCAGCTCGACGCGGCGCTCGAGGCCTTCGCGGACACCCCGCGGATCCTCGTCGCCTCGGACTTCGACGGCGTGCTCGCACCGATCGTCGCCGACCGCGACGCGGTGCAGGCGAACCCCCGCTCGATCGGCGCGCTCCGGGAGCTCACCGAGCTGTCCGGGGTGAACGTCGCGCTCGTCTCCGGGCGTGCGCTCGAGGATCTGCAGCACCACGCGGGGATGCCCAGCTCCGTCGCGCTCGTCGGCTCGCACGGCGCCGAGGTCGGGGCTCTGCCCTCGGACCTGCACGCCGACGTCATGGACGCGGGCACGATGACCATGGACGAGACCCGGCAGAACCTGCGCGACTCCATCGCGCGCCGTCTCCAGCACATCGCCGACCAGCACCCGGGGGCGGAGGTCGAGGTCAAGCCCGCCTCTGCCGTGCTGCACACGCGCAACGCGAAGGGGCGCGGCGCGGGCAACGCCACCGAGGCCGCGCTCGAGTTCGCGCGCGGCCTCCCCGACGTCACCGTCACGCCGGGCAAGGAGGTCGTCGAGTTCTCCGTGGTCGACTCCCACAAGGGCACCGCCGTGCGCGCGCTCGGCCGGGCCGCCGCGGCCGACGCGGTCCTCTACCTCGGCGACGACGTGACCGACGAGAACGTCTTCGCGATCCTCGAGGACGGGGACCTGGGGGTGAAGGTGGGCGATGGCGACACCGCCGCCGCCTTCCGGATCGGGGGCACCGACGCGGTCGCCGATCTCCTCGAGCGCCTGCTGGAGCTGCGCACCGGCGAGGAGTGAGCTCCGGGGCGCGCCCGCACCCCACCCCCGCACGCAGGAATCCCCGGCCGGCGACCTCGAGAGGTCTCCGACCGGGGATTCCGTCGGTGCCCGCGACAGGATTCGAACCTACGACCTTCTGCTCCGGAGGCAGACGCTCTATCCACTGAGCTACGCGGGCGGACCGTGACAGTCTAGCGCGAGGACCCCGTCGCCCGCGCCCCGAGCCGGGGCGCGCGGCGCGAGTGAGGCACAGGTCTCAGACGGCGAAGCCCGCGGGCAACGGCAGCTGCGCGCCATGGAGCACGGCCGACGGGTCCGCGGCGATCTGCAGCCCGCTCGGCGAGGCGCCGCCGCGCACCAGCAGGTCGCCGACCGCGGCGATCATCGCTCCGTTGTCGGTGCACAGCCGGATCGGCGGGATCCGCAGCTCGACGCCCGCGGCGTCGCAGCGCTCCTGGGCGACGGCGCGCAGCCGCTGGTTCGCGGCCACTCCCCCGACGATGACCAGGGTGTCGAGGCCCTTCTCCTGCACCGCGCGCAGCGCCTTGGTGACCAGCACGTCCACGACGGCCTGCTCGAAGGAGGCGGCGATGTCGGCGACGGGCACCTCCTCGCCCGCGCGCTCGAGGGACTCGACGGTGCGCGCCACGGCCGTCTTCAGCCCGGAGAAGGAGAAGACGTACGGCTGATCGCCCGGGCGAAGCATGGCGCGGGGGAAGGAGAACGCCTCCGGATCCCCCCCGACGGCCGCCTTCGAGATCGCGGGGCCGCCCGGGTAGCCGAGGCCCAGCAGTCGCGAGACCTTGTCGAAGGCCTCGCCGGCGGCGTCGTCGAGGGTGTCGCCGAGGTGCTCGATGGGGTCGGCGACCAGATCCTTCACGTGGAGGATCGAGGTGTGCCCGCCGGAGACGATGAGGATGATCGACTGCGCGGGCAGCGGGCCGTGCTCGAGGGTGTCGGCCGCGGCATGCCCGGCGAGATGATGCACTCCGAACAGCGGGACGCCGAGGGACCAGGCGACGGACTTCGCAGCGGCAAGCCCCACGTGCACGGCGGTCGCGAGGCCGGGTCCGGAGGTCGCGGCGACGTGCGTGATGTCGCGCAGCTCGACGCCGGCGTCGTGCAGGGCGATGCGCAGGGTGGGGACGGCCGCCTCGAGGTGGGCGCGGGCCGCGATCTCGGGGACCACTCCCCCGAACTCGGCATGCTGGGAGGCGCTCGAGGCGAGGCCCTGGCCGAGCAGGACGCCGTCGCTGACGATGCCGAAGCCGGTCTCGTCGCACGAGGACTCGACACCCAGGACGACGGGGACGCCGCTCACAGGACTCCTCCGTCAGAGGTCGCGGGGGCCACCGCACTCAGCGAGGTCACTTGAACAGCGACATCGGGTTCGAGTAGGTCCCGGACTCGTCCATCTTCGCGAAGTGCAGGTGGCAGCCGGTGGAACGGCCGGTCGAGCCGACCTCTCCGATGACGTCGCCCTGCTCGACCTTCGCGCCCACGCTCGTCTTGAACGAGGAGAGGTGGTAGTAGCCGGTGATGACGCCGTCGCCGTGGTCGATCTTCACACGGTTGCCCGAGGCCGAGTTGTGCTCGACGGCGACCACGGTGCCGGCCGCGGCGGCGCGCACGTCGGTGCCGCAGGCCGCGCCGAAGTCGACGCCGTCGTGCATGATGCGCGTGTGCAGCACCGGGTGGACGCGCTCACCGTACGGAGAGGTGATCCGGGCGTTCACCGGGTGGATGAAGCCCTCGTCGGACTCGCCGCCCAGGGCCTCGATGGCCTCCGCGTTGGGCGAGGTCTCCACGGAGAGGTCACCGGTGGCCTCCTGCGAGGACGAGGCGGCCGACGCCGCGTCGGCGTCCTCCGCGTCGGAGCCCTCGGCAGCCGTGGCGATGGAGACCGGGGCGAGCTGTGCGCTCGCGGCCTTCGCCTGCGCGGCGGACTGGCCGCCGTTGATGGTGGGCAGCGGAGCGGACTGGCCGCCCGCGCTCGCGGACGCGAGCGGGAACGCGATGGTGGCGGTCGCGAGCGCGCCGAGCACGCCGACCTTCAGCACACCGGCCTGCACTGCCGAGTCACGATGGGAGGCGCTACCTGTGCGCAGCGTCCGGACGTGTGCCCGGCCGAGGGCGCGATGATTCGCCACGATGGAGCTCCTGAAGGGGGGTCGGAGACGCAGAGTCCTGGTGAGTGCCCGGGGTGCGACGCCGGACGGGGAAGGACGCGTCGCCGAACAACGCGGTCCAAGCTACCCAGGTCAGAGAGGTCCGACGTCACAGGAAGCGACCTCATTACCGAACCTTTGCCCCGCCCCACAGGCGGGTAAAGACCCTTGACCCACCGCGCAGGCCGCGTGTCGTGTCGGTCACCTCGGCGCACGGGCGCCGGACCGGGCGTCAGGCCCGGCTGCGCTGCATGACGTCCTTGACCTCGCCCACGAGCTCCTCCAGGACGTCCTCGAGGAACACGGCGCCCACGCTGCGCGAGGTCGGGGCGTCGACGCGGGCCAGGTGCGCACCGTTGTACTGCATGGCGCGCAGGGCCTCCTCGATCTCGTCGTCGTCGGCCACGGACACCACGGCGCGCACGATCCCGGGATGGATCGGCCGGTCGTAGTCCTCCTCGGGGGCGTCGGCCGGCAGCAGCACGTCCTTGAGATGGACGTACCCCACCAGATCCCCCGCGTCGTTGCGCACCCCGATGCGGCTGAAGCCCGTGGTCGCGACGATCTGCTCGATCTGGCCCGGGGTGACGTCGTAGGTGACGGTGACGACGTCGGCCATGGGCACCATGACGTCCCCCGCGGTGCGGTCGGAGAACTGGATGGCGCCCTGCAGGAGCCCCTGCTCGTCCTCGAGGAGCCCCTCGCGGCGGGACTCGTCGACTATCGCGGAGATCTCCTCCGCGGTGAAGCGCGACTCGACCTCGTCCTTGGGCTGGACGCCCAGCAGGCGCAGGATCATGTTCGCCGTGTGGTTGAGCACCCAGATCACCGGGGTGAGCACGCGCGCCACGAGCACGAGGGGCGTGGCGAGCACGAGCACCGCGCCCACGGGCACGGCGATCGAGATGTTCTTGGGGACCATCTCGCCGAACACCACGTGCAGGTAGGAGGCGATGAGCAGGGCCACCACGAAGGCGATCGGGTGGGTGAGCACGGCGGGCACGGAGAGGTGCTCGAGCAGGGGCTCGAGGAAGTGCGCGATCGCGGGCTCGGCGACGGCGCCCAGGGTGACCGAGCAGACGGTCACGCCGAACTGGGCGGCGGCGAGCATCACGGAGACGTGCTCGACGGCCCACAGCGCGGTCTTCGACCCCGGGCGTCCGGCCTCGACGAGGGGCTCGAGCTGGCTGCGGCGGGCGCTCATCACGGCGAACTCGGCACCCACGAAGAAGGCGTTGCCGAGCAGCATGGCCAGGCCCAGGACCAGGGCGGCGGTGTCGCTCATCGGTGGTCCGCCTTCCGCTCGTCGGCGCTCTCGTCCTCGTCGTCCTCCTCGCGGCGCACGAGCGCCGCGGGATCAGTGGCCCTCAGCCGCACCTGGTCCACGCGCCGCCCGTCCATCTCGACGACCTCGAGGCGCAGGCCGGAGACGTCCACGACGTCCCCTGCGGCGGGGACCCGGTGGAGGCTGTCCATGACGAGCCCGCCCAGCGTGTCGTAGTCGACGGACTCGGGCACGTGCACGCCGAGCTCCCGGCGGATCTCGTCGGGCCGCATGAGGCCGCTGACGCTCCAGCCGTCCTCGCCGTCGGGCAGGAAGCGCTCGGGCTCGTCGTCGTCGTGCTCGTCGCTCACCTCGCCGACGATCTCCTCGATGACGTCCTCGAGGGTGACGATGCCGGAGGTGCCGCCGTACTCGTCGACGACGACGGCGAGCTGCGCGCCGACGTCCCTGAGGTCGATCAGCAAGTCGTCCAGCGGCACCGTCTCCGGCACGCGCGGGATCTCGGCCATCAGTTCGCTCGCGGGAGTGCGCGCGCGCTCGGAACGCGGGACCGCGACGGCCTGGCGCACCTGGACGACGCCCACGATGTCGTCCTCGCCGCCGTCGGTGACGGGGAAGCGGGAGTGCCCCGTGGTGCGGGAGAGCTCGAGGACCTCCTGGGCGCTCGTGTCCGCGGCGACGCTCACCATGGCGCCGCGGTGGGTGAGCACGTCACCCGCCTCGCGGTCGCCGAGCTGGAGGGTGCGGGAGAGGAGCACGGCGGTGCCCTCGTCGAGGGTGCCGGCGCGCGCCGAGTGCCGCACGAGGGACTCGAGCTCCGCGGGTGAGCGGGCGGCCGAGAGCTCCTCCTGGGGCTCGATGTTCACCAGGCGCAGCACGGCGTTCGCGGTCGCGTTGAACACGGCGATCAGCGGCTTGAAGAGCATCGTGAAGCCGTGCTGGATCGGGGCGACGATGCGGGCGGTGCCCATCGGGGTGGCGATCGCGAGGTTCTTGGGCACGAGCTCCCCGAAGATCATCGAGAACGCGTAGGCGATGATCATCGCCACGACCACGGAGACGGGGACCGCGACGTCCTCGCCGAGGCCCGCGGCCCGGGCGAGAGGACTGAGCAGCCCGGCCAGCGGGTCCTGGACGGCGAAGCCGAACAGCAGGGTGGTGATGGTGATGCCCAGCTGGGCGCCGGAGAGGTTCGTGGAGAGGTGCGTGAGGGCGTGGAGCACGCCGCCGGCGCGCTTGTCCCCGCCGTCGCGGGCCTTCTCGACCGTGTGGCGGTCCAGGGCCACGAGCGAGAACTCGGAGGCGACGAACACCGCCGTGCCCAGCGTGAGGACGATCCCTGCTGCGAGCAGGATCCAGGTCATCGGGTGATCTCCCCACGGGCGGGGAGGGCGCGCATCCGCGGCACAGTGTCCGTCCGGGTGCGCGCGCCGGTACTCGGCACGGGCGAATCGCTCATAGTGGCATCGAGTGTATAGGAGCGCGTGCGCGCGGGCGCAGGGAGCGTCCAGGGTCCGACGGGGCCGTGTGCAGGGCCGCGCGGTTACAGTGACGCCATGTCGAAGCCTGCCGAGACCGAGAGCGCGAGCCGCCCGACCCGCGTGGTCGTCGTCGAGGACGAGCCCACCATCACCCGCGCGATCGCCGACCGCCTGACCGCAGAGGGCTGGGAGGTCTCGACCGCGCTCGACGGCCCCTCCGGCGTCGCCGCCGTGCGCGAGGCCGCGCCCGACGTGGTGGTCCTGGACGTGATGCTCCCGGGCTTCGACGGCCTCGAGGTGTGCCGTCGGATCCAGGCGGAGGACCCGGTCCCCGTGCTCATGCTCACCGCGCGCGACGACGAGACCGACATGCTCGTGGGCCTCGGAGTCGGGGCCGACGACTACATGACCAAGCCCTTCTCGATGCGCGAGCTCGTGGCGCGGCTGAAGGCGCTGCTGCGCCGGGTGCGCCGCGCCTCGTCGGCCCCCGAGGTGGGGACCGGCGGAGTCGGCGACGCCCCCGCCGTGCTGCAGCTGGGCGACCTGGTCATCGACCGCGCCGCGCATCGCGTCACCCGTGCCGGCGCGCCCGCCCACCTCACCCCTACGGAGTTCGACCTCCTGCTGTGCCTGGCGAACGCGCCCGGCACCGTGCTCACGCGCGAGCAGCTGCTCGCGGACGTCTGGGACTGGGTCGACGCGACGGGCACCCGCACGGTCGACTCCCATGTGAAGGCGCTGCGCCGCAAGCTCGGTGCGGACCTCGTGCGCACCGTCCACGGCGTCGGCTACGCGCTCGAGCTGCCCGACGACGAGGACGAGCCGGAGCCCGATGGGCTCGGGGCCGACGGTTCGGGGCGGTCCTCCTGAGACGCCCGAGCCGCGCGGCGGTCCAGGAGTCGCTCGAGAACCTCGAGGTGCGGCCGCTGGACCAGCTGCGCTCGTTCAAGGTCAAGCTCGGCGTGCTCGTCGCCGTGAGCGTCATCGTGGCCGTGGTGCTCACCTGGCTGAGCCTCGCCGCGAACCTGCATCCCCTGCTCACCCTGCCGCTCGTGGTGCTCGCGGCGCTCGCGGTCACCCAGGTCCTCGCGCGCGGCATGACCTCCCCGCTGCGCCAGATGACCCGGGCCGCGCGCGCCATGGCCCGCGGCGACTACTCCCAGCGCATCGAGGCCTCGAGCCGCGACGAGGTGGGCCAGCTCGCCGAGGCGTTCACACGCATGGCCACCGAGCTGCAGGTCACCGACAAGGTGCGGCGCGACCTCGTGGCGAACGTCTCGCACGAGCTGCGCACGCCCGTGGCGGGGCTGCGCGCCCAGCTCGAGAACATCGTGGACGGGGTCACCGACCCCGATCCGGCCGCGCTCGAGGTCGCGCTCGGGGAGACCGAGCGGCTCTCCGACCTCGTCGACGACCTCCTGGACCTCTCGCGGATCGATGCCGGTGTGATCGACATCGACGTCGAGCAGGTCGCCCTCACCCCGTTCCTGCACGAGGCGGTCGACGCCGCGGATCTGGGCGCCCGGGCCCGCGGTCGCGAGCTGCGCTGGGTCGTCGAGGTCGACCCCGCCGACCTCACCGCCGCGGCCGACGCCGCCCGCATCCGCCAGGTCATCGCGAACCTCCTGGACAACGCCTCCCGCCACTCCCCGCCCGACGGCAGGGTGCGCGTGCGCGCCGAGCGCACCGCGGCCGACGACGGCGTGCTCATCGAGGTGCGGGACGAGGGCCCGGGCATCGCCCGCGCCGACCGCGAGCGCGTCTTCGAGCGCTTCCAGCACGGCGGGGGCACCGACGACGGCTCGGGCGGCACCGGACTGGGCCTCGCGATCGCCCGCTGGGCGGTCGAGCTGCACGGCGGTCGGATCCAGGTGATCGACGATCCGCGGCCGCACACTGACCCGGATCGCTCCTCGGCGATACGCCTGACGCTGCCCGATCGCTGAGCCCCGCGTCCGCGGTCGCCGCGCCCTCCGGGGACCGTCGGCTCCGGCCCCTCCCACCAGAGGTGATCTACCCCTCCGTCATCGGTGCGCGGATGCCCACTTCATGGGCGCGGGGACCCCTCCCCTCGGTTAGGGTGGACGAGTCCGCTCCATTCGATTTTCATGAAGGTTGGCGATCGCAGAGTGTCACAGAAGACACCCCTCTCCGATTCCGTTGACGAGGAGCCCGAGTTCGGGCCCAACCAGTGGCTGGTGGACGAGCTCCACGAGCAGTGGAAGGCCGACCCCTCGAGCGTCGATCCGAGCTGGGCAGAGTTCTTCCGCTCACGCACGCAGCAGACCCCGAGCGCTCCCGCATCGTCGTCCGCGTCCCCGTCGCCCTCCGGCGAGAGCTCTTCCGCTCCCACCGAGCAGTCGGCACCCTCGGAGCAGCCCCCCGCGGCCGCGCAGGCGACGAAGCCCGCGCCCGACCCCGCGCCGGCCGCCACGGCTGCTGCTCCCGCCGCCGAGGAGCCCGCCCCCGCGGCGAAGGCCCCGAAGACCGCGCCGGACCCGGCGCCCGAGGCCACCTCGAAGCCCGCGCCCGACGGCGCCTCCCGCTCCGCATCCGCCGATGCCTCTCCGTCCGCACCCTCTTCTGCGAAGGACTCCCCTGCCGTGAACGACGCTCCCGCCGCGAAGGTCTCCGACACCTCCGACCGGCCGATGCGGTCCACCACCCCGAGCTCGACCATCCCCGAGCGCGAGTTCACCGAGCCCGTCCCGACCAAGCTGCGCGGCCCGGCCGCCGCGGTGGTGCGGAACATGGACGAGTCGCTCACGGTGCCGACGGCGACGTCCGTGCGCGACGTCCCGGTCAAGCTGCTCTTCGACAACCGCATCGTGATGAACAACCACCTCAAGCGGAACCGCCGCGGCAAGGTCTCCTTCACCCACCTCATCGGCTGGGCCATGGTCGAGGCCATCACCGAGATGCCCGACATGAACAACGGCTTCGACGTCGACGAGAAGGGCAAGCCGCTCCTGCTCCAGCGCGAGGACGTGAACTTCGGCCTCGCGATCGACATGCCCCGGCCCGACGGCTCGCGCTCCCTCGTGGTGCCCTCGATCAAGGCCGCGCAGCAGCTGGACTTCTTCACCTTCTGGGCGAGCTACGAGGAGATCGTCAAGCGCGCCCGCGCCGGCAAGCTCACGATGGACGACTTCACCGGCACCACCGTGACCCTCACGAACCCCGGCGGCATCGGCACCGTCCACTCGATCCCGCGCCTGATGTCCGGCCAGGGCACGATCGTCGGCGTCGGCGCGATGGACTACCCGGCGCAGTTCCAGGGCGCGAGCCAGGCCACCCTGGCCGAGCTCGCGGTCTCGAAGGTCATGACGCTGACCTCGACCTACGACCACCGGATCATCCAGGGCGCCGCCTCCGGCGAGTTCCTCAAGAAGATGGCCGACAAGCTCCTGGGCAAGGACGGCTTCTACGACCGCGTCTTCGCCTCGCTGCGGATCCCCTACGAGCCCGTGCGCTGGATCGCCGACAACCCGCTGCACGACACCGAGGCCGAGAAGCTCGCGCACGTCATGGATCTCATCCATGCCTTCCGCGTGCGCGGCCATCTGATGGCCGACACGGACCCGCTGCAGTACCGCGTGCGCACCCACCCCGACCTCGACGTGCAGACCTACGGGCTCACCCTGTGGGACCTGGACCGCACCTTCCCGACCCGCGGGCTCGGAGGCCGCAAGGAGGCCACGCTCCGCGACATCCTCGGGATCCTGCGCGACGCCTACTGCCGCACCGTGGGCGTGGAGTACATGCACATCGCCGATCCGGAGGAGCGCCTCTGGATCCAGGAGCAGTTCGAGTCGCCCAAGAAGCAGTACGACAAGGACCAGGTCACCCACATCATGGACCGCCTCAATGCCGCCGAGGCGTTCGAGACGTTCCTGCAGACCAAGTTCGTGGGCCAGAAGCGCTTCAGCCTCGAGGGCGGCGAGTCCGTGATCCCGCTGCTGGACTCGATCCTCTCCGACGCCGCCCATGGCGACATCGCGGAGGTCTGCATCGGCATGGCCCACCGCGGCCGCCTCAACGTGCTCTCGAACCTGGCCGGCAAGAGCTTCGGCCAGATCTTCCAGGAGTTCGACGGCTCCTCGGGCGGCCTGGGCTCGGGAGACGTCAAGTACCACCTGGGCACCGAGGGCACGTACACCGCCGAGGACGGCACCACCACAAAGGTGTACCTCGCGGCGAACCCCTCGCACCTCGAGGCCGCGAACCCCGTGCTCGAGGGCATCGTGCGCGCCAAGCAGGACCAGCTCGAGCGGGTCACCGACTTCCCGGTGCTCCCGATCCTCATCCACGGCGACGCGGCCTTCGCCGGCCAGGGCGTGGTCACCGAGACCCTGAACCTCTCGGAGCTGCGCGGCTACCGCACCGGCGGCACCGTCCACGTGATCATCAACAACCAAATCGGCTTCACCACGCTGCCGGACTCCTCGCGCTCCTCGTTCTACTCGAGCGACGCCGCGAAGACCACGCAGCTGCCGGTCTTCCACGTCAACGGCGACGACCCCGAGGCCTGCGTGCGTGTCGCCGAGATCGCCTTCGCCTACCGCGAGAAGTTCCACCGCGACGTGGTCATCGACATGATCTGCTACCGCCGCCGCGGCCACAACGAGGGCGACGACCCGGCCATGACGCAGCCGCTCATGTACAACCTCATCAAGGACCGCCCCTCCGTCCGCAAGCTCTACACCGACTCCCTCATCGAGCGCGGCGACCTCACCGAGGACGAGACCGGCGCCCTGGTGAAGAACTTCCAGCAGCACCTGGACCAGGCCTTCGCCGACGCCCGCAACGCCAGCAGCGAGGCCGACCCGAAGAACTCGGTGCAGGGGCTGGACCTGCCCAGCTCGCAGCACACCGGCGAGATCGTGGTGCCCTCGGCGACCGCCGTCTCCGCGTCGGTGCTCGAGCGCATCGGAGACGCCCACATGGCCGCACCCGAGGACTTCACCGTGTACCCGAAGCTCACCGGCCTGCTCGAGAAGCGTCAGGAGATGTCCCGCACGGGCGGCATCGACTGGGCCTACGGCGAGCTGCTGGCCTTCGGCTCCCTGCTCATGGAGGGCACGCGCGTGCGCCTGGCGGGCCAGGACTCGCGCCGCGGCACCTTCGTGCAGCGCCACAGCGTCCTCATCGACTCCCTGAACCAGGACACGTTCACCCCGCTGCTGCACCTGAGCGAGGACCAGGCGCGCTTCAACGTCTACGACTCCTCGCTCTCCGAGTTCGCCGCGCTCGGCTTCGAGTACGGTTACTCCGTGGAGAGCCCGAACGCCCTGGTGCTGTGGGAGGCGCAGTTCGGCGACTTCGTCGACGGCGCGCAGACCATCATCGACGAGTTCGTCTCCTCCTCCGAGCAGAAGTGGGGACAGCAGTCCTCCGTGGTGATGCTCCTCCCCCACGGCTACGACGGCCAGGGCCCGGACCACTCCTCCGCCCGCATCGAGCGCTTCCTCGTGATGTGCGCCGAGGAGAACATGCGTGTGGCGATGCCCTCGACGCCGGCGAGCTACTTCCACCTGCTGCGCCGTCAGGCCCGCACCGAGCCCCGCAAGCCGCTGATCGTCTTCACCCCGAAGTCGATGCTGCGCAACAAGGCCGCCGTGAGCTCCGTCGAGGACTTCACCTCGGGCACCTTCGAGCCCGTGCTCCCGGATCCCACCGTGGAGCCCTCGAAGGCCAAGAAGGTGCTGCTGACCAGCGGGAAGTTCTACTGGGAGCTCGTGGCCGCGAGGGAGAAGCAGGGCATCGACGACGTCGCGATCGTGCGCCTCGAGCAGTACTACCCGCTGCCGGAGGAGGAGCTGCGCGAGACGCTCTCCGCCTACCCGGACGTCGACCTCGTCTGGGTGCAGGAGGAGCCTCTGAACCAGGGCGCCTGGGGCTTCATGGCCCTGAACTTCTCGGCCGCCGTGGGGCGTACCCTGCAGGTCGTGGCGCGACCGGCCTCCGCCTCGCCGGCCACCGGGTCCGCCAAGACCCACAAGGCCGAGCAGGAGACCCTGGTCGCGCAGGCACTGCAGAACTGACGAGGAGACGACGTGGAACAGCCCGCCCCCCGCTCGGTCCCGGTCCAGCGGACCGTCCCGGCCAGCCCCGCCCCCGCGAGCGACAGGCCGATCCGCCTGGTGGCCCTCGGCGAGGAGCTCCTCGCCGGCGTGGGCGACGCCCGGGCGCTCGGCTGGCTCGGCCGGGCCGTCGCCAAGGAGCAGGCACCGAGACCGCGGGTCGAGCTGTACACGAGCGCGGTCCCCTCGGAGACCTCGGCCGACCTCTCCGAGCGCTGGGACGAGGAGGTGCGTCTGCGCACCGACGCCGAGGGCCTCGCCCAGGGCACCGTGGAGCATCGCGTGGTGCTGGGCCTGGGCGGCGGGGACGTCGATGCCGGCATCTCGCTGGCCCGTTCCCGTCTGAACCTCGCCAAGGTCCTCGACGGTCTCGAGCGGCTGCGGATCCCGGCGTTCGTCGTCGGCCCGCCGCCCAGCGCCGACCGTGCGCGCACCGACGCCCTCGTCGAGCTCTCCGGGGCCTTCGACGACGTCTGCGCGCGGCGCCGCGTGCCCTACGTGGACACCGTGCGCTCCCTCGAAGGCCACGAGCAGTGGACCTCGGACCTGGCCCGCAGCGGCGGCGACCACCCCGGGCAGACCGGCTACGGCCTCATGGCCTGGCTGGTCCTGCATGGTGGCTTCGGTCGCTTCCTGGGCACCTCCGACTGAACCAGCCGATCCCCTGTGACAGAATGCTGAGGTTGTCTGTCCGGGCGAAGGAAGGAGAGCGTGATGAGCAAGCGCGGTCGCAAGCGCCGGTCCCGTCGCAAGAACGGCGCCAATCACGGCAAGCGTCCCAACACCTGAGGCGCGCTCGCGCGGCGTGAAGGGCGAGGATCCGTCCGGCCCACGCGCAGCACCCCGAGCATCGACGAGGCCCCCTCCATCCGGAGGGGGCCTCGTCGCGTCAGGGGCCGGATCGGCCGGTATCAGCCCGGGTCAGCCCAGGGTGTCGCGGCGCACCGTGGTGGAGCGGAAGGTGGCGCCGTCGGGCCCGTGCTCGACCTCGAGGCGCTGGTACTGCACGCTGCGGTACTGCACGCTGATGCGCTCGCGCAGGGTCTGCGGGGCGGTGTCGTTCGCGCAGCAGCGCCGCACCAGGTCCTTCATGGCGCGCAGGCGCTCGAGCTCGTCGGCGCACTCCGGGCAGTCCTCGGCGTGGCGCGTCATGCGCTCGACCACGTCGCGCGGGAGCTCGCCGTCCAGCGCCTCCTCGAGCCCGAACCGCAGATCGCGGCGGGTCTCGTCATGCTCCTCGGTCATCGTCCCTCCTCCCCGTCATCTGCTCCGTCCCGCAGGAACCCGCTGCTGCGCGCGTAGTCGCTCAGCGCTTCGCGCAGCTGGCGGCGTCCGCGGTGCAGCCGGGACATGACGGTGCCGATCGGCGTGTCCATGATCTCGGCGATCTCCTTGTAAGCGAAGCCCTCGACGTCGGCGAGGTAGACCGCCATGCGGTAGTCCTCGCGCAGGTCCTGCAGGGCCGTCTTCACCGCGGTGTCGGGCAGGCGGTCCAGCGCCTCGGCCTCGGCCGAGCGCAGACCGCGGCTCGAATGGGACTCGACCTCCGCGAGCTGCCAGTCCTCGACCTCGTCGGTCCACGACTCCCGCGGCCGACGCTGCTTCTGCCGGTACGTCGAGATGTACGAGTTGGTCATGATGCGGTACAGCCAGGCGCGCAGGTTCGTGCCCGGCGTGAAGCGATCGCGCGCCCGCAGCGCCTTGAGGTAGGTCTCCTGGACCAGGTCCTCGGCGTCCTGGGGATTGCGGGTCATGCGCAGCGCGCCGCCGTAGAGCGAGTCGAGGTGCGCGAGCGCCTCCGCCTCGAAGTCGAAGTCCTCGGGAGCCGTGTCCTCGGGGGCGGCGCCGGGGGCTCGGTCGCCGTCGTGATCAGTGGTGGTCATCAGGCTCCACGGTACGGCACCGGTCGGTGCGAGGACGGTCGTGCACGAGGTCCCGCGCAGGGACGAGCGGCGCAAGGGGAGGGCCGACGGCGGCCGCGTCCGCAGGCACGTGGTCATCGGCTCTCTCCTCTCCCTGCGCCGCAGGGCGCGCTGGTGCGAACGGTGGGGACGGTCCGCGCGGCGGCGGATGCTCGTCGGCGACGAGGTCCGTCCGCTCCTGCGCTTCCCGTCAGGGTCCGCTGGTTGCAACGCGCACGACCCCTCGGCTGTTCCCCGGTGGCCGGACGCACGGGGCGGGGTGCGCGATAGGCTGGTCACAACGCCGGGCCCCGCCCGGCAGAGTCCATCGAACCCGAGACGTGAGGACACCATGTCGCTCATCCGCCGCATCGCCCGCCCTGCTCTCGCCGCCCCCTTCATCTTCGAGGGCGTGCGCACCGCGATCTCCCCCGAGCGTGAGATCGAGGTCGCGCCCTCCGCCTTCGCCCAGGTCGACAAGGCCCTCGAGAGCACGTCGGCCCCCTCCTTCGTCGACTCCCGCACCGTGCTGCGCGCCACCGGCGCCGTCGCCGCCGTCGCGGGCCTCGCCTACGCGACCGGCCGCGCGCCCCGCACCGCCGCCGGTGTGCTGCTCGTGACCACGAGCGTGGGCCTGGCCGGGCGCAAGAAGGTCTGGCAGCTGCGCGGCGAGGAGCGCATGGACGAGATCAAGTCGATCCTCGCCGACGTCGGCCTGCTGGGCGGCGTGATGATCGCGGTGCTGGACCGCGAGGGCCGCCCGTCGCTGGGCTACCAGTGGGGCCAGTTCGTCGAGCGCAGCCAGAAGAAGGCCGCCGCCACCCAGCGCGACCTCGAGAAGAAGGCCGATCGGCTGACCAAGAAGGCCGGCAGCTCCTCTGGCTCGCTCTCGAAGAAGGCGAGCAAGAAGGCCGACGAGCTCAGCAAGAAGGCCTCGAAGAAGGCCGACGAGGTCGCCAAGCAGGCCAGGAAGTCCAGCGAGAAGCTCGCGGACCAGCTCGGCTGATCGATGTCGGAGGTCACCTGGACCGCCCCCGTCGCGGGCGGTCCCGTGGACGCGCTCGTGCGCGTCCCCGGCTCGAAATCGCTCACGGCGCGCTGGATGATGCTCTCGGCGATCGCCGATGCCCCCACGGCGCTGACGGGGGTGCTGGTCTCCCGTGACACGCGCCTGATGCGCGATGCCCTCGAGCGCCTGGGGGCGACGCTGAGCGTGGAGGGCGAGGCGCTGCGGGTCACGCCTCTCCCGCCGCCCGCGGAGCATGCCGAGGGGCCGATCGAGATCCACACGGGACTCGCCGGCACCGTCATGCGCTTCGTGCCGCTGCTCGCGGCCCTGCACCACGGCGACGTCTCCTTCACCGGGGACGAGTCGGCGCTGCTGCGGCCCATGGGACCGGCGATCCAGGCGCTGCGATCGCTCGGCGTCGAGGTCACCGAGACGGGCGAGCCCGGACATCTGCCGTTCGTCGTGCACGGCCGCGGGCGCCTGACCGGCGGGAGCATCGACGTGGACGCGTCGGCCTCGAGCCAGTTCATCTCGAACCTGCTGCTGGTCGGCGCGCGCTGCGATCAGGACCTGCGGGTGCGGCACGTCGGCGACTCCCTGCCCTCGCTCCCCCACATCGAGATGACGATGACGGAGATGCGCCGCGCGGGCATCGACGTCTCCCACAGCCAGGAGCCCGACGGCACCCATGTCTGGACCGTCCGCTCCGGACCGATCGCCTTCGGCGACGTGCGCATCGAGCCGGACCTCTCCAACGCGGGGCCGTTCCTGGCCGCCGCGCTGGTCGCCGGCGGGGAGATCGAGATCGCCGACTGGCCGAGCCGCACCGACCAGCCGGGTGACGCCTTCCGCACCCTGCTCGCGCGCATGGGCGGGGAGTTCTGGCGCGAGGACGAGGACGTGTGCGTGCGCGGCACCGGCGTCATCCACGGGATCGACGCGGACCTCTCGGCGACCGGCGAGCTGACGCCCACGATCGCCGCCCTCGCCGCTCTTGCGGACTCCCCCAGCCACCTGCGCGGCATCAAGCATCTGCGCGGCCACGAGACCGACCGCATCCATGCCCTCGCCACGGAGCTCTCGAAGCTGGGCTGCCGCACCGTCGAGCACGAGGGATCCCTCGAGATCCATCCCGGGCCCCTCACCGGCTGCGAGTTCGAGACCTACCAGGACCATCGCATGGCGACCGCGGGCGCGATCATCGGCCTCCGCGTGCCCGACGTGCGCGTGGTCGACGTCGCCACCACCCAGAAGACCCTCCCGGACTTCGTGGGCATGTGGCTGGCCATGCTGCACACGGACGAGGCGGGCGAGGCGAGGTGAGTCGCCGGATCCGCGACCTGGACGAGTCCGACGTCCGGATCCGGCCCAACCGCCGCGGCTCGCGGCCGCGCACGAAGATCCGCCCGAGCCACGACGACGCGATCCCGGCGTTCGTCACCGCCGTCGATCGCGGGCGCTGGCGCACCGTCGTCGGCTCCGGGACGGCCGGCGAGCACGTGGTCACCGCGATGCGGGCCCGCGAACTGGGCCGCACCCCGATCGTCCCCGGCGACGTGGTGGGTCTGGTCGGCGACACCAGCGGGACGGAGGGATCGCTCGCGCGCATCGTGAAGGTGCACGAGCGCTCCTCCTTCCTGAGGCGCAGCGCCGACGACGACGATCCGACGGAGCGCCCGCTGGTCGCGAACGCCGACCTCATGGTCATCGTCACGGCGCTCGCGGACCCCGAGCCGCGCGGCGGCATGATCGACCGCTGCCTGGTCGCGGCCTGGGTCGCCGGGATCGACGCCCTGCTCTGCCTGACGAAGTCCGACCTGCGCGATCCCGCCGACTTCCTCGCCCAGTACGCGCCGCTGGGCGTCGAGCACGTGGTCACGAAGCTCGACGCGGAGGGGGATGTCGTCGGCGTCGAGGAGCTCGACGCGCATCTCCACGGCCGCACGAGCGTGCTCATCGGCCATTCCGGCGTGGGCAAGTCGACGCTGCTGAACGCGCTGGTGCCCGGTGCCGACAGGGCGACGGGACACGTCAACGACGTCACCGGCCGCGGTCGCCACACCTCGTCCTCGGCGCTCGCCCTGCGCCTTCCCGACCAGTCGGGCTGGGTGATCGACACCCCGGGCGTGCGCTCCTTCGGACTCGGGCACGTCTCCCCCGAGGAGCTGCTCGAGGCCTTCGCCGATCTCGCCCCGCTCGCCGAGGAGTGCCCGCGCGGCTGCACCCACGCCGCCGACGCCCCCGACTGCGCGCTCGACGCCGCGGTCGAGGAGGGGCGCGCGGGCTCGGCCGGTCCTGAGCGCCTGGCCTCGTACCGCCGTCTCGACGAGGCGCTGCGCCGCAACGACCCGTGGGAGGCGTGAGCGCGGCGGACCTGCGCGCGGCGTGGGCGGTGCCGGGAATCGGGGCGCCCAGGCCGTAGGGTTGGGCGCATGTCCTCTCGATTCGCCGACGATCTGCGGCTCGCCCATGTCCTCGCCGATGCGGTCGATCAGCTCACCATGTCCCGCTTCAAGGCCCAGGACCTCACGGTCGAGACCAAGCCGGATCTGACGGAGGTCACCGACGCGGACACCGCGGCGGAGGAGCTCGTGCGGGCCCAGCTCGCCCGCTCCCGCTCGCGCGATCAGGTGATCGGCGAGGAGTTCGGCTCCACCGGCCACTCCCCACGCCAGTGGATCATCGACCCGATCGACGGCACCTCGAACTTCGTGCGCGGAGTGCCCGTCTGGGCGACGCTCATCGGCCTCGTCGAGGACGGCGAGACGGTGGTCGGCCTGGTCTCCGCGCCCGGGCTCTCGCGCCGCTGGTGGGCGGGTTCCGGGACCGGCGCGTGGACGGGCACGCGCCTGAACGCGGCGACGAAGATGCAGGTGTCCGACGTGCGCAGCATCGAGGACGCGTCTCTGTCCTACTCCTCCCTGCACGGCTGGGCCGACCTGGACAGGCTCCCCCAGATGCTCAACTTCATGCAGCGTTTCTGGCGCACCCGCGCCTACGGCGACTTCTGGTCGTACATGCTGCTGGCCGAGGGCGCGGTCGACGTCGCGACCGAGCCCGAGCTCAAGCTCCACGACATGGCCGCACTCGTCCCGATCGTCACGGAGGCGGGCGGCCGGTTCACCTCGCTCGACGGCGAGGACGGCCCCTTCGGCGGCAATGCGGTGGCCACCAACGGCCACCTGCACGAGGAGACGCTCGAGGCCCTCGCACCGCGCGACTGACGCGCCGCGCCGAGGGGTCCGACGCGCGGGCCGCCGGCGCGTGTCCGCGCACCCGGCCGATACGATGGCTGTGTTGTCCACGCGCTGCGCGGTCCGCATCCGTGCGCGCACGTCACGTACACCGCGAAGGACCTGACCCATGACGATCAAGCGCGTCGCACTGCTCACCGCCGGCGGCTACGCCCCCTGCCTCTCCTCCGCCGTGGGAGGACTGATCGAGCGCTACACCGAGCTCGTGCCCGACGTCGAGATCATCGCCTACAAGCACGGCTACTGGGGCCTGCTCTCCGGCGAGAAGATCGTCGTGGACGACGAGGTGCGCAAGCACGCCGGGATCCTGCACAACTACGGCGGCTCCCCCATCGGCAACTCCCGCGTGAAGCTCACCAACACCGCCGACCTGGTCAAGCGCGGCCTCATCCAGGAGGGCGAGGACGCTCTCGAGGTCGCTGCGAACAAGCTCAAGGCCGACGGCGTGGACGTGCTCCACACGATCGGCGGCGACGACACCAACACCACCGCCGCGGACCTGGCCAAGCATCTCCACGAGAACGGCTTCGACCTGCAGGTCGTGGGACTGCCCAAGACGATCGACAACGACATCGTGCCGATCCGCCAGTCCCTGGGCGCGAAGACCGCCGCGGAGCAGACCAGCGTCTTCGCCCAGAACGTCCTCGCGGAGCACGGCTCGAATCCGCGCATGCTGATCATCCACGAGATCATGGGCCGCTCCTGCGGGTACCTCACGGCGCAGGCCGCCGAGTACTACCAGCAGTGGCACGCCCAGCAGCAGTGGCTGCCCGGCATCGGTCACACGCCCGAGCGCTGGGACGTGCACGCCGTGTTCCTGCCCGAGATGAAGCTCGACATCGAGGGCGAGGCCGAGCGCCTCAAGGCCGTCATGGACGAGGCCGGCTGCGTGAACATCTTCCTCTCCGAGGGCGCGGGCATCCCCGAGATCGTCGCCGAGATGCAGGCGCGCGGCGAGGAGCCCGAGAAGGACCCCTTCGGCCACGTCAAGCTCGACACCATCAACCCCGGCCAGTGGTTCGCGAAGCAGTTCGCAGAGCGCCTGGGCGCGGAGAAGGTCATGGTGCAGAAGTCCGGATACTTCTCGCGCTCGGCCAAGGCGAACGCGGAGGACCTGCGCCTCATCAAGTCCATGACGGACCTCGCCGTGCAGGTCGCCCTCGAGGGCGGCACCGGCGTGATCGGGCACGACGAGGAGCGGGGCGATCTGCTGCGCGCGATCGAGTTCGAGCGCATCGCCGGCCACAAGGCCTTCGACATCTCCCAGCCCTGGTTCGGGGAGGTCATGGCGCGCATCGGCCAGGACGTCGAGCCCGTCGAAGCCCACTGATCAGGCACTCCCGCCCATGAGCTGGCGCCGCCGGCTGCGCGCGCTCGTCGTCCCTGCACGGCGGGCGCGCGTGCTGTCCGCGGGCCCGGCGGGCGTCGGCTTCCGCGTCGACGGCTCCGCGCTGGACCTCGAGGCCCGTCCCCGCCAGGGCGCGTTCGGCGACTGCTGGGTGGCGGCGGCGATGCTCGCGATCCACGAGGCGGCGCCCGCGCGCATCGCGGGGATGATCAGGGCGCACGACGGGTCGAGCAGCGTCGGAGTCCTGCTGCGCGGGGGCCGCGTGCGCATCGCGGTCGATCGGGCGATGCCGGTCGACGCACGGGGCCGCTGGATGGGCGCACTCCAGTCCCGGTCCGGGGCCGGGGCTGGGTCCGGGTCTGGGACTGGGTCCGGATCCGCACCCGGGGGCGCCGCCGACGCACCGGGATGGCCGGGCCTCGTGGAGAAGGCCGCCGCGATCCATGTCGCCGGGTCGTACCGGATGCTCGGTCGGGGGCTCGGGCGGTTCGGCCTCCAACTCCTCACGGGGATCCCCACGCGCACGCACGTGCTGCTCCCCCGCCCCGACCGCCTGCGGGAATGGCTCGACGAGGGGCGCGCCGCGCTCGCCTCCACGCATCCGCTCTCACCCCGCGTGATCACGGCGCGCGGGTCGCTGCCGGGGAACCATGTGATGGCGATCGTGGGATGCGACCCGGCGACGGGCGAGGTCTCGTTGCGCAATCCGTGGAGGCCCGACGAGCTGCTCGTCGTGGACCGCCGGACGCTCCGCCGCGGCTTCCTCTCGATCGACGTCACCGCCCGACCGCTGCGCTGAGGCGGCCGGGCCGCGTCAACGCCGCGGGTCCACCGTCGCGAAGGCTTCGAGCCACGCGTCGGCCAGCAGACGGTGCCCCGCGATCGTCGGGTGCACGCCGTCCTCGGCGATGGTCGCCGGGGTGTGGCCGGCGGCGTAGGCGCGCTCGAGCACGCGCTCGGTGTCCACGAGGGGGTGGCCGAACTCGCGGGCGAGCGCCCGGACGCGGGCGACCTTGGGAGCGAGGTCCTCGTGGTAGCGGGCCTTCTCCTCGTCGATGTCGGCCACGAACGGGAGGATCAGCAGCACCGGCACGCCCGGTCGTGCTCCCGAGAGCTGGTCGAGCAGATAGCGGTATCCGGCCTCGAAGTCCTCCACGGAGGTGGGGTCGTCGCTGTCGTAGCGGCGCCAGGTGTCGTTCACGCCCACGTAGAGGGTGACGACGTCTGGGGCGAGGTCCAGGCAGTCCGGACCGAACCGCGCCACCAGGTCGGGCACGCGGTTCCCGCCGATCCCCGTGTTCAGCACCCTCGCATCCGGCTCATGGGCCGAGAAGTGCTCGGCGATCAGCCGCACGTATCCGAACCCGAGGTGCTCCGGATCCTCGCGACGCCCGGCGTCGGTGATCGAGTCCCCGATGAAGACGAGGGTGCGGGCGGGGACGGCGGTGTCGTTCATGCGCTGATCTTCTCAGACCGCGAGGGCTCGCGCCCTCTTCTCGCTTATGCTCGAGCACCCGACGTAGTCGCCGACGACAGGCTCGACGCCGCGCCGGGTCGGAGAGGATCCCATGGAGTGCGCGCCGCTGAACGCCCGAGGCATCGATCTCCCGATCGGTCCTCATCGGGTGATCCACGCGGAGGATTCGGGGCCTGTCCCCTACGACGGGCCGACGGTCGTCCTGGAGGCGGGAGCAGCTTCCACGCGGTCGATCTGGGCGCTGGTCCACCAGCGGCTCGCACAGTCCGTGCACACCATCGCGTACGACCGTGCGGGACTGGGCCGCAGCCCCGGCGCGTCCGGCCCTCGTCGACTCGAGAACCTGGCGCGGGATCTGAATGCGCTCCTGGACGGTCTCGAGAGAGCGGGACGCAGCACGGCCGCGCACGGTGTCGTGCTCGTCGGCCACAGCTGGGGTGGACCGATCGTGCGCGCTGCCGCGATGCGCCGCCCTGAGCGCGTCCGGGCACTCGTGCTCGTGGATCCGGCCGACGAGCTGTGCCCCTACTACCTCTCGCCCGGCTTCGCCCGCATGAACGCCCTCCAAGCGGTGCTGTTCCCGCCATTGGCCCGCTTGGGCGCACTGGGGCCGATGTATGCGCGTTCGGTCCCGATGCTGCCCGAGCACGCACGGGCGGATTCGCGCACGGAGATGTACACCCCGCAGGCAGTGAGGACGCAGCTCGCCGAGAGCGCGGACATGGCCGGTGATCTCCGCCTGCTGGGGGCGGCCGACGAAGCCGCGGAAGACCCGGGGTTCCCGGTGACGGTGATCTCCGGTGCGAGCGCCGCCGGCGTGGGCCGCGCGGTGCGGGCGCAGATGAACGCGGCTCACCGCGAGCGCGCGGGCCGCACCGCCGCCGGACGCCACGTGCTGGCCCAGGACTCCGGTCACCTGGTCATGCTCACCGAGCCGGGCGCCGTGAGCGAGGAGATCCTCCGGACCATCGGGCGCTGAACCCGAGCGCCCGTGGTCCGCCGCCGCGTTGCACCGGAAAAGCCGAAGGCCCCCGATCCGTTTCCGGATCGGGGGCCTTCTCTTCGTAGCGGGGGCAGGATTTGAACCTACGACCTCCGGGTTATCGCGGCCAATACTGCGAGTCCCCTGGTAGTTGCACCCTTCCATGCAGGTCACGAGCGCATCCGGACGCGTCTGGATTACTCCAGAAGACTCCCGAACACCCCGGATTGCGCGAATCTTGCGTATAGCTCTGCGTATAGTCTTGAGGCATGACGAAGCAACGGACGCGAGCCGCGACCACCCGGCTCGGCGAGGGCGAGCACAGCATCGACCGAGTGCAGGTGACTGAGGAGCGCGACGCAGAAGGCAAGGTGCTCTATCGACGCCTGGCGTGGACGATCCGGCTCCCGGGAAACGCGAAGACCACACGCAAGTTCACCCAGGGGTCACCCCGGAGCACGGACACCGCGATTCGCACCAAGGCCCGGGCTACCGCCAAGCGCATGCTCGAGGAGCACACTCGAGGCGGCGCGTCCGACTGGACGAAGCGATCGTCCTTCGCAGAGTTCTGCGAAGCGGTCGTCAGACCAGACATCGCCAAAGCGCCAGGTCTCTCCGTGACGACGCGCAAGGCGTACTCGGCATCGCTCGATCTGCTGATTGGGAAGTGCGACGGCTTGTCACACGAAGCGACCCAGCACGACAAGGCACTCGGCCCGAAGACGATCCAGGCCGCCGCGAAGATTCTCGCGATCGAAGCCTGCCTTCAGGAGATCGCACGGCTCCACGGCAAAGAGACCTCGCGACGGGCGCGCTCGGTTCTCACCGGATGGGTCTTCCGAGATCTCCGTCGACATGAACTCCTCGAGACCAACCCGATCAAGGGAGAGCGGATCGACCTGAGCTCCATGGCACGCCAGCGCGAAGTGGCTTCCGGGGGGCAGACGGTCGCGCTGACGCGGGACGAGTACAACCGCGTCATGGACTTCTTGGTCGACATGGACCCATCACAAGGGATCACAGCTCCCAAGCGGGGACGTTGGGGACTCGAGCATCGAGTCGCCATGAGGCGGAACATGATCTCGGTGACGCTGATCCAGGCGGGAACGGGCTTGAGGATCTCGGAGGCCCGTCAGGCGTGGAGAGGGCTTGTCCGCGACGATGCAGCGCACATGGCGATCGATGTCGACAAGGCAATCGCCAAGGGGAAGGTTCCGCGCCTGGCTCATGTCCTCGACGAGAGGACGATCTGGCACATCCGCGAGCTTCTCCTCGCCCACCCGGAGGACCCGGAGGATGCTCTGATCGTCGGCCAAGCTGGAGACAGAACAAAGGTGTGGGAGCTGTCCAAGGTTCGAGCAGAAGCACGAGCGCTGTACGACCTGGTCGCGGAGGAACTGGGCATCGCGAAGCTGTCGATGCCGGGCCATCTCACGCACATCTGGCGCGCGACGATGAACATGCAGCTGATGGCAGTGGGTATTCCGCCGGCCGCACGAGCGCAGCAGCTAGGACACACCGAACAGGTCGCGTTGGACTACTACACGTCAGCAATGCCGGTAGAGATGGCCACCGAAGCGCGAGCCGCGATCTACGCAGGCTGAGACATTCTGAGCCCCGACAATTCGGGACGCCTTCTAGGACGAACTGTAGCGATAGGAGCGGTCGACGAGTATTATGGACGTACACGACTTCAGAGGTTGGTTCAGCCCGGTTCGCCACCAGGTTTCCGCCTCGATCTTGGCGTCCTGGGTGGCGACAGACCAGGACACGCGACCTTGTGCAGCACCACGGGCCGTGATCAGCGTGATGTGCCGGGGAACAATCCGCCCCCGGCGCAGGTCAGTGCAGCGGAGCCCTAGCAAGTTGCCGGAGCGCTGCACCATGACAGAATTGACCATCACGCCCGTCGCCTTCCGCGGCGACCAGGCTGCCGCCTACCTCAACCTCTCGCCGAAGACGCTCGCGAAGATGCGCATGGCGGGAACGGGCCCGCGTTACGCCAAGCTCCACGACGGACCTCGCGCCGGCGTGCTGTACCGCGTCTCAGACCTTGATGCATGGGTCGAGGAGCGTCTTGTCGGAGATGGTCGGCGGTGAGCGACACCATCTTCACTCCGGACGACGAGGAATTCTTGGTCGACGTTCCCTCCGTCGAAGTTGAGCTTCCGAGCGATATCTCCCCGCACAACGAACTGCGACGCTTCAGCGCGTGGGTCGAGATGATCAATTCCTTTGATGACCAGGTGCACCTTGCAGGTCGAATCCACGGTCTCGTAACCACCGCCCACTGGGACGTCACGGACCACGAGCTCGCGTTCTCAGGCGACCAGTATGACGATGACGCAGCTGAGCTTGGAAAGGAAGCCGATGCACTCCTCGATCGGTTCGACGAGCCGACGGCCGCCGTCCTCATGACGCGCCTGACGCTTGAGGAGAAGTGGCGCGGATACCGCCTGTCCAAGGAGCTCGTTCCCCAGGTCCTCGAGATTTTCGGCCTTCTTCCACAGCAGACGATAGTGGTCTTCAGGCCCGAGCCCCTGACGCCTGAGGGTCCGATGGAGTGGGGCCCTGAACGCGACGCGGCGCTCGCTCGGCTGTGCCACGCCTACGAAGACCAAGGCTTTCGGCGGTGGCGGACCGGGCCTGTGTGGTGGCTCCCCCTCGATGCAGAGCGCTAAGAGCTGCTTCAGCTGCTGCTGCATCAGGTTCTCTACAGACGGCTCGGGGCGAGCGCTCCGAGCCGCTCCGCGGTAGACAACGCCTCGTGGGCGAGAATGGAGCGGTGCCCAGCTACTACGCGCTCTCTGACATCCACGGCCATCGGGAGCAGTTCGCCGCGGCCCTGGATCTCATCGGACTCGACCGGGACGCAGACGCCCACCTGATGCTTCTCGGCGACTACGTAGACCGCGGACCCGATAGTGCGGGCGTTCTGCAGCTCGCCCATCGGACTCATCAGCGCTACGGCGGCCGCGTGGTCGCGCTCCTCGGGAACCACGACACAGCCTTCCTCGACTGGCTGGACGGCGACGACGAGGACTACAGCTGGCTCCTAGCTGATCGAGACTTCACCACTGTCCGCTCGTTCCTGTCCCCCCTGGAACTGGCCGACGCCCTCGGTCACGAGTCTCCGGGCGATGACTCCTCCGATCTCGACGGCGAGACGATGAACCGCAACCTCAAGCGGGCCATCCTCGGTCACCACGGACGCCTTGTCGCGTGGATGCGTCGACTGCCCCTCGTTCACGAAACAGAGCACCACATCTGGGTGCACGCCGGCCTCGATGAGGAGGCGGGCGAACTCTGGCGACAGGCGACGCCGGACTACGTCTTCACGGAGAAGTACCCAGCTTCTGTCGGGTCACACGAGGTCGGCAAGACGATCGTCGCAGGGCACGTGCAAACCTTTCAGCTCCACGGGGACCCTGAGCAGCACACGGTCTACGCGGATCACGGACACATCTACATCGATGGCTCCGTCGAGGTGACGGGTCGGCTTAACGTGCTCCATGTTGGAGAGAACTGCATCTGGAGCGAGCGATCCGTAGGAGCCTCAGCAATCGAGCGCTGAAAGGGTCCGCGCCCGTGACGTCATCGGCTACGTGCTCGCGCTCCTCCTCGACCCTGCGGGGGTGACTCGGTCGGCATAGCCGACCCGGGGTGAGTCTTGAAGAGACTTTCGTGCTCCCGCAGGTCGAGGAGATCCTATCCATGCTGTCAAATCGACGCAACTTGCCCCAGAAGACCCCAGCAAGGGGCTGTGTCACTCCACTCCCGCCTGGTCATACGTCTGCACGACGTGCTCAGTGATGAGCTGCGCCGATGGGCGCGGAAGTCGTAAGAGCGTGAGCTCGAGGCGAAGCCTGCTCGCGCCAGTGACGAGGCCTTCGCGGGCAGGGATGCATGAGCGACGCCGCGGTGAGCCGGACAGCGTCCGGCTGAGGAGCAGCACAGCTGCTCCGGGGGAAAGCATGAAGAGCGACAAGCGAAGGAGCAGCACAGCTGCTCCGGGGAAGAGCTCGAAGAGCGACGAGAAGTCGAACTACCACCAGAAAGCGAACCTACGATGACCACTGCACCCACCAGCCTCAGCGCCTGCACGCGATGCAAGCGCCTCTACTCTGAGATGCTCTCCAACGCGGCGATGTGGAACGTCAACTTCTTCCAGGGGTATCCGGTCGGGCTCCTGTGCCCCTCCTGCCAGACTCCGGACGAGTTCCTTGAGGCCGAGACCAACACGGCCAACCTCGAAGGCACCGAGCTCGTGACCCTCAGTTCCGTCGACCCGGTGAAGCGCGCCGAGATGGTCGTCGAGATGATCTACAAGAGCGCGCAGAGCGTCATCAAGACGCACCGCGAGAAGGCGGAGCGAACCGGCGAGACTCACGTCCGAGTGAACGTCGAGACATGGGCCACAGAAGCGACGGCCGGCGTTCTCGTCATCCAGGGCCAGCCGGAGTCCGTGAGGGCTAGTGCGCGCGGAATCGCTATGGACTACATCAACGGGGCGCTCGGCCTGTCGAAGCACGCCGCGAAGGTCTGAGATCGCGATGAAGCGCCCTGGGTTTCGTTCCGTGGTTAGGCGGGCGCGGTCGTCGTGGGGTGAGTGTAGGACGCTTCGACCGCTGCGGGGGTGCGGTAGTCGA